>CAYJDA010000034.1:0-24544 GCA_964368815.1 uncultured Oscillospiraceae bacterium
GGTAATCAAGATTAATCTGTTCGTCGTTGACAATAATATTCATTTCGATGGGATAGCAGCTTTGTAACTCAACCAAATTATCAACCCAGCCAACTAAAAACTCACTAACTGTCTCTCTGTTTAACAAAACTTTGTCGCTTAGTAATCTAAAACTATAGTTGTCTAATTTTGTTAGCAAAGGGTATAAGACTGTATTTACTAAATCTTGCTTGTTTTTAAAGTATTTATAAACATTTCCGACCGGAGTTTCGGCCTTTTTTGCAATCTCTCTCATAGACGAGCCTGCAATACCATTTTTTAAAAATTCATCTTTGGCAGAAACTAATATCTTTATTCTTAATTCATCCTTTAAAACTTGAGCCATATTACCACCTACTAAACCACTTAATAAAGAACGCTTGTTCTCTATTAAGAATACACTATCAATAAACATCTGTCAAGTGATATTCATATACATAGCAAATGGGATGTGTTATCTTTGAATTAGCACCACAAGATGGTTTTCTTATGATACTTCGGATTTTCTATTTGTGTGTTAATTTAAAATTATTATCTATTAATTTTGAATAAAAAAACGCGATAGCACTCTGCTATCACGAAATACTTATATGTTATATGAATTACATCTTTTTTTGCACTTTCTGTGCCGTCGTGTGTTTGGGTTAGCTAATACCCTAAAATTTTTAGTCTCTATATCTATGCGGTTTTGCGGGATTTTTCTTCGGAAATTTACTTTGCTCTTAGGGCTGGTTTGCCGATGGCGCGCTACCAACTGCGCTAATACCCCATGTAGATTTACTACGAACTACGTTGTACCACAAAAAACTTCTTTTTTCAAGACCTATAATAAAAATTTACACGAATAAAACTAATTTTGTACATCTGTCAGTTATAATGCAGCCATTCTTCTGCATTCCTTTAAAATAGAACCTCTAACTCGATAAATTATTACCAAATCATAAATGTTTTAAAACAATCTCGCCAGCATCTTCTCTGCTCTATCCAGATATAATCAACACCTGCCTTTACTTGCTTTTTGCAAGATTCTGGGTGAAAATATGCGCTTGTTTGTAAGATGCCAGATAATAAAATATTCATTATTGTAAGCTATTTTACCGAGATGAGTTGTGCTAATCAGTAGCTTTATCTAAAGAATGCTCAACATCGAAAAATTCAATAGCTAAAAGCAAATTGTTTAATACTGTGCAAGCTTTTTTCAAAGTTTCCTCAGTTGGCTTCTCCATGTCCGGCACCATTATAACTTTGCAGTTCGCAGCAAATGCTGCGTGCACCCCATTATTTGAATCTTCAAATACAACACAGTTTGCAGGATCCTCTCCCAAACATTTTGCTGCCTGTAAAAATATATCAGGGGCCGGTTTAGAGTTTTTCACCATATCACCATATATCATTACGTCAAAATAGCCGTAAAGTCCGGTTCCGGTTAACAGCTTTATGGCAATGTCTTTGTATGTTGAAGTTGCAAGGCCAATCTTATAGTTTTTTTCTTTTAAATAATCCAGCAACTCTAGCGCACCGGGTTTTATTTTCAATTTGTTATTTTCCACATTTTTGAATACATGGCTGTAGCAATAGTCCATAGCAATATCAAAGTCAAAATCTTCGCCCAGAATTTCTTTTGACAGCTTTGCGCCGGTTATGTGATTAGTACCCCTTAGCTTATTTAAAAATGCAACGTCAATGGGGTACCCTTTTTGCTCACCATATTTAAGCCATAAACTATCATAGCATGCTTCAGTGTCCAGCAATAGTCCATCCATGTCAAAAATAACTGTATTTACCATATGTCTCCCTTACATAACATAATATTGACTCACTTAAGCGAAATTACAAATCGGTGAATATGTTACTATGTAAACCATTTATCAGAAATAACACCTTTGTATTCTAACAATAACTCATCCAGCAGAGCTTCAGGATAGTAGCAGTTGGCAACTATTGGGTCAAGCATCATTGCTTGCAATGCAAGATTTTTGTCGCATGTCAATGCCGCTTCTACAAGCAACTGATATTCTCTACCAAGACTTTCACATTTTGCAGCTATGCCTGCCGGCAGCTTACCAACATTTTCAGGATGAAGACCAAATTGGTCGATATGTACCGGAACCTCTACAACAATACCGTCTGAAACATTCTCAATATGGCCTTTGTTGATTACGTTTGCCATTTCTCTTGCGTGGCCATCACCAGCAAGAGCTTTAATAAAGTGTGTTGCGGTTTCTCCTGAAGTTCCATATTCCTTATAAGTAATATCACCCTTAGACAGTTTTTCGAACTTATTTTGGCCATGATTGCGCCATTCTTCTACGCGAACAAAATCGTTATTTTTCCATGTATAATTTTTTTCATTAAGAACCTTATCCTTTAAATAATAAGGGAAAAATTCTGATACATGCCTATCTCCCGGTGCAGGATATAATCCAAATCTTTCGAAAAGCTCAAAGGATATCGGCTCTTCTTTGTTAAATCCTGCTTTTATCATGTCGCTTTTTAATGTAGGATAAAGATCTTTGCCGTTATGAATCAATTCTGTTATCCAGGTAATGTGGTTTATTCCGGCCGCCCTATATGAAAGGCTTCCTTTATCTAATCCATAAACATTTTGCGCTATCTGATTTACCGTGTCAGGTGTTCCATGGCATAAACCAAACGAACGAATTTTTGTGTACTGCTGCAATGCAAGACACATAGCACCCTCGGGATTGGTGTAATTAATTGCCCAAGCATTAGGACAGACCTGTTCCATTTCTTTTGCTATTTCATACACAATAGGAACATTCCTAATTGCACGTATTATACCTCCTGGCCCAATGGTATCACCTACCGATTGTAACACCCCATGTTTTGTAGATATTTCTATATCTCTTTTCCAGGATTCATATCTCCCTGTAACAAATGTGAAGATAATAAAATCTAAATCTTGTAGGCATGTTCTGTAATCGGTATGCTTACTAACCTTAAAATCTTTTTGAGCGTCGGCAACCATAACATTAACTGCCAAATAAGCCAAGTTTAAATCCGGTTCGTAAAGGTCAACCAATCGGAGTTCACCACCTTCAATATAGTTTTCGGATAAAATATCACCCACTAAAGACGATGTGAAGGAGCAACTTCCTGCACCAATAAATGCGATATTAAATTTATTTTTTCCGTAGAACACTATACCCTCCCTCTAAAATAAGCTTGCTTTACAACAATATATACGGATCTAGCCCCTCAGGACTATCGGGGTTAACCCCTGTTTGCTTTGCCTTTGCAAATGATATCATCTGCGGAATATATATGCAAGGTATGCCCCATGCAGCATATTCTTCAATCGAACTATCAACAGTAACACTGTAGTCAGCCTGTGGCACTTTTTCCTCTTTCGAAATTGCCAAAACCGTAGCGCCTCTACCTTTCATGTCAGCAATAAAGTCATATTGCATTTCAATTTTATTGTCCCTAAGAACAATAATCATTAGCGTTTGATCGTCAATCAACACGGCCGGACCATGTCTGAAATCCAGAATGTTAAAATGAATGGCGGGCGTAATGCATATCTCATTGAAAGCAAGTGCACCTTCGGAAAGTAGACCGCTTAGTTCTCCATCCCCCAAAACAACAACCTTGTTCCAATCTTTTTCTACAACGCTTTCCAGCATAGGTCGGTATTTATTCTTAAACTCTTCGTTATTATTAATTGCAGATTCAATACTTTTTTCAAGCGATAAATCTTTACTGTATACAGCTAAAAGATAGGCTAATATGGTGTAGAAATTTGTTATAGTTCTTGTTTGACAAACTGCGTTATCGAACGCCCAATCAACACCAATTTCAAAATTGGATTTTTGCGGTATAACAGTATTGCTTTGGGCATGAATACATAAAGTGTAAGCGCCAGATATACTGGTTATTGCATCTATTGCATAATCAATCTCGCTGGTTTTTCCCGATCTGGTAATCAAAACAACCAAAGAGTCTTTTAATAAGCCTGCGTATTCTTGCGGGCTAATCAGGAAGTCTCCGCCTGCAACTGCATATGTTTTTATATCGGTTTTTAATGAAAACATTGCAGCGCCTGCTTGGGCAAGCATGAAGCTTGAACCACAACCCATAAACAGTATTTGTTTAAAATTATTATCTTCAAACATTTTACTTATGTCTGTTTTTTTCCCGTTTAAGTATTCAAAGGTTTTTTTTAGCGAAATATGCTGTTGCATTATTTCATTTTCTATAATGTACATTTAAATGTTCTCCTTAAGTTTATCTTTTATTTTATTTAGTCCCCCTTGAGTTGGTGTTAACTTGGGGGCAATTACATTAAATTTCCCACTTTTTTCACATAGCTCACAGAAATGTTTATTTACAAATTCATTTTTCTCAATAATTCCACCTGAATATGATAATAAAACTTGCTTGGGTTCTCCTAACCTTTTATATAGGCTTTCAGCCATTTCGTAAAGTTCCAAAGCCGCTAACTCGAAAATTTTTACCGCCTGTTCAGAACCTTGCTCTGCTGCACAATAAAGAACCTTTTGAACGTCTGCAATTGCGCTTCTGGTTGCACCATCCTGAAACATTGTAATAATGTCGAAATCATTATCAATGTTCATCATCTGCTTTGCTATTTCATAAAAACAATCCTTCTCGGCTCTCTCGTCTGATTGTTTTGAAAACAGCTGTATCGCTTTATTTCCTATCCAGTAACCGGAGCCTTCGTCAGAAAACTGTGAACTCCAACCGCCGCAACGTAAATATTCACCTACTTGAGATATACACACCGCCATTGAACCGGTGCCACAAACAACATGTATACCTTTTTCACAGCCAAGTGATCCAAACATTCCCATAACAACATCGTTTACAGCTATTATTGCAGAAGTGTTTTTGAAAACTTTTTTCACTATGTCTATTTGCAGAATATCATTTTTTTCTATTTCGCCAAGGCAAGGAATACCGATGCAAACACCACTAATATTTTTTTCATCGATATCCGCTATGTCACAAAGTTGTTGCATGCCGTCCCTTAATGTTGATTCAAATCCAACGGCTCCAATTTCGGTGAAATCAAGTCCGGAACGTACTGTTTCATGTAAAATCTTGGCGTCAGCGTCGCCTAAAGCAAACTTAGTCTTAGTTCCGCCGCCGTCAATTGCAAGTAGATACATTTAATTCTCCATAACATGTGATATTTATTATTTAATTCCACTGAGAGAAAGCCCCTTTATGAAATCTTTTTGGAAAATAATAAAGACGACAATAACCGGCATCATAATTAATGAAGCAACAGCCATGGTTGCTGCTAAATTGGTGCCATTTTTGCTTGCGAAAAATGTTAAAGCTAGCGGCAAGGTCATCTTGTCTTCGTCGTTTAACATGATGAGGGGACCCATATAGTTATTCCATGTTGCAAGAAAGGTGAATATTGTGAGTGAGCCTATCGCAGGTTTAATGTTAGGTAAAATAATATTTCGATAAATACCAAAATCACTGGCACCATCTATTCTTGCAGCTTCACATAGAGCATTAGGCGTATCTTCAATAAACTGTCTTGTTAAAAAGATGCCAAAAGCGCTAATCATCGATGGAATAATTAATGCTAAAATACTGTTGTATAAATTTAAAGCATTTACTATTAAAAATGACGGTATCATAGTAACCTGGGATGGAATCATCATTGTTGCAAGAAATACTAAAAAAATTGCTTCCTTAAATTTAAAGCTATATTTAGCAAAAACAAAGCCGGCTAACGTACTGGTAAAAACAACAATGGTGGTTACCGATATTGAAACTATTAAGCTGTTAATTAACCATTGAAACATAGGGGCTTCTGTAATGGCTGTTATATATCCATCTAAAGACCATGGATCAGGCCAAAAAGTGCCAAAGTCAGTTCGAATTTGCACATTCGTTTTAAATGAGGTGATAAGCATCCATACAAATGGATACACAAAAGCTAAGGCAATGGCAATAAGTAAAAAAGTAATTATTATCTGAGCGCCAATGTTAGATTTACTGTTTTTCAAATCAATACCCCCAGTCAACTTTGTTGATACGTTTTTGAACTATAGTAACGACTAATATTATTACAAAGAAAACCATGGATATCGCCGCAGCATAACCCATCCTGTTATTAACAAAAGCCTGCCTATAAATATATGTACTAAGAACCATTCCTGCATTGTTAGGTCCGCCTGTAGGCGCCATAATCATAAATTGAACTGTCATCTGAAAATGAGAAATTATGGTCATAGTAATAATAAAAACTGTTGTTCGCGATAAGAGAGGAACTGTTATTTTAAAGAACTTTACAATTGGATTGGCGCCATCAATATCAGCTGCTTCGTAAAAATCTGTTGGAATACCATCTAAACCTGCGGTAAATATAATAGTATTATATCCTACATCTGCCCAGAGTGTAAATAAAATTAGCGAAAATAAAATTACACCACCACTGCCCATCCAGTTTACTGCCGGAATATTAAAAATTTCTAGTATTTGATTAAGAACACCATCTTTAACAGCAAAAATCCCCTGTGTCCATACTATTGCCGTTCCTGCAAGCGGTGCAATACAGGGAAGGAAAATCATCGCTCTGAATACACCTTTTGAAATTTTTGATTTTATTGTACATATTCCTAGCGCAATAGTTATCGATAAAGCAATGTTAAGTGGTACGGTTAATGCCACAAATATAAGCGTATTAATAAGTGCTTTTGTAAAAGTATCATCTTCCAGAAGCCTTTTATAATTATCAAAACCTAAAAACAGATTTTCACTGCTCAAAGGATTATAATCGAAAAACGATATTCCAAATCCAAAGAAAATTGGAAAAACCATAAAGGTAAGCATCAATAGTAGCATTGGTATCAATACTATTGCCACGAAGCGATTATTTTTCATGACTTTTCTCCTAACTCATATGGGCAACAATATAATTGCTGCCCATATTCTTATTTATGGATAATCTCGTCCATAGCAAATATATATTATTACGTTGTGATTAGTTTAGCTCAGCATTTATTGCATCTGTAAAGGTAACCAGTCTTTCCTCTATATTTATGGCTGGGTCAGCTTCTAATTCTATAACAAGGTTTATTAGTGCATCCTTTAAGATTTGAGTGTTAAATTTACCAATGTATGCTCCCGTATCCAGAATTGGAACTACTGCACTCATAAACGGTACACTCTCAACAAAACTAGGATCATTAGCTCCACTCATGCTTGGAGGTATTTGGCCACAAGCAATATTATGTGAGATTAGTACTTCAGGACTTGTGAAATATTCAATGTATTTCCATGCTGCATCTTTGTTTTCGCTTTTCTCAGGAACAACAAGTCCCCAGCCTGTTTCAGCTGTAAATACTGGTGTATCGGTATATGCCGGAATCGGAATGTAGTCATAATCTGTACCGTATACCTTACCGTAATTTTCTTCGCTTGAAGGAATTATCCACGAGCCTTTAATTGTCATATAAGATTCATCAATAAAGAAGAATTCCTCTGCACTTTTACCTGTAACACCTTCAAGGTTTGTGTGTCCTTCATAGATAAAGTACATAATGTCCTTTAATGCTTGTGCAGCTTCCGGGGTGTTAAAGTTGAAGCCTTCACCCTCTGTAAAGTATTCTCCGCCAAGTGATAAAATCATGCTTGTCCATGCGTTCATTAGGCTATCAGCACCTACGATGTCATAGCCGCGCATTTCCATTATTTCACCGTTTTGTACAGAAACCTGCTCTGAAACGGATAACAATTCGTCCCATGTTGTAGGGTATTCATGGCCACTTTCTTCAAATAACATTTTGTTCACTAACATGGTACCGTATTCCATATTAAACTCTACAGGTACACCATAGTAGTTGCCATTTGCCATGTATGAGCCTAAAGTCGGTGCATAGTAGTCGTCGAATGTTGCAGTAATATTTTCAGGTACTGCAGCTAATGTGTTTGTTTCAACAAAATCTGTTGCCCATCCGCCCCAAATTTCATATACGTCTGCAAAGTCATCTGAAAGTAACGATGTTTGCATTTTAGACTGGAAGTCGCCATATGGGAAATTGCTGTATACAACTTCATAACCTGGGTTTTCAGCCATGTAAGCTTCAGCGATTGCCGCATGGGAATCAACCCAAACATTGTTGGTGTGCATCCAAACATTAATAGCCTGCATCTCACCTGAAGCATCTTCAGCCGGTACCTCATCAGTTTCAGTTGATGTGCTAGCTGCCCCTTCTGCCGGTGCGGTTGTTTCTTCTGTGTCTCCTGAACAAGCAACTAACGAAAAAGATATCGTTAATGCTAATAGGAATGCCAGTATCCTTTTTTTCATGTTTCTCCTCTTTCTTTTTCTTTCTTTTTGTGTTATATCGTATGATAAACTCTTATTTATCAAGATATCTTAAATATTCCTTGTTTGCCTCAAACATCTCGTCTGTCATATTTTTAGTTTCTTCCATCGACAGAACCGCTGATGTTAGTGGATCAAATAAAATGGCGTGGAAAATTTTGTTTTTATCTTTTTCTATTACACCGCGAACTGCCAACTCCTCCGCTTGTGCCGCACTATTTACAAAAATAGCTATTTGAGGTGGAAGATTACCTACCTTTTTTGATGTGAATCCATCTTTACCGGCAACTGTTGGAACTTCTACACATGCACCATATTCTACATTGTCTATAAATCCGAAGTTGCGAACATTTCCATTAAATGCAAATTCTTCGTTATCACCAAATATTGCATTAAATATGTAGGCAGCATACTCTTCGCCGCGCTCTAAAGAGATGTCCTCCGTCTGCATCCATTTTAAATATTCCTGCTCCCATGTATCTTCTCTTTCAAGATATTGCTTAAGTATATATGCATATTCTCCCGGATTCCAATTAGTTGAATGAGTGCAGTATTTCTCAATCAGATCAGGACGTTTTCTGAACCATGCGCTGTATTCTGAATTATGCCCCGATGATTCGGTTTGATAATATCCAAGATGTTTGAACATTTCATTGCGTACCTGCTCTTTATCAAAAGTTTCCTGATTTTTTATAGCTTCTTTCAATTTGGGATATACATCAACGCCATCAACTTCTAATTTGGTATAAAAAGCTTGATGATTAATACCCGCGCAAGTGTAGTCAAGCTTTTCAGGAGCTACCCCTATAAATTCTGCCAACATTTTTGCTGTTCCTTGAACGCTGTGACAAAGTCCGGTTATGTTAACTTTTGTCTCTTCCTGTAAATATCTGCAAAGCATTGCCATTGGATTTGTATAGTTTAAAACTATTGCATTTGGTGCATATTTTTCAATGTCTTTACATATTTCAAGCATTACAGGAGCTGTTCGTAAAAATCTGAAAATGCCTGATGGTCCTCTTGTATCACCTACACAGATATCTACTCCATATTTTTTAGGAATCTCAATATCACTTCTCCAGATACTAACTCCACCCTGCAAAATAGTAATTAATACACCGTCGGCACCCTTTATTGCCTCAACTCTATCGGTAGTTGCATGCACCGTTGCCTTATAGTTTCCGGCCTTAACAATGCGTTCTACACCTGTTTTTGCATATTGCAATCTTTTTTCATTAATGTCCATAAGGTGTATTTCTGCATCTGCAAATGCTTCGAAAGTTAATATGTCGGTAATCAAATTTTTTGTAAAACCTAGCGACCCTGCTCCAATGAATGTAAATTTCTTGCTCATATTTTCCTCCTATCATAATATTATCGTACATAAATTGCACTATGTTGCTCACTAAAAATAAAACCATTTTAATACCAATATACAATACAACAAGGTGAAATTTTATCGACACTATCTTTTGTCAATACAAGTATTATACAATCAATACCAATTTAATGCAATTGGTATTATCGACAAATATTAATTTTTATTTTGTGTAATTTTTTATATGCAACAAAAAAACGCCTTGTAAACAACGAATATGTTTATAAGACGTTTTTGCATTAATATGCCAACTATTTTATTTTAAAGAGATAGAATATTCAAAAATATCTCCACGTACTATATTAACAGAATATTCAACCAATATGCCGTTGCTAAATGTACATCTTTGAAGCCTCATGCAAGGGTCGTCAATTTTGCACTGAAGAGAAAGCGCCTGTTCTTTGCTAGGCAAAGTGATGAAAAGCTTTTCCTCCGCATTAGTTGGGGCAAGATCAAGGGCAGATAGGGTGTTATACAGACCATTTTTTTCTATCGCATCGCGTGTGATTTCTGATTTAAAAGCGGCAACCGGTAGATAGTTTGTCTCAAAAGTATAGGGCTTTTCATCTATGTAAAAAATCCTCTCCAGCTTATACATAGGAGTATTTTCGTCACACTTCATATGATGAGACACGACGATATCAGAGGGAACTATTTCGAAGGACACAACCTTAATTATGTGAAGCAATCCGCGATTAACAATTTCGCTTCTCATGCTGTATAGCTTTGTAAGTTGCTGATTAATTCTGCCTCTTTTCACAAAGGAACCTTTTCCTTGCTTGCGAGACAAATAACCGTCTTCTTCCAGCAATGCAAATGCCTGTCGTACAGTTATGCGGCTGACTTTATAAATTGAGCACATTTCCCGTTCGGTAGGCATTTTTTCACCTTCACTAAATAGGCCTTGCTCTATCTTTGCCACAAGATCATTGTATATATCATTGTACAATGTACCACTTTCCTTATACATACCATGCTCTCCAATTTGTTCTATCAATGGTAGTATAATATATTTTTCAAAATTTTTCAATACCATAAGTGTAGCTAAAATAATTTTTTTTATAATCATGGAACTAAAAATCACCGATAAAACATATTAAATAAAGCAAAAACATGTAATATTTAGTATTTTATCAATTATTAATTAAAATACTAAATATTACGCTTTTTATTAATTGGTTATACTTTTTGATATATTCTACTCGTTTTTTTAGTTTTTACGTTTGCATTTCTAAATAACATATGCTAAACTCTATTGTATTGTAGTAGTTTTACCTCAATTAAAAGGTAATGTATAAGGAGAATTAAATGAATTTCAAGGATTGTTATCATAAATTAGAAAATAACCGCTTAACCGTTGGAAATAGCTTAATTGAAAGAGAATACCTAATTGTTAATGATGGTTTATATCCGGTTTTAATAAAAGATGTAGCGAGAGAATACTCGTGGAGCTGTGAAAACAGGTTAAGCGCTGTCAATACACCGGTAAGCCTAGAAAACTTCTCTTTATATTCCGATGTCGCTAATAACAACGGGCTCTCAAATGAATTCTTGAAAATTACACTTCAAGCAAAGAAAGAATCTTTAACTCAAAGCTTTGTGTGGGAAATTTATCCAAGCAGCCCTTTAATCACCTTTTACTACGAGTTGAACAGCGAAGTTGAGTTTTCTAACGATACCGAGTTAGTAACTGTTAAAACTAATACAACCGGAGTAGAGCTCTCGGATAATCAACCGAGGATAAACTCTCAAAAAGATGTTATCGACTGTATTGCCATGGGTGAAAAGCACTACAAACTTTCTACCGTTAAACTATACGATAAAACAGATGGCAATAATGAGCTAGTATCAGAAACAGAGGAAAGTTATTATCATAGAAGGCCGTATGCAAAAACCGGAAATATGTTTATTGTTGAGGACTATTTATCTAACAATGCAATTCTAATAGTAAAAGAATCTCCAACACACTCCTCATCGTTATCGCACTGTAGAGATTTTACTATAGACAGTAATAGTATTTTGCGTGTTGTCGGGAGCGGAATCGACAGCTTTAGCGGTACAGTTATTAGCTATGGCACTACTGTTTGTGTTAATAACAAAGAATACTTACTTGAGGCATACAAGGAGCACTATAAAAATGTATGGCACAAAAGAGTTCCTCTCATTATTTCAAACACATGGGGAGACAGAAGCCAAGACGCAGCTGTTAACGAAAAATTCATTTTAAAAGAAATTGAGCATGCTGCCTACCTTGGAGTAGACAGCGTAATGATAGATGACGGTTGGCAAAAAGGAATTACCGCAAATTCCAAACTAAAAAGCGGCGGAGTTTGGGAAGGTTATTACTCTGATAGCGAGGACTTCTGGAGCGTAAATCAAACTAAGTTTCCACAAGGATTAAAGCCGTTGGTAGATAGTGCATGCGAAAAAGGTATTACTATATCTCTCTGGTTCTCGCCGGACTCGTCATCCGACTTTAAAAATTGGGAAAAAGATGTGAATGCCATACTAAATTTACATAACAAATATAAAATTAGCCACTTTAAACTTGATGGTGTTAAAATTAGGAACAAGCTATCCGAGTATAGATATTTAAGGTTTATGGAGAAAGTATACGATCTTACAAATGGTAAGGTAGAGTTAGTGCAGGATATTACAGCGGAAGACAGATTGGGCTATTTATATCACAAACAATACGGTATATTATTTGTAGAAAACAGATATACCGACTTTCGCAACTACTATCCGCATCATACCCTAAAAAACATATGGATTCTCTCTAAATATTTCCCTACCACAAAAATGCATATGGAACTACTAAACAATACCAGAAACGCAGAGCTGTACGCAGATGATCTATTAGCCCCAAAAAATTATGATATAGACTATTTGTTCGCTTCGGTAATGGTTTCTAATCCGCTTATGTGGATGGAACTGCAACATTTACCAAGTAAAGAAACCTTAATGCTTAAAAAAATAATATCTGTGTATAAAAAACACAGGGAAAACTTTAAAGATGCTGCTATATCTCCTATAGGGCAAAAACCTGACGGCAACTCTTTTACCGGTTTTAATATTAAGTTATATGACAACACCGGCTACCTAATATTGTTTAGAGAGTTTGTTGAGCAAAATGACTTTGTTTTTGATGTAAAAGAAGTCAGTGAAATAACAAAATATAAAATACTGGCTTCAAACGATAACATTGCAGAGGTTGAAACTGCTGACAAGGGCAAACTTAGAGCAAGTTTCTGCAAAAAAGGGGCATACGTTTTTGCCAGATATGCTTAATCTTGTACTATAATAAATATCTTTTTAGTTTCATTACTTTCATCCTGATTTTTTTGTGTGGTTACTATAACTCTATCTTTAGATATTTATCAATTAATAACAATACATATTGCATACAAACCATTCCACTTTTTAAACAACGACTGTTCGATTTTCTAAATTCCGCCATATGAAAAGGGCCATCACAAATATTTTTTATCATTCATGATGGCCCCTTTATTAATGCTTTTAATTCAATTTTATTGCAATTATTATTTAACGGTGAGATGCCTGTGCCGTCGTGTGCTCAGATTAGCTAATGTCCTATTTTTATAACTCCTTTATATATGCGGAAATAATAGATTGCCTAACCACCTTGTGTCGGTATCTTACCTTTTTTCTTCATATATATATGCCAACCGAAATAGCACAAAAAGCCCATTGCCGATGCCGCAAACCAATCAAACGGCATTGCGATCGCTATCCCCTCAAAACCAAACAGGTCCGGCTGACTTAAAATTCTTGTTGCGATCATTCTGCTGCCAAGGCCACATACGGCTGTTAGAAATGATGCAATGGTGAATCCTACACCGTTTAAAACCCCCTGCGAAATGGACATGAGTGGGTTTACAACAAAAACGACCGACACAATATTTAAAAAGTCGATACCAAGCTGCAACACCTCCGGTTCCGTAGATGGAACAAAGAGTTGGAGAACCAAACCGCCTATCGTACGGAGCAATATCGTTATTACAACTGCTATCGAACATGAAATCATAAGAGACGAAATCAAACCCGATTTTATTCGAGCCATGTTTTTTGCTCCAAAGTTTTGACCCGTGTAGGCTGTAAGTGCATGTCCAAACGCCGCTGTTATAAGGGTGGCAAGACTGATTACCCTCGTTGCAGCACCACAAGCTGCGATTGCCTCGGTTCCAAAAGCGTTAATGCTGATCTGAACAAAGGTAAATCCAAAACCCAAAAATGCCATCTGCATTGCAACCGGCAAGGCATACTGTAATAATTTCAGTGCCTGAACCTTGTAAATCACTGGTTTTAACGAGTCTAACACAGTAATTTTTTTTAATATTCTGTAGAGGCAAAAAACACCTGAAGTTGCCTGTGCAGAAATAGTCGCAATAGCCGAACCCTCTATACCCATACCGACCATTCCAACCAGAATTAAATTCAGTGAGATATGAACAGCAGTGGAAAGAACAAGAGACATCATCGGGGTTTTGGTGTCGCCCATCCCCATGAAAAGGCCGGAACATGCATTATAAAGTCCGGAAAAAAAGAATCCAAGTATAATGATTCTCATATACTGAAGCGTCTGTGGGAGAATATCTGTAGGTGTACCGAGCATTACAAATACATCCTCATAGATAAATAGGCATATAATACTGAAAACAACTGTTGTTAGTGTTAGCAGAACAAGCAGTGTCGAAACTGCCTTGTTCAGATTGGGATAGTTTTTCGCTCCGAAATATTGCGACACAAGAATCGATGCACCGGTAGAAAAGCCTATCAACACAGCAGACATTGTAAAGGTAATTGGAAATGCCACACTGACCGCTGCAAGCGCGTCGGCGCCAACAAAGTTACCAAGTACTGCAGCATCGGTGATGCCATACATCTGTTGCAGAAAACTGCTGAGCATCAGGGGGAGTGAAAACTTAATTAGTAGATTTATTGGTTTACCCTTGGTCATATCTAACATAAATTTTTATCCTTAATTATTTTTAAAGGTTATCAAGCACGCCTCAAAAGGTTGCAACTTTCCGCTTTCAAGCGGTGATGTACCGCGGGTTGAAAGCGTTTTGTCTATCATCATGCCTTTTGGTTGTTCATAGCTGAACTTTACCGTTTCTTCGCAGCAGTTTAATATCACCAAGGCCATTTCCTGCCCCGAGCGACGTATAAATGCAAGATATTTATCACTATTGTTGTCTATCCATTCATAGTCACCCATTGAGAGAGCCTCGCTGTTTGCATGAAGTTTCGACGCTTTGCGATAGAACGAAAGGTTCGAGTTTTCCCGTGCCTCCTGCTCCTGAACAGTACAAGTTTTAGATTGTGGCGACATTGGTAGCCAGGTGGTATCAGCGGTACTAAAGCCAGCATTTTCCCCATCACTCCACTGCATGGGGGTTCGGCAGTGGTCACGTCCAACCATGCCGGCAATTTTAAAGGATTCTTCGTCGCTCATGCCGCGGTCTTTACACACGTTATAGTAAACAACGCCGTGCTGATCTTTATAAAAATCAAGCGACGGAACCTGCCAGCTTTCCATACCGATTTCTTCGCCGTTATAGATAAATGGTGTGCCCTTTAAACCGAAGGTGTATACTGCGCCCCACTTAACCATATGCTCCTCGTTTGCACTATCATTGCAGAGTCCTTTGAGAATGCTGGCAATGCGAGGTTGATCGTGATTACCAAGCACAACTGTCGACCAATTTTCATAATTTCGGCAGACCGAATCATCAAGTTGCATCATATTGCGGAGTTTGGTTGCAAGAGAATCTGCCTCTGCATCGTAATGTGCCGTGTCAAAAAGGGTACTCCAGTCAAAATTGTCTCCGCAATAGCTCTTTATGGTGTGCAGATAGGTGAAGTTAAAGACAAGGTGTAGTTCATTGTGTTGACCGTAAAACTCTAGTGCCTGTTCCGTACCACCGGGGAAAACTTCACCGAGCAACATACGATCGTCGAATTCATTTACAATTTCACGCAATTCTTGCAGGCATTGATGAATTTGCCAATAGGACGGACGACGGAATATAACTTTTCCATCGGCATCGGTGGGATTTCCGCTGAGATCCTTAACCGGCAAAAGTGCATTTATCGCATCGAGGCGATAGCCGTCTACTCCAAATTCTAACCAATATTTCGCGATGTCTAACATCTCTTTTTTAACTGCCGGGTTTTCCCAGTTGAGGTGAACCTGCTCTTTGGGCCAAAAATGAAAATAATAGTCATCGGTCGGCTCATTATATTCCCAACTGGATCCCGAACTGATAAAGCATGTTTTGTTGTTTGGCTCTTTTCCGCCTTTTCCAGGCGCAAAAATATAGTAGTCGTGATATTTACTTTCTTTACTCTTGCATGCCTCGATAAACCAACGATGTTTGTTTGAGGTATAAGTTAACACGAGGTCAATAATGACCTTTATCCCCATAGAGTGTGCAGTGTCAAGCAAAACTCGCAAATCTTCCTTAGTTCCGAAGTCTGGATTAATGTTCATGAAATCGGACGAGTCGTACCCACAGTCAAAATATGGAGTCTCAAATATAGGTGATAGCCAGATACAGCCAACGCCGAGCGCCTTAAGATAGGGCAGTTTTTCGGTAACGCCGTTTAAATCTCCGATGCCGTCACCGTTCGAATCGTTAAAGGTTTGTACATATACCTCATAAACGGGTGCGGTATGCCACCATTTTGTTTTTTGTCCGTTACAAATTGTATTATTCAAAGTTTCTTCCTTGTAAAAAAGATTATTTTTAAGGTGATATAGATTCAGCTAATCTGTATGGGTTCAGTATATTTTTATGTCGCTTCCCTTTCGTGTAAAGATGGGCATTATTTCGATTGGTGCGTCAGCAATGATTGTCTGTCCGCCGTTATATTCTTTACCGGTGTAATCCTCAACCCAGTCGCATCCTTTCGGGAGATACACCTCTCGCTGCGTCATATTTTCGTATGTCACCGGAGCAACTAAAATTTCACGACCAAACATGTACTGATCTTCCGGAAGGTATGCTTTTTCATCATTTGGAAACTCAACAAAAAGCGGACGCATAATTGAAACACCTGTCTTGGAAGCCTCTTTCATATACTCCATGATATAGGGACGCAGTTTATCACGAATGTGAATAAAGTTGACGACAATTTTTTCCACCGCCTCACCGTATGACCACGGCTCATTCGGACCACCAGACCCCATAATTCCATCTATCGTTTCCTCTCTCGGCTCACGATTACCGTGGTTACGAAATACTGAGCAAAAAGCACCGAACTGAAACCATCGCACAAACAGTTCTCGGAACCACTCTTCGCGGGGGTCACCCTTATTAAATCCTCCAATATCACTTGTCCACCACGCTACACCTGCAACCGAGGCGTTTAATCCCACTTTTATCTGTCTACGGAAAAGATCGAAGGTAGAAACGGTATCACCCGACCATAGCACCGAGTCGTACTTTTGGCATCCCAGCCAGCCGGAACGCACCAGATTAATCACATCGGTTTGACCTGCCACATGCTGACCATCATAAAAGGTCTTTAGATAGCAGTTGGGGTAAACATTGGCAACCTGCATACCGTTACCCAAGTGATAGCGGGTGTTTGCCGGTTCATAAGGACGAATTTCCGGTTCAGCCTGATCCAACCAGAACATTCGATACCCCTTGTCGAAATAGTTTTTCTTTATGGTATTCCAAACAAATTTTCTTGCATCGGGGTTGGTTGCATCGAAATAGGTAAGAGTTCCGCTCATCATAAAGAGTGCCTGAACCCCTCGTTCGGCTCGCAAAAGATAATCGCGCGAGCTCATTTCAAGATAGTTCACACTGTCCGGTTCCACCGTAGGCCAGATGGATACGACTACCTTTATTCCCATTTCTTCCAATTCTGTGATAATGTCTTCCGGTTTTGGCCAACGACTTTCCTCGAAGCAAAAATCACCTTGATGTGGCCAATGAAAAAAGTCAATTACCATGACCGATACCGGAATATTACGCTTTTTAAATGCCTTAGCTACAGCAACGAATTCCTCTTGAGTTTTGTATCGCAGTTTGCTTTGCCAAAATCCGGAAGCGTACTCCGGCATAACACTGCAACGTCCTGTTAATTCGGTATATTTACTGATAATCTCGTATGGCGTATCCTCACAAAAAATTATATAATCCGTCTCTTCACATTCATCTGCAGTCCATACTGTTGCATTTTTTGCAAACTCGACCTGTCCTATGGCTGGGTTGTTCCAGATGAACCCGTAACCTTTAGATGACAGGGCAAATGGTATGGTCGTGTGTGTGTTCATCTGGCGAAGATCCAGTGTTGTGTATTTAAGGTCTAAACAATCGTTTGGATACTGCCCCATGCCGTAGATATGCTCGTCTTTGGGTGAACGAAAACACAGACGATGTTTGAACATGTTTCCACCGACATGGTTATATTCCCTCGCTCGGCGCAGCGGGACAAGACGACCTTCGCCGTCGTTCCAATATTCCGTAAGCATTTCTTCGCCGCTTTTGTTATAAAATGTCAACATGCCTGCCGTGTTTATAAAACAGCTGATGTTGCCATTTTTGATAAGATAGCCGTCCTCGGTCTCTTCTATATCAAGTTTTGTTGCCTCAACCTGCTCCAGCTCCCAGCGCGCCTCAACAAACTTTGTGTTTCGTGTACCGATAACACGCAGTGCACCTTCACCCCACGACATGATTTTTATTTTTTCGCCGGTATAGTCCCAGATAATATGATCGTCTGCAACTTTAAAATTTGTTTTATTCGATAAAATGTACATTAATATCTATACTCCTTCACTTTTTTCGATAAGAATAATAATTAGTTGTAATTCACGTCTGGTAGGTAGTTATAAACTGAGGTAAAAGGTTTTATATCAGTCCGCAGGCGTGATATATCAAAAATCTGTCTTGCAAATGTATCAATTCACCCTCTAATAGCTCAATAGCTGTGAAAAAACAATCAATCTATCGGTGTATGTAGCAATACAAATTCGTAATCGTTAAACTATCGTCATATAAAACACCTCCTGAATTTTGAATGCGTATTCAATTTATCCTTTGTCCATAGTATCACTTTTTGAATACGTAGTCAATTATAATATCTCATAATTTTTTTGATAGTTTCACTAATGTAATTTTTAAGCTAGCAAAAAGTGTTGACTTTCACCAATATGTATAGGATAATAATTTCGTATATTGAAATGGGAGATACCAATGAAGCGCACTACACTTGCTGACATCGTCAAATACACCGGATTGAGCAACACAACAGTGTATAACGTATTGCACAACAGGGTACCGGTATCGAAAAAGACGGCACAAAAAGTATACGACGCTTGTGAAGCTTTATCATACTCCACCAATAAAGCGGCAAGCTTTCTTGCAAAAAACACGGTGCACAGTGTAAATTGTTCGATGTATACCGACCATATTTCGCATTACAATCATTATGTTGAGGAATTGCAAAAAGGTATTAATGATGCCGGAAATGATAACCGTGATTTCGGTTTAAATGTTGTTTTAGACATTACAAAAAACGTCGATCCTAAAATCCAGTCGGAAAGGCTGTTAAAGCGCTATAAGGAGGGGGTACGGCACTTTTTGGTGCTCCCTTCAGATGAAAAATTTCTTTCTGAGTGTATCGACTATCTGGTGGACAATGGTAGTACGGTTTTTACCGTCAATATGGATCTTGCAAACAGCAAACGGCAATGTTATTTCGGAGCTGACTATAAAAAAAGCGGTAGCCTTGCCGCCTCGGTTCTTTGCGGTACTCACAAAAACGGAATCATTGCAATGCTTTTATCACCCATCGATGACAAGCGCAACATTACAATGCGACGTGAAGGCATCTATGCTTATCTGCAAGAGCATGGTGGAATATCGTATAGAGAATATCTCGTTTATGACAACCCGAAAAAGAATATAAGCATCCTATCCGAGATATCTAAAACACCCAATATTATTGGGGTTATAGACCTTGCGGGATTTTTAGATATGAACATAGAAGCCTACAACAACATGTATGGAAACTTCTCAGTCCCTATACTCACCTACGACTGCTCAAAAAAAACCATGACACTTTTAGCACAAAACAAAATAATAGCAACGGTGGATCAGTCCCTCTACCTCCAGAGCTATAAATGTGTCACACGACTTTTTGAGGTTGCATGTGACAAAACCTCCGAAATAAACCCCACCGAATTATCCCCTTTAAATGTTGTTTTTAAGGAAAACATGGATTGCAGGAACTAGTTTGGGTTAACAGCTTGTATTTATTTATTAATTGAAATATAATATACTCAATGGGTGCATGTTTTCACTGCCTGAGGTGACTACTGAAATCAATGTGCCTGTAATTCTAGAAACAAATTTTTTGAAGGTATAAATTTGTTTTATGTTTGGGGCAGTTATTCTTATGAAACGTAGATTAAGTAGTATTTTATTGATATGGGCGGTATTGTTCTGCGTTATTGTTGCAGGACTTTCTACCTTTATTCTTAATTTAATTATGTCGCAGGAGGTGGATGATGGTGTGCGTGAGGCATATATCGGTGGATTAGAGCAGGTTGCAATTTCTATGGAGGATAATTTTCACAACCTTTCCACTTTTTCCTATCATTTCACCCCTTATAGCGGGGTGGGTGAGCAGATATCCACCTATTACTCTACCGATGAAATCTTTGAAAAGAAGACGAGCCGCGAAGCTATCATAAGTGAACTTGGCATTTTGTTATTTGTAAACCACAATATTGGCCTTGGCGCAATTTACAATACATTGGACACTCAAGATATTTTAAGTAACCACATGCTGGAGGGTGGGGTAGAACTTATGGATGGCGAGATATTGTTATCTCAAAATCAAATTACCTACTTTATGCCTAAACAGAGTATCACAACCTCAAGTAATCGACCGGTATTGTCTTCAATTTATGAATATAGGTTAACCGGAACAAGCGAGCAGATTATTAAAATTTACGCAGAAACATCTTTTGAAAATACGCAGCGATTAATGGATAGCACACTTTTTCCGGAACAGATGTGCTTGCTAATGTTAAACGAGGATATGCAGGTAGTATTATCCGAAAACGAAGACATTTATTCAATCGGAACAAAGTTGAATATTCTCTCAAAGGAGCAGTTTGGTGAAACCGATGGTTATACCTATTATCAATCCATTAATAATCAAGGTTGGCGCTTTGTAGGTATTATAGACAATACCGATGCAAACGATATAAAAATGGCTCAAATGTTTAAATATATAGCGGTATTTCCTTTATTTTTACTAATTGCAGTAATATTTTGTTTCATTGTTTACCACCTTGTAAATCTGCCTTTAAGAGAGTTTTACTACGGCATTGCACATCTGGAGCAGGGGGATTTTTCCACAACGATACCCTATACAGGGCTTTACGAAATTGACACACTAAATGGACAAATAAACCGCGCTAAAGCCACCATCAATAACCTTATACAGGATATTAAAAAATCCGAGAAACAGCGAAGTGAGGCACAGATAAGTAAACTCAGGTCTCAAATTAATCCTCATTTTCTGCTAAACACGCTTAACACCCTTCGTTGGTGTGCATTATCGAGTGGTGAACAACAAATAACCAACATAACTACCGATCTTACCAAGATGCTATCGTATAATCTTCGCAACGATAAAAACACAGCAACCCTCGGTCAGGAGCTGGATGTTGCAGAAACATATTTAAGACTTCAGCAAAACAGAATAGATTTCACCTATGGCACAACCAACAACTGCGGCGATGCAGTTTTTGAAATGACAATACCGAGATTTATTCTGCAACCGTTAGTAGAAAACAGTATCCTACATAGTAAAACAGAGGATTTACATATAGAAATACAGCTGGAGATGACCGAGCACAACATCCTTCTTCACGTAATCGACAATGGTGGCGGAACCTCTGCAGAACAGCTCGACAAGCTAAATGCATTAAACTATCAGCCGGGTAATAGCTCTATTGGAGTAGCTTTTGTTGTAATGGCTATGAATGAACACTATAATAAAACCGGATGTGTTTCCTTTAAAAATAATGATATCGGCGGTATGACCGTAACACTGACACTGCTGTAAACGGAGGTTAATTTGATAAAAGTTTTGATAGTAGATGACGATAAGCTGGTAAGGCTCGGTCTTATCACCGCAATGCCATGGATCGAGCACGGTATGCAGGTGGTAGGTGATGTAGGCAGTGGACAAAAAGCTGTTGAGTTTATTGAAAATAATGCAGTTGACCTTGTTTTGACCGACCTTGAAATGCCGGGCATGTTCGGTCTTGAGCTATTAAAACAGCTACGTACAAGAAAACCCGACCTATTTTGCGCCGTGCTTACCATGCACCAAGAATTTGACTACATTCAGGAAGCTTTGCGGCTTGGTGTTCTAGACTATATAATTAAAGCAGACCTTGGTAGAGAGGAGTTTGACGATGTATTAAGGCGCCTTGCACTACGAATCAAAAACTCTGAAACACACATTGAAACTCAAAACGATAACGAAGCACCAACAAGCGAAATTCATAAATGCATTCTTCGAGCCGTTGATATAATTAAAACCGAGCACAACAGCCATCCAACATCTACCGAAATGGCCAAGAGGGTAAATATGAGCAGAAGCTATTTTTGCACCTGTTTTAAACAAATAATCGGAGAATCTTACAACAATTTTTTTAAAACAACACGTTTAGAGAGGGCAAAAAAATTACTTAAAACCACAGATAAAAGCGTTGCATGGATAGCATACGAAACCGGATATGCAAATGATAAATATTTTTCAACAATATTTAAGGACTACACGGGGTTATCCCCTTCGGAATATCGCAGGGATTCGTAAAGGTTAAAAACAATAATTCAGGTTTGATTTTGTTTAATGATGTAACAGAATCAAACCTGAATTATTGTTTACACAGAACAAAATTGCACAAATAGTGTACTATTTATGCACAAATTATGTCAAAAGCGTGATAAAATTTTATTGTTGGTAAACATAACACACATTAACTGAGGAGGAAATGCACATGAAAACTAAAAAAATGTTAGCACTTTTCTGTTCGGCTGTGATGCTAATCAGCATGTTTGCGAGTTGTTCGCAAACTGATGAAAGCACCGCAACTGACACCGATGCACCGGCAACAGAGGATACTACGACGGATGGCGACGGTGAATCAACCGATATGGCTGCAGACCCATTTTACAAGTATCCGGAAACACTAAATATAGAAATTCCAAGACTGCTTGACCCTAATGCAACATATCCTGAGGGTGACGACATTACAAACAACCAGTACACCCGCCTTATTGAGGAAAGATTAAATATTACATTTACCTCGGCATGGGAAGCTGCACCGGGTAACGACACCACCCAAAAGGTTAACCTTGCAATTGCAACAAACGACCTACCGGATATGATGGTGGTAAACGAGACACAGTTCCGTGCACTTATCGCCGGAGACCAGATTATGCCGCTACAGGATACATATAACGCATATGTTTCCGACGCACAAAGAACCATGCTTGATTCCTCCGAAGGACGAGCACTTGATATGGTTACTGTTGACGGAAACATGATGGCAATTCCCGCTTTAAACGTGCCGGATGATGGATATGGCATGGTTTGGGTTCGTGACGACTGGTTAGACGCTCTCGGCCTTGAAGGTCCTGAGACCATGGACGATGTCATTAACCTTGCAGAGCAGTTTATGGCTGAAGATCCGGGTGGCGTTGGCGACAATATAGTCGGTATAGCCGCACCGGCAAACGGACAAAAGTTATACGCAAATTTCCTAAGCCCTTCTATGGAAAACGGAACTTTTGATGCATTTTTTGTTGCAATGAATGCTTACCCAGGTTGGTGGTTAGAGCAGGATGGTGAAACAGTTTACGGTTCTATTCTTCCCGAAACCAAGGAAGCACTTACCGTTCTTGCTGATATGTATGCAAACGGCCTTATTGACCCACAGCTCGGCGTTCGTGAAGATGCCACCGAGGCTCCAATTGCAGGTCAGACAGGTATATTCTGTGCTCCATGGTGGAGTGGCTACGGATTTATTCAACCTGCACTTGCTAACGATCCAACAGCAAACTGGCAGTCCTATGTTCTTATGAACGATGAGGGAGAATATAATTCTAAGGCTATACCTATCGGAACTTCTTATCTTGTTGTTAGAAAGGGCTATGAAAACCCTGAAGCTGCAACACTTTTAACCAACATTCAGATTATTGCTGAGACCGAAGTTGATGTTGCTGCATTAACAACACAAGTTACACCATTACGTTTGCCACAGGCAGCTTATGACGAAGGTTTCTTCTCGGTAGAAGCACTAAGAGGAATTCTTGCAGGTGATGTAGATCCTTCCGAGTATGCAAAGGAAGAATACCTGCCTTATAAACTACTGGCAGGTGACGCAGAGGCAGTATTGCCAACAATTATTGACCCAACTGCTCCGCTTGACATAGAAAACTGGGATCGTGAAGCTTCTCCTGAGGATGTGCCGCGACTAATGTCGCTACTACTTGGCACAGGTACAATTATTGATCACGATATAGAGGTAGTACCGAGCCTTACCTATTCTCCAACCGAAACCGCTGATACAAAATGGACAGCGCTAAAGAAGATGGAAGATGAACTTTTCTTTAAGATTATTGTAGGTCAGGAATCCATTGATGCATTCGACCAGTTTGTTGAAGACTGGAAAGCACAGGGTGGTGACGAAATCACAGCCGAGGTTGCGGCACTTCAATAACTCATAGATTAATTCGCTAAGG
>CAYJDA010000035.1:0-23796 GCA_964368815.1 uncultured Oscillospiraceae bacterium
TGAACCGGCGTGGAAACGATAAGAATTAATGTTTAAAGGTGAAGCGTGCTGTCATGGTGTCTAAAATATGTGCCTGACTTAAAAGCTCTTCACTTACCGAAGCAGTTTGCTCGGCGGCAGATGTATTTATGTCTACAACTGAGGATATCTGTTCAACACCTGATTTAATTTGCTCTGCAGATATGGCTTGGCTCTGTGTTGCATTGGCAATATCGTCTACAAGGACACTTAGTTTAGATGCGCCTTCAAAAATATTTGTTATGGAGTTTGAGGTTGCCTGCGCAACCTTATTTCCTTGTTCAACAGCCGCCAGTGTTTCTTCAATTAAGGTGGCTGTATCTTGAGCCGATTTTGCAGACCTTGATGCTAAACTACGTACTTCATCTGCCACAACGGCAAATCCTTTTCCCGAAACGCCTGCCCTTGCAGCCTCCACCGCTGCATTAAGCGAAAGAATGTTTGTTTGAAAGGCTATATCGTCGATAGCCTTGATAATTTTATTAATTTCGAGCGATTTTTCATTAATTTGTTCCATAGCAAGCATCATTTCCTGCATCTGCTGATTGCTTAACTGCAGAGATTCCTGCGTATCGGTATTTGCTTTTTTAACATTGCGTGCATCTTCGGCAGTTTGTTTTATTCTGGCAGACACTTCATCTACCGAAACGGTTAACATCTGAATTGCCGATGCTTGCGAGTTTGCTCCGTGCGACATGGCTTGCGCGTTATTTGCCAGTTGTTCGCTACCGCTTCGAACCAAGTTCGATGAGCTTTGTAGCTGCTTTAATGTTGCCGGTAAATCCCGGTTAATTTTATTGTATGCCGTAACAAGCGGAGCATAATCGCCTACAAACAGCTGATCGCTGATGTCTTGATGGGTGAAATTGCCCTGCGACATGGTAGCGAGCCCGTCACTTAACTCGTTGATAATGCCTGTTACGTTGGATACCATCTCTTTCGTTGAGCCAACCAGTACGCCAATTTCGTTTTTGCCTGATTTTAAATCCAAATGATAAGACAAATTGCCCTTTGAAATTTCGTGTAGAGCATTCGAACAGCTTGCGATGGGTTTAATTAAGCTATTTTTAATCACAACCTCAGAAAGAAACTGGACTACCATAATTAATAAAAGTAAAATCGCCATAACAACATAAACTAATGTGTTTTGAAAAACAGTATTGGCAACAAGCTGTTCGGTTCGAATGTCTATCATATCGCGCAGTTCTGTTTGTAACGTGGCAATTTGTGCTAACCCGCTTTCGTACTCATCGCCAAAAACACTATCCATTGCTTCCTGAACATTGCCCGCCTTTACCAAGTCCATGGCGGCACTCTCCAGCGGAATAAGATTATTTGAAAGAGCCTGCATTGCCTCAATTATGGCAATCTCATCGTCGGTAATGCCTATGGTACGCATATTATCAACGCCGATATCTCTATTTTTTAATGTATTGACCTCTTCCCAATAATTATTGAAGTGAGCCTCATCACCCGTAGCGGCATATGCTCGCACCTCTGCGGTTAAATAAGCCGATCCATCCATAAAACGATTTAAATTTATGATTAAATCTGCCCTGTCTGCACTGTAATTGTTACTGCTAATGCTTAGCATAACGGCACCGATAAAGGAAAATATTAATAAGAGCACGAGAACTGATACTGTAATAATTCTTAAACGCTGCATGGTAGAAGCTTTTATAGACATTTTGTATTCCTCTCTTAAATTTTGTTAGGCGAGTTTTAACAGTTAAAACAAGTCATCCTTTGCTCATATAATATAGCTTATTGCGCAATTTGTCAATAGAATATCGGTTTAAATGTTAAATTTTTGTGAAAAATATAAATGAGTTTCTTTTTGGGGTATATTTCATTGATCTGCTTCTGTTTGCATGTTGGTTATTTTATTTGACATTTTTAACGTTATATGCTATATGTTTTACAACTTGATAATAACTCTTTTAACTATCGAAAACATTGATAAGTGATAATAGGTACAAGATGAATAACACCTTGAGAGGATTGAAATGAAAATTGTTTTAGCAGTATTTATGGTAGCTTTATTGTTTTGCGGCTGCGATGCGGTTGCCGAGCCGGAAACCCCGGTTGTTACCACCGACGATATCGAACCCAATACCACCGCCGACGAGGTTGTAAACGCTTTACAGGAGATGGAAAATTTTGATTATTTTTGGTTTGGCGAGAGTTTAGAGGAAACGTTGGCGGCATGGAACTCGTTCAACCCGGATGAGGTTGCGTCCGAAGTTAATTTTCAGCAATCGATACAAACCGTTATCACGGCTCAGGAGGCGGCAAACATAGTAGGCAATATTTTAGTTGCCGAATTTGGCATGGAAAAGGAAATTATAGGGCAGGAAATGCTACTGGAAATAACAAAAACTGCGCCGGATTATTGGGCTGTTCACAGCAGAGGTTATGAATACAGCTTTGATGCACAGCTTAACCATACTACCGGCGAAATAAAATCCTTTTCCTGTACAGCATCGAGTAGTATTGAACAGCATTTTAAAAATTTAATGGCTATCCAGCCTAACGAGGCATTTGTTGTAACAGCTACCTATTTATATGACGCTGACGAGATTGAATATATCGAGGGGTATTGGGATAGAAATCATCCCGGCTTTAATTCTGCTGTCGAGGCGATGAAAACAGAGTTGGTGAGAGAGCTTAGCGGTTCGGGAATACTAAATTCTGCCAATATAACAGACATACAGCTTGTGCAGGACGAGACGCATCTTAATAAGCCGGAGTTTACCATATCTCTTGACAATTCCGAAAAGCTTACGGCTTTAAAGTTAGACGGTTATACCGATTACGATTACAACGGATATCCGCTTAGCGCTTACAGCTTTAGATATGATGATATATTGTTATAAAAATATGAGGTTATCTATGTTTAGATTTATGTTTTTTGTTTTCTTTGCTTTGTTATTGGTTGGATGCACTGGCAGAACAGAGCCTCAACAGCCGGTTATAACCACCGACGATATCGAACCCAACACCACCGCCGACGAGGTTGTTGAGGCGGCTCAGAGCGAAATGAACTACCCTTATTTTTGGCTTGCCGAAAATGGCGAAGAAAACATCGAACTTGCTATTAACGGCGAGCTTGTCGGCTATAATATAAATAACGACAGCGACGTTGATATTTTAAAAGCCACTGTAGCACAGCAACAAACAATCACCCACATTATCACCGCTCAAGAGGCGGCAAATATTGCGGGTGAGATATTAGAGTATTCGTTTGGCGTAGACGAAGAGTTGCTTGCAAAGATGGATTTATATCTCGACGGCGAAAACTGGCGAATCGACACCGGTTCAACACCACCTTATCAATATCAGGTTATAGTCGATAACACTACCGGAGCATTGATAAGCGCGGCATTTACGCCGACATACGACATGGATTATATTAATAGAATGAATGCATCTCCGGTTGACGCTGCATATATAATAGTAGAAGGAAGCACGGCAGAGGGCTCCATACAGGACGGCTATTGGAACCGTGAAGGCGAGGAGTTTAATGATACGGTTAACCGGTTGCAGGCTGAGTTAGAAAAACAGCTTACCGATTCTCCGATTTTACAGGGCGCAACGATAGTAGAAATAACCGAAAACGGCACCGATTTAATTAACTTCGAGGTGGAGTTAAGCAATAAAAGAACACTTGAGGCAGGGCGGCTGTTAAATATAGACCGCTTCACAAGCTTTAACTATGACGGCTATGGGCTCAGAGCATATTATTTTAAGTATTCTGAGGAAACTAGTTAAGGGACAACATAACCGTTGTCCCTTAATTTGCTTATTTAAATTTTAACGGTCTCCCCTGTTTTCCATGCCTTTGTTGTGGCGTATCCGATGATGGTGGACTTTGTTCCGTCGTATACACTTACGCCCGGTTGCCTGCCCTGTGCTATGCAATCAATAAACTCCTGCATTTCAAATAAATATGCATGCTCAAATCGTTCCGGAAAAGAACCGACACATTCTGTAACAACGCCTGAGGTATTATATATAGTTGCAAGATTTTTTTCGGGAACAGCCGAGATTCTTATACTTCCGAGTGTTCCGATTACCTCTGTTTCAACATGGTATCCATGCGCCGCAGTTCTACCTACATGCACCATACCGATGCCGCCATTTTCAAATTTATAAACGGCAACGCCGTTTTCATCGTCTCCCTGTGCTTTAAACTCCGGATGCTTAAAGGTTGTGCCCAGTGCGTAAACCTCTGTCGCTTCGCAGCCTAAAAACCAACGCATTAAATCGATATCGTGAATAGCCATATCGAGAAATATGCCTCCCGATGTTCCGCAGAATTTAATAGCACCCTCAACAAGTGCCTCAGGGTCTAACCCCGTTGATTTAACCATATATGGCGTGCCGATAGCACCATCATCAATTTTTTTCTTTGCATATGCATATGAGGCATCATAGCGACGCATAAACCCAAGCATAAATATTTTATCGGGATGCGCTTCAACCGCTTTTTCAGCTTCTTTACACTCCTCAACATTTACGCCTAACGGCTTATCGCAAAAAACATGCTTTCCTGCCTCAAGCGCGGCTTTAATCTGCCTGCAATGTTCGGATGAGGTTGTAACAATAGCAACCGCATCAATATCCGGATTTGCTATCATTTCATTAAAATCGTTGTAAACATAGGCTACCCCAAGTTCATTTTTTGCATATTCAAGCTCTGCATCAATTATCGAACACGCTGCAACAAGCTCTGCATTTGGTATTTTTGCCGCTAAGTTTTGCGCATGAACCTTGCCAAGACGCCCAAGTCCCGCTATTCCAACTCTTATTTTTTTCATATCTACCCTTTTCCTTTTTTCATCCTATGCTCATAACTAATAGAGAGTAATCCAAAAACTTATTATTTAATCGCCATTCTAAACTTCCATTTTGCTTGCATCGCTGTCGTAGAATTTTTTAAATGCAGACTTCGACATGGGTTTAGCATAATAATATCCCTGAATAATATCACAGCCCATTTTTTTAAGGCTAATAATATCCTCTTTATTTTCCAGTCCCTCGGCAGTAGTTTGGATATTTAAATCCTTTGAAAGCCGGATAACACTGCTTACTACCGCCATACTTCTTTCGCGATCCTCTGCTTTATAAAAAAAGCTTCTGTCTAACTTTAAAACGTCTACCGAGGTGTTTTTAAGCAGGCCTAACGAGCTGTATCCCGAGCCAAAGTCGTCCATTAAAACCTTAAATCCATGGTCCTGCAGCTCCTTCATTATGCTTATAAGCTGCTTAACATTGTCTAACATCGAACTCTCGGTAATCTCTACTCCAAAGTACTCGGCGCTCACCTTTTGTTCACTGCATATAGATACAAGCCTTGAAACAAACTCCTTTGATAGTAGGTGGTTTCTCGAAAAGTTAACGGACAGCATAAAGGGCTCTCGTCCACTGTCTATCCATTCCCGCATATATCTACAGCCCTGTTCAAACATATACATGTCCAGCTTAACTATAAACCCATTTTTTTCGAAGATGGGAATAAACTCATCCGGCCGCATAGGTCCATCGGGGCTTTGCCATCTAACCAGCGCCTCTGCCGCAATCAAGCTGCAGGACTTAAGGCAAAGTTCCGGTTGAAGCACCATAACGAATTCATCATTTAAAAGTGCCTCCTCCATTCGGTTCTCTATCTGTTTTGTTTTAACCGCGCCGGATAAAATCTCGTCGGTATATATGCTAAGTTCGCTGTGGGTTGCCTTAGCACGGCGATGGGCAATATTTGCCTTCTCTATAGCATCCGAAATATCAAAAACAGTGTTTTTATCTATGTAGTAATATCCGGCAATAACCCTAAGCCGATATCCAAAATCGACGCCAAGATTGCCATACAACCGCTCAACAAAATTATCTCGCCAGTTTTTAACCTCGTTATCATCGTTATAAGCAATCATCAGCAAAAATTCATCATCGTGCAGATGCGCACCAAGGCAGTTTTTTTCAACATCGCACTCCATCGATGCGGCCATTGCAATTAAAACTCTATCGCCAACTGCATTGCCGAGTGATTCATTAACCAACCTGAAATTCTCTATGTCAAATTTAACCAGTAAAAATTTTCCATTAGTTTTTTTCTTAATAAATCCGGGTGCACTCAGCTTAAATTTCGTCATTGTATTTATCCCGGTAAGCTCCGAGGTGTATGCAATTTCAGAAATTTTATCCAGTGCCGTCTGCTGTGATTGATTGATAATTATTCCGAATGCGGCAACTATAAGAATAATAATAACCGATATCATCGCGGTAAAGTCTACCATGTTATTAGCGGTAGATAACGCAATTGTTTCCGACACGATGGAAAGTATCATCCAATCGTTGATATTTATAGCCTCATATGTAAACCGATATGGTTCGTTTCTAAATTCAATAGTTTGTCTACCCTCGGTTACAGCGGCTATGTCCGACATCAATTTTATATATTCATCCGAGGATTGATTTACGCCATGCCCGATGCTTTCAAACAGATTTTCAAACGGCATTAGGTTGGATTCCAGCAGGGCATTAGCAACAATGTTTCCCTCGGAATCAACTATAAGTTTCGCCGTTACGGCATCATAGTTTTCGCCGAACATGCTATTTAAGCTATCTATATATATAAATCCGGCTAAAACGCCAACAACCTCACCATCAATAAACATAGGTGTCGCAATAACAATTGTTTCCTCATTATCAAATGCCGATACTATCGGATCGCTTATAACTGTGTTTCCGCGCATAGCCTGTTGAAAGTATTCTCTATCAGGAATAGATACCTCGGAGGAATCGCTCCCAACAGCGTTTCCCTCGGTGTCGATAACCATCATAAAATCAAAGCTGTTGGATAGCTCTTGGTGATCCTCATCGGTAAAGTCTATATACCTAAGATAGTCTGAGGATAGCGGTAGGAGTGCGGCGGTGGTTTCAAGAAGCTCCAGCCCTGACGAAAAGGTTAAGTTAAAGGTGTTAACGGCATTGTCCATCTGCTGTTCGAGCCTATCATCGGTCAGCGTTGAGACACTGTTTACTATATACATGTTATAGAACAAAATCGCTACAACCAACACAGATATAGCGATAATAACCGTGATAATCATGTTGATGTGTTTTTTAGTTTGTTGGTAAAAGTTCATGCGCTTTCCCTGTTAAACCGATATTTATCTATTTATTATTTAACATCTCCTCTAAACGTAAGTTTAAAAGGAAGGTGGTAATAATTCCGCATATTGTTTCCAGTTCGCTAACCGTAGCTTCGTCAAATGTGTGTTCCTTTGCCGAATCTTCAAAGGCAACAAATCCGAGAAATTCACCTTTTGAAATTATAGGAAATGCTATCATGCTTTTAACTCCGGCGGCGGCAAGGCTCTCGCGCTCCGCCTCGTCGGTAAGCTCGTTTAAACTGTTTAAAACAAATCGGTTGTTTTTTGTTAGGCTCTCGTAGGATGTTTTAAAATCTTCTAACGTAAAATCGTTTAATAACTCATTAGGGCCAAATTTCGCCTCGTTGTCGAAACTAAAGGTTTTACTTATGCTTTGTGCATCCTCCTGCATCTCAAAAATGTAACCTTTACTTAATCCATGCTGTTCTGCTATCAATTTAAGAATGGCAGGCATGATATTGTTAACATTATTGCTCTGGCGAAGCATCTTAAAAATAAATTCAATAAGGTTGTTGTTAAGATTGATTGCTCCGCTTTTTTCGCTGTCCATCTCGGTGCGCTTAGAGGTGTACATCGGCGCAGACATATCGTCATGATAAAATTTATATCCGTTTTTACCCGCAGCCTTAACCGTGTATAAAGCCAAATCCGCACAGCGGTATAGCGTGTCGAAATCATTGCCGTGAAGTGGGGATTTTGCAATACCTATACTCGCCGAAATTTCAACCGGATTTCCAACCTCGGTAAATGTTTTCCTAAAGGCTTTACATACCTCTTTCGCTTTTTCTTCTATTATCTCATCATTGCTGCAATTTTTTATGAGTACAAAAAATTCATCGCCTCCAAGCCTTCCGATAACATCGTCGGAGCGGAAAATTTCCTTCAACAAATCCGAAAGCTGGGTAAGCACTGCGTCTCCGTACATATGCCCAATGCTGTCATTAAGAGTTTTAAAGTTGTCGATATCAACAATCATGAGGGTGTGCCCGGAGCCGTCCCCTCCTCTGCGCTTTCTCAGCGATTCTTTAATAAGATATTCTGCCGAGCTTCGATTATATAGGCCGGTTAACATATCGGTTTCTGAGATTTTAGTTAACAGATCAATTTCTTTTTGTTGCTCGGTTATATCGTTCATCTTTCCTATAACCTTAATCGGAACACCGTTTGTATCATTATATACTCTAAAGTGAGCCATATACCAGTAGTGATTGCCCTTGTTATCGTTTAGCTTAATTTTTGCGGATACGGTTTTATCGCCGTTGTTTTTTAGCTGCTCGGAGGATACTATACCGCGGCTTTCGGCATCAACAATTTTTCCGCTTCTAATAAGCTGTGAGAAGTTATGAATAATTTCCGGCAGATCGAAGCGAGCGGTAAACATGCCGGAACAAGCCATTATATCCTTCTCGATGTTATATTCAAAAAAATTGTCCTCTGTGAGGTTTTTCACCTGATCTATAAACTCTTCAAACCCTTTCATCTGCTCGGTAAAAAGTATTTGTCGGATACCGCTGCTCACCGCAACTGCTATCAGCTGTTTTCCTTCTCTCTCAAAAACCCTGCCGTTAAAATCAACGAGATAATATCCCCGCTGCTTAGAGTTAATTCTAAGCTTAACATTAAAGCATTGCTCCCCATGCGATTTTGCAACGGCCCTGTCTACTGATTCGCGTGCTATATTTCTATCCTCCGGGTGAATTAAATTCATGGATCGGTTATTAAACAACTTATTAAGCTCTCTTCTCGTGTATCCAAGAAACTTTAAACAAATTGTATTAATTGCATTAAAGGTAAAATGTTCATCATTTTTACAGATAAACATGGCATAAGCAAGAGAAAATTCGCAGTAATCTTCTTTAGATAGTCTATCTATTTTACTGGCCTGCATAAAACACTCATTCACCGCACACATAGCTATTAATCCGTGAGCACTCTCGGTGTCCTTTCCGTAATTAATTTATTATTTAAATATTATACCATAAACAATTTATAAAGTAAACATTTCCTCTATAAAATAAGCCAACTTTATCATCAGCTCCGATAAAGAGGCGAATTGCTCTTCTTTTAAAATAATATTTTTTTTTAAAAAAAAGTATTGACAAATCGTTACAAAAGTGTTACAATTTGGTTACAGAAATAAAACATGCTAAAAAAATACGAATGTATTTGCTCCTATATAAAGTACGGTGCCTATCCTCCTCGGTACGCTAACGCGTATTGTTAGGCACCGTACTATTCTTTTTTTGTAATGTTACAATAGATAAAAAGTTGTAATAATCTCTTTAATATTACTCTCGATATAACAAAGGTTGATTTATGAAAAAGAAAATGTTATAATAACTAATATTAATGAAATGATGAGATTATCAAATATGCCAGATGTTGAGTTAATGCCTATAGCTATCGAATACCTGGAGGTAGGCTCGGTAGCAACCGATGATATATATGTAAAGTTTCGCATGCCACTTTTAATGGTTAGAAGGGGTAGTATAATCTCCGCTAAAATGCTCGACAGTCTTTACCGCTCGACAAGCGGCGGCAGAAATGTATACGTTAAGCCGAGCTACTACTACGAATTGCTAAGCCATGGATTGCCTAAAACTTTAAGTCAGATGCATTTAGAAAGCAGTATCGGCTACGATATTGCCAAAAATGAAACCAACAATCTATTAACCTATCTTAAAGAAAACAAAACCGTTCATGCCAAGCAATCCGAAGCCATTTCTAATGATCTTTCAAAAAAAATATCCACGGCTCAAGCCGCCACAATTATTCAGTGTATCAACGGTAAAAACAATGTTGATGAATATCTTTGTACCCATAGCACCAACGTTGCGCTGCTAAACGGCTTAATGGGAAAATGGTTGGAGTTGCCGCAAAAGGAAATCGACATTTTAATCACCTGCGGATTGCTGCACGATGTTGGCAAATCTGAAGTTCCCTCCGAAATACTTGATGCCCCTCGAAAGCTTACCGACGAGGAGTTTGAAATAATGAGAATGCACAGCGTTTATTCCTATGAAATGCTGTCACGAAATCCTGATATAGACCCTCTGGTGGCAACAATAGCGAGGAGTCACCACGAAAAAATGAACGGCAACGGATATCCCGACGGTCTTATCGGTGAACATATTCCGCTTTACGCGAGGATAACAGCCATTTCGGATGTTTATGATGCCATGGTTTCCAGCCGTTGTTATAAAGCGGCACACAGCCCCTTTATTGTACTCTACGAGCTTTCGGTAGGCAAATTTTCGGATCTTGATTTCGAGCTTATCGAACTGTTTTTAAAGATGATGCCAAACGAGCTTATCGGCAGGCCGGTATTACTGTCCGACGGCACGGTTGCTAAGGTTAAGTTTATCGATCACAAAAAGCTGAAACACCCTATAGTAGAGCGAGATAATGAAGTTATAGCAACATCCGACGAGCTTTACTGCGAGTCGCTTATTGTTTAAAGAATAAAACCGAGTGGAGAAGTAGAATAATTTGGCAAATTATTGCATTTTTTCGGCGCAGTATCTGCCGACGGTTGGCGGAGTTGAAAATTTTAGTTTCAACCTTGCAAAGAGGCTGTTGTTGCGGGGTAATAAGGTAGCAATAGTTACCTCACAGCTGAATGGTTTACCCCAAAGCGAGACGGATGAAAACGGCATTTTTATTTTAAGATTACCGAGTATTGCGCTATTATCGGGACGTTTGCCGGTGGTAAAGCCAAACGCAAAAACCGCAGCACTGGTTAAGGAAGTCCTTTCGTGGGAGGGGTGCAGGGTGATTGTTAACACCAGGTTTTACCCTCTTTCGCTTTATGCCGTTAGGCAGGCTAAAAAAATGAACAGGCACTGCATAGTTGTCGAGCATGGGTCGGCTTATCTGTCGCTTGGAAATCCTCTATATAACCTTGCAATCAAGATCTATGAGCACTCAGTTTGCAGTATGGTTAAACATTACTGCAATAGCTTTTACGCTATTTCGGCAAGAAGTAAAAACTGGCTTTTGCATTTCGGCATCACCGCAAAAGGAATAATCTTTAATGCTATAGATGCCGAGGAGCTAAATAGCATCGACCAAGGGCTTTTTAACGGGAAAAAATTTGGAGTAAAGCGTAATAAGATCATCTGCTATGTCGGCAGGATGATTCCTGAAAAAGGAGTTATACAGTTGGCCGAAGCTTTTAACGAGCTTTCGAATATAAACAATGAATATAATCTTGTTATGGCGGGAGACGGGCCGTTACTTAGCCGATTAAAGGAAATTGCAGGGCAAAACATTATTTTTTGCGGACAGCTAAGCCGAAACGAATGTGTTGCACTGTTTAAACAGTCCGAAATATTTTGCCTACCCACAGTTTCGGAAGGCTTTTCCACCACCCTGTTAGAGGCTGCGGCGGCAGAGTGTTTCGTTATAACCACCGAGGGTTGCGGCGGCGCATTAGAGGTTTTTAATAACACAGATGATGCGGTAATAACCAAAGGGAATTCTAAAGAAGAGATTAAGTCGGCGTTAATTTCGGCAGTTAACGACGGGGAGCGCAACGAGAAGACTTTACGTGTTGCAAAAAGGATAACACAGCAGCTTGGCTGGGAAAACAGCTGTGATGCTATAGAACAGATAGATTGGCGGAGTTAGATGAAAAAATTGCTAATAATCCCTGCCTTTAACGAGCAGGAATCCATCGTAAATACTGTTAAGGATATAAAGGAACACTGTTCCGACTGGGATTTTGTTGTTATTAACGACGGTAGTGTTGACGACACGCTCGCCGTTTGCAATCAAAATAATTACGGCTGTTTAAACCTCTCGGCAAACCTTGGGCTTGCAGGCGCATTTCAGGCAGGCGTTATGCTTGCGCATGAGATGAAGTACGACTATGTTATGCAGTTTGATGCCGACGGGCAACACAATGCCGTTTATGTTAAAACACTGTTTGAGGCGGCAATAAAGGAAAATGCCGATGTTGTTATCGGTTCAAGATTTGTTACCGAAAAAAAACCGTATACAGCAAGAATGATGGGCAGCAGGCTTATTTCGCTTGCAATTTTTATAACCACCGGCAAAAAACTAACCGATCCTACCAGCGGCATGAGATTGTTTAACCGACGCATGATTGAAATACTTTCTAAAAACATCAACTGCCATCCCGAGCCGGACACCATCTCCCATCTTCTGCGCAATAAAGCGGTGGTTAAAGAGGTTCAGGCAGAGATGTCGGAACGTGTTGCCGGAACCAGCTATATTAATATTTTTAACGGCATAGGCTATACCATAAATGCCTTTGTGTCCATCCTGTTTATCCAGTGGTTTAGAAGGGGGGTAGAGCGATGACTTTAGTTTTAAGGTTAATTTTATTTGTAGGAGCACTTGTTACCACCGGCTTTGTTCTGTTTAAAATAAGGCGTTCTAAGGTTCAGATAGAGGACTCTATTTTCTGGCTGTTTTTCTCCCTAATGATTCTTCTGCTAAGCATTTTCCCCGAAATAGCAATACAAGCGTCGGTTCTGCTTGGCATATCATCACCGGTAAACTTTATATTTTTGGTAGTGCTTTTTGTTTTGATAGTCCATCAATTTTTTCTTACCATCAGGCTTTCACAAACTAATAACAAGCTAAAGGAACTGGTTCAAAAAAAGGCAATCGAGGATTATAAAAAACAGTTAGAGGAAAAAAGGGAATGAGCGAAGAAAAAAAACATTCAAAATTATTAAAAGCGGTATACATCATCTTAATCTGTACAGCTTTTCTGCTCTCGGCAGTTGTGCTTGCGGTTTTAGCTATCTATATGCTAACATTACAGCTTTTTACAACCGATATAAGGCTTATTTTAACAGTAGCTTTTATTGGTTTAGTTGTAGCCGATATCTACCTGTTTATATTAAAACTAAGCTCGTTTAGTAATAAGCCCCAAACCAAGGCAGTTGCGTTTCGGCAGAGGAAAAAGGCAAAGAATTTGAAAACAGCCGCTCAACACTCGCCGCCGGCAGAACCTACACTACAGCAAAAAACACAGCCACAAACAACCTTAAACGAACAGGAAGAACAACCGCCTGTCGACCAGCCGTTGAAGCCACCGGTGTTTGAAAAAAAAGAGGAAGTTGTATCCAAAAAAGTTTATAAGCCGGTGTTCGGCCCTGCCTCAGAATCGGGTGATGAGGATAAGGATTAAGACTTAAAATTCAAGCATTTCATGCAATTAGAATTTTGCGGCACGCTTCGTTATTTTCCGTGCAGGGCAAAAAGTTTTGATTATTCCACCTTCTCTATTTTTATTTTATAGCCCAAGGTAGATAATGCCGAAACCACCTTCCAGTCAAAAATAAATGGCATGCAGTGGGTTATTCTCCTTATTTTTTCGCGTGATAGCCCTGTTTTCCTCGACATTGAACGTTCGTTTTCGGTGTTCATAATTTCGGCGATTAGATCAATAATATATCCGTTCAATGTTAACCATCCCTTCTTTTTGTAAACTCAGGTACCGACAGGTTTTGCCTCATGGCATCCGGCTTGTTGGTATTTTTATTTGCAGTGGGTTTTTGCTCCGAGCCGTATTTCTCCCAGATAACAATTTTTTGTTTCCAGCTGTTAACGGGCTGTCCTCGGCTATCCGTCCAACCGGCTACGTTAAAATATTCATAAAACTCGTTAGGGTTTACCGAGCTTTTGCGTTGAAGGCAATAATCGGTAACCTCCTTTAAAGTTGGGATGTTTTGGGCAAATTTATGATTTGAAAAGCCACCCTGTCTATCTTCTTTTCTTTTGTTTACTTTACTTTTCTTTTCTTTTCTTTGTTTAAAATTGTTAACATCCTGCAAACAATTTTCCTGTGCAAGGAACTTTATGTTAACATTTTCACAGAGCAGGGCGGGATCGACCAACAAAAGTTCGGCACGAAGAGCTATTTCCTTTCGCCTTTTAATTGCTTCAAGATAGCGACTTTGAATTCCTTCTGAGGTAAGAACGCTGTATTTTTTATATTTTTCGATGCAAAAAAGTCCACGCTTTAAGGCTGCGTTAATTATTCCCTCGGCAACCTCCCTTTCAAACTTGTGTTTATCGCAAAAAAGCATCGAACTTTCCTCGGTCCACTCGCAGTAGTAGCCATGCCCTGAATAAATTTGCTGATAAAGCTTAACTATCATGGCAAACGCCGCATATCCAAACTGTACTTCAATCAGCTGTATCTTCTCGTTCATGGTAACGTCCAGCGGAAAATAGTCTATCCCACTCTTTAAAATTCTCGCCATAACGACTTCCCCCATCAAACGGAGATAACCGCCCCGAAAGCTGACGCGGTTTCTCCCAATTTATACATCCGTTACAGGGTGGATTATCCAATCCACATCCACCTATATAACAACCCATATTATTTAAAACTTTTTAGCAGGCAAATGTTTTCCGTTGCCGCAGTAGGGACAGCTCATCCATTTAAGGCTTACCAATCTTCTGCAATAGGCACAGTTAGCATCAGCTATTATATGTATCAATAACGGATCACCCCTTCGCTTTGCAAGGTATAACCTATCTTTATACACTACCTCCGGCTCGGCTTTTGCCTCCGGCATAGCCTTTTCCTCAAGCCTACCCCCCATCGCGATGTTTAGGCTATCCGAAATTTCACCGCTGCCAAACCTCCTAAGCTGCTCCATCATTTCATCAACCTCTCTGCGAATTCTCTGTTCGGTATTTAACATTCCTATCATTTTCAACCCCTTTCGACAAAGTTTCTTTAAAAGCAACCATAAGTTAATATGTTACTTGTCGCGTGTATTATACCAGACAATCCGTCTCTTGTCAAGTATTAATTTTGTCGTTTGTTGCAAACAAGGTGACAAATGTTGTGAATTTTTTCCCTACATCATAAAAACCCCTCCCGCAAAAACAAGTTTTTGCAGGAGGGGTTCAGGTACTAAGATGTTGCTCAGCAGGAATTACAGTTCGCTAACAACCTTACGAACTGCGCCTTTGCCCTTTATCATTTCGCAAAATAGCTGTTCAATCCTGTCGGATAATCCACACGCCACCAAATCCACGCCAAATATATCCGGGTTAGATAAGATTGATTTAAGCTCGCCGTTATAACTACCGCCCAGCGTTATGGATTTTAGTTTCTCGGTTAGCTCTTCTTTTAATGGGTCGGCACTTGTTTCGAATGCATCGCCATTGTCGTCTACCGCTAACAGATATCTAAACCAACCTGCAATAGCCATAGGAATTCCCTTTAGGCTATCAACCGAGAGATTATCGCTTTTTAGATATGCTTTTATCGTTTCGCCGTATCTTATTCCCACCTTTTGCGAGGTGTCGGTCGCTATACGCTGTGGGTCATCCGGAACGAAGGGATTTTTTAGTCGCTCGTTTATAACCTCGTCGATAAAAGCTTTAGGGCTAATTATCTTGGGATCAACAACCACCGGTAGCCCCTCTTTATATCCTATAGTGTTAACCAAATTCAACAGGTCGGGGTCCTTCATCTCGTTAAAGATTCTATCGTATCCCAAAACCCGTCCAAACACTGCAAGTGCAGTATGTAGCGGATTAAGGCAGGTTGTTACCTTCATGGTCTCGGTGTTGTTTACGGTGTCTCTGTCGGTGACATAAACTCCTCCGTCCTCTAAAGGTGGGCGGCCGTTCGGGAACTTATCCTCGATAACAAGATATTCCGGTATTTCGGCATTAACGAATGGAGCTATAAATGTTCCCTTATCGGTAATTATGGGGGACATACCCTCAATATTAAGGCGGGTAAGCTCATCCTCTATTCCCTTATCGGGTCGGGGTGTGATTTTATCTATCATGGAGATGGGGAAGGACACCTTCTCCTCATTTTCGAGATAGTAAATAAAGTCGGCGCCTACAAAACCCTTTATCTCCCAACAGCGGGCAATCTCTATTACCGAAGCCTTTAGCCTGTCGCCGTTATGGCTACAGTTATCCATGCTGCAAACGGCAACCGGAAATCCACCGGCAACAAACCTTGCATAAAGCAGAGCGGCAATAATACTCATAACGTGAATAGGTTTTTCTACCCCACTATCAATATCCTTTTTAACCGGGGCAATATAAGCGCCGTCCACAGTTTTTAGGCTATACCCTTTTTCGGTTATGGTTAGGCTTATCATCTGAAGTGATGGGTTTTCGAACGCCTTTTTTATCTTTTGATAGTCCTCTGTTTCTGCCGCCGCTTTATAGGCACGGCTAACCCCGGCGATAACCTCTTTTTCGATGTTTCCGTCTGCGGCAAGTCGCATTAACATGGTAAGATTATCGTATGGGGTGTAGATTTTATCGATAATATCAAAATCGAAGCTGTCTACCGCAATAATTCCGGTGTCTTCACTGCCTTTGTTTAGCATCTCCTGATTTATTCTTGCAATAAAACCACGAAAGATGTTTCCCGCTCCGAAATGTATCCACCGAGGGCGTTCATCGGTATTTTTTCCTATCTGTGGTATATCGAATGCGGGAATTTTTACGCCAATTTCTTCCCACTGTGCTTTATTATTTAGCTCTGCGATATTTAATTTCATTATTACTCCTACTGTTATACAGCCTAAAACAGCTGATGATATCCTAACTCTTTAATTTTATCTGCCGAACGTTTTATGCAAACAAAAGGATCTTCGCCATAGGTATTGTCCTGCTCAACAAACATATACTTTGCTTCAATAGCAAGTCCGGCATCAATTATTGCAGGCATATTTAGCGAGCCGTCGCCAACCGTTCCAAACCTGATTACATTGCTAAATGCATTAAATCGTCCTGCAAAATCATCCTTTTCAATTCCGGAAAAATCCGGTGCTACCACCTTGTAATCCTTTAGATGGATAAGCCGAGCACGAGAGCCGTAATCCTTAATAACCCCAACAGGATCGGCGCCGCCACGCTGAATCCAGTGAACGTCCAACTCAAACCCTAACAACTCGGTGCTGTCCCTCATGATGTCCAGCATGAATTTATCATCATATTTAATAAACTCAATATGATGGTTATGGTAATAAAGTTCTATGCCGTGTTCCTTTAAACGACTGGCATAATCGTCGCAAATTTTTGAAAATTCCAGTGCCTTTTCCTTTGCGCCAATATACTCAGAGGGAAGCATACCTATACGCAAAAATTTACAGTTTAAAAATTTGCAATCGGCAACAATTTTATCAAAATGTGTCGAGAGCGATTCGGCGCCCGGCATGGGTGGCAAAACGGAGGCACTACAGGCGGCAACTTCTACACCAAACTCATCGCAGGCTCTTTTTGTTTCTCTAACCGTTTCTTCGCTCATCTCAATTTGGGACATCTCGATACAGGGATAGCCTATTTCTTTTACCCTTTTAATTACGCTGTATACACCCTCTTTTTTCACTTCTTCGCGAAAAATCATCATCTGAATTCCGACCTTCGCCATATTAGCCCCCTATTTTTTCGTTAAGCTTTTCGAGGAAGAAATCCTCGTTAAAATCTATGTCTACCTCTTCACCAAGCCAGCTTGAAAGGTGGATTGCGTTGGCAAGGCGAACGCCGTTTATTCCATCCGAGCCCGGAGCAATAAGCGGTGTTTTATGTAAAATATTTGCTGCGAAGTTTCTTAAAATATCGGCATGCTGTTTTCCCCATGCATTTGGAAACTCAACAACTTCCTCATCGTATAGCTCAGAGCCTTCGGAGGATGCACCGCCCATTAGCTTAAATACCGCTTGTAAATCCTTTATCTCGGCATCTATCTGTTGTTCGGGTTTTTTAAGTATTTTAACCGTGGCAACACTGGAATTATCTACAACTATTTTGCCATTATCGCCATGTATTTCCAAACGATCGGTTCCCAACAGGTCATGAGTACAGGTGATTAATGCTCCGGTTGCACCGTTTTCGTAGGTAAAAAGCGCCGTAACCTCGTCTTCAACCTCGATATCTCTTTTAAATCCGTATCCGCATTTTGAGTAAACCTTTTTTGGCATTCCGCAAAGCCACTGGATAAGGTCTATCTGATGCGGCGCTTGATTTACCAAAACTCCGCCACCTTCTTCCTTCCATGTTGCTCGCCAGGAGGACATATTATAGTAAGCCTGCGGGCGATACCAGCTTGTTATTATCCAGTTAGTGCGTCGAATTGCTCCCAATGCGCCGCTGTCGATAATTTCCTTTAGCCGTTGATACAGGGGGTTCATGCGTTGATTAAAGAATACTGCAAAGGTTAAATTCGGCTTGGCCTTTGATGCCTCGATAACCTCTTTAACCTGCTTTGTATATACACCTGCAGGTTTTTCAAGCAGTACATGAAGGTCTCTTTTTAGTGCCTCTATACCAATAACCGGATGTAGATAATGCGGAACCGTTGTTATAACTGCGTCAACCAGTCCGCTATCCATCATCTCGATATAGTCGCTAAACACAGGAATGTTAGGAAACAGCTCCTTTAAGCGCTCAACCTTTTTGGGGTCGATATCGCAAAAAGCGCCTACCTCCATGCCATCGATTTCCAGGCCGGTTAGGTCGTCACCGCCGCCCGGGTTAACCTTTACGCCGGTTAATAAATAGGTGTAAAAACCACCCTGCTGACCGATTCCGATAATGCCGAGTCTTACCTTTTTCATATTAATTCCCCCAAATATAATGTTGAGCATTGAAAAACTAAGGGGTTTGCGAAGCCGTATTTTCAATACCCTCTGTTACTATATTAATATTTCCTCTCCGGTTTGCGAGGATAAAAACATTGCATCCACAACCTTTATGCAGTGTGCCGCCTGAACAACGCTTATGTAGTCGTTAGTGTTTTGTTCTATGGCTTGATAAAATTTACTAATTGCCGTAAAATGGCTTGAACCGTAGTAGCTTTTTTCGCCGGATTGAACGGAGTTGTTACAGATTGTTTCCCATTCTCTTTCAGATTTATTTCTAATATAAAGTTGCTCGTCGGCAATTTTAAAGGTAGCCTCTTCAAAAATCAGCTCCAGCTCAACCGAGGAGTTATCTCGGTATGCCGTTGTTGCAAAGAAGAATGCATTACCCTCGTTTTTATAGCCGAGCCTTGCCATAACGCTATCCTCAATCTCGGTTTGTTTAACCGAGAAGTTGGCAACCTTTGCCTCTACCGAGGAAAATTCGTCAACAAGATAATAGAGCAAATCCAACGTATGAATAGCCTGGTTAAGCAAAACACCGCTTCCCGCAAGCGCACGAACTCCTCTCCAGGGCGCCTCCTCGTAATAGGACATAGGTCTATACCATGTTAACAGCCCTTTAGAGCCTAAAAATTTTCCATGCCCACCCTCGTTAACGATTTCTTTAAGTCGCATAACCGTGTTATTATATCTGTTCTGCAGACATACTCCAACTTTTACGCCGGTTTGCTTTTCGATATCAAAAAGTTTTTCTGCCTCGTTGTAGCTGATGGCTACCGGTTTTTCGGTAAAAACATGTACTCCTTTTTTTGCGCAGCTAATCGCTACCTCAACATGAAGATGGTGCGGCAGGCAAATGTGGACACAGTCGGGTTTTTCCAACTCCAATAATTCCACGTAATCGGTATAAAAATTAATGCCGGGGTAGTTCTCTCCCCTGCTCTTATCTATATCGCATACTGCACAAAGCCGAGCCGAATCAATCCTCTCGATTGAATCTATATGGGTGCCTGAAATTGTTCCGAGACCAATAATCGCTACATTTAGCATGGATTTCTCCTTTGATATTAATCAAGTTTTTTCTTTAATGCTCTTTCGGTAAGTATTATGCTAAGAACAAAGCCAACCAGCTCCACCGTAACCATAGCGATGGACAGCATTCCGATAAGCTCGCTATCCTTTCCGATTAGGTAAATCATGCAGATAACTGTAAGTATTCCCAGTATAATACCCTCAATAAACCATATCTTGCCAAATACAAGATGAGCAAATACCCAGCTCTCGTTACTGTTTAACGAACGTTTAGTTTTGTATCCGAAGATATATCCATAACCCGGGGCAAACCTTCTAAAGGTGTTGCCAAACGATATCATTGTTATCGGCAGGGCAATTAGTGCAATAAAAATTACCGCCCAGTAGGATGTCATGTAAACACCTTCCTTTAAATATCTATCCCGTTTTCTATAGCTGAAATCTGAGCAACACGGTCTTTATGCCGTGTAACATTTGAAAATTCGGTACTTAAAAAAGTTTTAACAATATCAAGCGCAACCTCAAATCCAACCACCCTGGCACCCAGTGCCAGCATATTTGCATCGTTGTGCTCACGGGTTAGCCTTGCCGAAGTCGGCTCGCTGCAAAGCGCACAGCGTATCCCTTTAACCTTGTTTGCGGCAAGCGAAATTCCTATTCCTGTTCCGCAGATAACAATTCCGCGCTCATAGTCGCCGTTTGCAACCGCCTTTGCTGCACGATGGCCGTATTCTGCATAGCTGCAACTCTCGGAGCTGTTTGTTCCAAGGTCGTCGCAGTCATGCCCAAGCTCGGAAATAAGTCGCTTAATCTCCTCCTTTAAGGCAGGGCCCGCATGGTCGCTGGCGATAACAATTTTCATGATTTTATTCCCTTTATCTTAGTATTTTGCGTTCGATATAATCGGCTACTCCGTCCTGCATGTTAGAAAGGGTAACATCGGTGCATATTGCCTTGATATCCTCCTTGGCGTTGCCCATTGCAACCGAAATGCCTGCCGCTTTTAACATAGGTAGGTCATTATATCCATCACCAAAGGCAACGGAATCGGCAATATCAAAGCCGTAATATTCACATAGTTTTTTTAGGGCTGTTCCTTTAGAAACATCATGGTTAACAAACTCTAAAAGGCAGGGGCCTGAGGTGTAAACGTTCATTCTCCCCTCAAATCTTTTCGACATATCAACCCGCCACTGCTCCGTCGTTTCCGGATCGGGACCTATCCACAGAACTTTACGAAGCGCAAGTGTCGAGAGCACTACATCCTCTTGATAAAGTATCTCTGAACGCGACATTGAATGGTATTCTCGGGTTGCGGCATTATCGGCAGAAAGAATAAGCCGATTACTCTCCCAAGCAACCGAGGCGCCGCACATATCATGGCCGAGAAAAAATGCCTCGTTAGCACTCTCGCTATCCAAAACATTTTCATATATTGGCTTAGCACCAAGACTTGGTATTATTTCCGCGCCATTAAATGTTATTAACGGTAGGTCGAAACCAATCCTTTTAACAAAAGGAATCATTCCTATTGGGGGGCGGCCGGAGCTAAGGCAAAATATAACACCCTGCTCATTAAGCCGATTAAGCGTAGCAACGGTTCGCTCGGTAATTTTCCTGTCATTTGTAAGTAGCGTTCCGTCCATATCAGAGGCGATTAATTTTATTCCCATTGTAAAAACAATCCTTTAAAAAATAATGCTGATACACATATAATCAGCCTTGTTAAATTATAACTCCGAGCTTTTTTTTTGTCAAGTAAAACCACATTTTTCAGCACTATAAATTAAACAAAAAAACACCAACTATTTCTAAGCCGGTGTCTAATTTTGGAACAGCGAGGAAAGGTGGGGGACGGGGGACGGGGGGACGTACATTATTTGTCACACTCAGGGACGGTGGGGACGTACATTATTTGTCACACTCAAGCGATATCCTCACTGTCTCTTACTCGGTTTTTGTGTCATTATCATAAAAACCGCTGTCCTGCACCATCATAATAAGCTTATCATCAATATGGTAGTAATAAAAAGTTCCAATCAAATATGATGAGATTGATGAGGCGATTTCATCGAAATACACCTGCACGAGCGTGCCTGTCGCATGGTCAATAGTGTATATGATTAGTTCGCTCATCTCTTCTTCGCTTAAGATGAACCCTGCTTTTTCTTGGGTTTCGGGGTTTTGCAAGAGAAACGAATATCCTTCTTCTTCTAACATAAAAGCTTGCGCAACTGCAGGAAACGACTCGACATTCTCCTGAGCCCTTATAGCATCAATTGCTTTTACAAATTCCGGTACTTCGCCGCTATCCACTACTTCGCTACTTTGTGCAGGTTCTTCTTGAGAGCTTTCAACATTAACCTCCGATTGCGAAACCGATTGGTTTTCCGATACCTCATTACAGGCAGCCAAAGTGATAAGTAAAAACACAGATAATAATAAAACGATAATTCTTTTCATTTAAATTCCTTTCTTTGTTGCCAACTATAATATAACACCAAATGTTAATAAGTCAACTGTGACAACAGAGATGTACATTCCTGCCAATGACATAATCTCACTTTAATCATATTATTTCATACATTGCATTAACAATCAACAAAACGTGACAAATAGTGTACGTCCCCAACGTCTCGTCCCCAACGTCTCTAATCTCTCGTCATCCATTTACCATTTGTGAAATCCGGAAAGCTTATTGGTTGCCCCCCTTGGGCGATGGATTGCTCCGATAACACACCAACAACTAACCAAGATGCCATGTCGTATACGTCTATCGGCATTGGTTTATCGGCTTTTACACAGTCGATAAAATCTCTGAATAATAGCCAGTCCATACCGCCGTGACCACCTTTTACTCCGTCTTGCAAAAAATCTTTCCAAACTTGATGGTCGTATTGCTCTTGGTATTCATCCAGGTTGTTGAATTGTTTTTTCCACTCAAAATCATATTCATTGTGCACACCATCTATAAACAGCGATCGGTTATCCTCAGTAAACAAGGCTTTAGTGCCATGTACGGTAAGGCCTCTTGAATATGCTCTTGGCAATGTTGTGTCGAGAGTTAGAGTAATGGTTTCTCCACCGGCACATTTGATGACTGTTGTCACCACATCCCCTTGTGCAAAAGTACAGGTCTTTAATTCATCGTTGTCGGGTGTATTTGTTTTAATGTACTCTTTAAGCCCAATCGATTTTGACGAAGTCGAGGTAAGCGTCAACATTTTGTTTCCTCGGTTAATGTTTAAAATTTTTGCAATAGGGCCTAATTCATGTGTGGGGTAATTTTCGCAATTACGTTTTATATAGTTATCTAAACGATAATGTCTGTTTTCTCTGCCTTTTGCGATTTCTTGACGCAGATCATGGTGATATCCGCCAGAACAATGAACTATTTCTCCAAAAACCCCCTGATCAATCATGTTCATAACCATCATTTCTTCTCTGCCGTAACAGCAGTTTTCCATAAACATGCAGGGTGTTTTGGTTTTTTCATATGTTTTTACAAGTTCAAAACACTCGTTAACTGAAAACGAACAGCCAACTTCACTGCCGTTGGCAATTCCCGCTTCCATAAAGTCAATAACTACCTCAATATGAGTTTGCCATGATGTTGCAATATACACAGCATCTATTTTCTCGTTTTCAATCAACTCTTTATGATTTAAGTAAAAGTTAGCATCAATATTTTTATTTTCTTTTATAGTTTTAACAGCATCTTCACATCGGTCTTGATATGTGTCACAGACGGCTATAATGTCAATATCATCCATTTTAAGCATGATTTCTTCTATCATTCCCTTTCCTCTTGCGCCAAGACCTACAACGGCAAATTTTAAACGTTCTTTCATAAAAAATCCTTTCACTAAATTATGTCATTTTACTGACAACGGGAGAGGTACAACGGGACGGACAACGGGGACGTACATTATTTGTCACGCTCGAGATATAATCCCACGTGAGAC
>CAYJDA010000036.1:0-22288 GCA_964368815.1 uncultured Oscillospiraceae bacterium
CTGCAACACGCTCAGAACCTTTAGTAATAACAATAAACTGAACAAGAACAATAATAAAGAATACGATTACACCGACAACTGCATTTCCACGAATAACAAAATCACCAAAGGTTTTAACAACCTCACCGGCATACCCGTTATCTAAAAGAATCAGTGTAGTTGATCGTACATTTAGGCCAAGTCTAAAAAGTGTAGTTACGAGCAGTAGTGAAGGAAAGATAGAAAATTCCAATGATTCTTTAATCGACATAGTCGTTAAAAGAACAACAAAAGCAAGTGCAATGTTGATAATAAACAACATATCCAAGAAATATGATGGTATTGGAATAATTATTAGCAGTATAATTAAAATTATACTTAAAGAAACTATGCTTGAACCTTTCACTTTAAATCCTTTTTCTTAATATTGTAAACTACAGCAAGCACCTCAGCAACGGCCACATAAAAAGATTCCGGTATCGGATGATCTAGTTCTACACTATCATATAGTGAACGAGCGAGAGGTTTGTTTTCAGTTATCATTACGTCATTCTCCTCGGCAACTTCAATTATCTTTAATGCGAGATAGTCAGCGCCTTTTGCGACAACTATCGGAGCCGGATTTTTTTTTGCATCATATGAAAGTGCAATGGCATAATGTGTAGGGTTTCTAATAATTACATCCGCAGTCGGCACAGCTTGCATCATACGTGTGCGCGACATTTCCATCTGTTTTCTCTTTCTTTTGGATTTTATCTTTGGATCACCCTCCGTTTGTTTATATTCCTCCTTAATATCATCTTTACTCATTCTTATCTTTTTTTCATAGTCGTATTTTTGATAAAAATAATCAAGTATTGCTATTCCAGCAAAAATAATAATGAGTGTAATAAAAAGGGTAATTACTAAATCTCCAAAAAATGCAATGCCCTGCTCTATTGGCATTTCCATTAAATTTGATATTGATGGTATTTCATCTTTTAAAATAAAGTAAGTTACAACGGCAAGAACAACAATTTTAAATATGTTTTTAACAAGATTTACTACTGCTGTCAAGGAAAACATATTTTTTAATCCACTAATTGGATTAATTTTGGAAAACTTTATTCCAATTGAACTCCAGGTTACTAACATTTTTGTTTGTGCTGCTGTGGCTACTATTGAAGCTAACATACTTAATAACAACAATGGAAAAACTGCAACTACTATGATTATCATTGTTTCTAGTATTAACTCTGTTAAAGTTTGCTCTGAGATAGTAACAATATAAGAACCTTTGCCAATAAAGGAAGAGACGCCCTGTTTTACGGTTTCAAGAAGAGTTGGCGCATATAGCTGTAATGATATAAGCATTACAAGTAAACTAAACACTAAAACAATATCTCTACTTTGAAAAACATTGCCTTTTTTGCGCTCCTGTCCTCGCTTGTGTTGCGTGGCTTTTTCGGTTTTTTCTCCTGCCATTTTCTCCTCTTTTTATACTACAACGGTAATTCCGTTAAGCCAATGTACATGGTGTCGAGCATAGTTGCTATATAGTTATCTATAAAGGTTGAAACCGGATAGATTAATGCAAGAAGCATAACTAAACCAACAATAATCTTCATCTGGATATTAATAACCATAAGATGCATCTGGGGTACCAATTTCATTAAGATTCCAAGTACTACTTCTAGAAGCATCGTAGCAACTAAAAATGGCATTATTAACCTTACAATAATCTCTAAAACAGAAATAAATGTACTAAGTAAAAATCCTGCAATATCTATATCAAAATCTGCACCCATCGGTATTACATTAAAGGAGTTTACAAATAGCTCAATCATTGTTAGATGCGAATTGGTTGCAAAAAAGTATAAAACAAATAATATGTTGAGATACTGGCCAGAAATAGAAACTTGTATATTGGTTGCCGGGTCAAAAGCTTTTGCCATTGCAAGGCCAAACATTAAATCTAAAAAATCCCCGGCAAAAAATATCATATAATAGAAAAAACTAAAAACTAAGGAAATGCAGATACCTATCAAAAACTCTTTTGCAATCATAACAACATATAAAAGGTCCATTTCTGGGTTTACTGCAGAGTAATCAACATTGGGATAAACTAATATCGAAATAACTAGGATAAGTGCCATTCTCACCGTTGTTGGCACCTGTCTTCTGGAGATGACAGGATTCGTAAGAAACATTGCAGATAATCTTACAAAGACAAGAAGCATTGCGAGCAAATTACTATAAGCTATTGTTAACATCTATATTTCCGTCACATTGTTGCCATTATTTCAAAAAGATATCTGATGAATTCAATCATGGTATTTAGCATAAAAGATGTACCTAATAATAAGAATAAAGCTATAACAATAAGTTTTGGAACAAAAGTAAGCGTTTGTTCATGAATTTGGGTAACAGCTTGAAAAATAGCTATAATTAATCCAACTATAAGACTTACTGTTAGCATTGGAACAGCTAAACGAAATGCAACCAACATGGATGCGCGTAAAATATCAACAATTTCTGACTGGCTTAACAACGACTAACCTCACATATTAAAACTATTTGCAAGCATTTCCAACAATAGCCCCCACCCATCAACTAATACAAATACCAATAGTTTAAAGGGTAACGAAATCATTGCCGGTGGAAGCATCATCATACCCATTGACATAAGCGTAGATGCAACAACTAAATCAATTACTAAAAAGGGAATAAAGAGTAAAAAACCAATTGTGAATGCACGTTTTAGTTCGCTGGTTACAAAGGAGGGAACAAGAACTTCCAACCCAAGCTCTAGCTTACTCTCATTACTTGAAATGTCAAAACCCTCCGGTAACGGTGAATTCGAAATTTCTAAAAACAGGTTAAGATCAGAAGGGTTTGTTTGCATCAACATGAATCGTTTAATCGGTTCCTGTGCTGCCTCCAGTGCTTCCATGCTATCAATTTCGTTTTCAAGATAAGGTTGATACGCTACTTCATCAATTTCCTGTAAAATTGGTTGCATAATAAATAGTGTTAAAAAAAGTGCCAAACCAATTAAAACCATATTTGGAGGTGCCTGTTGAGTACCAAGAGCTGTTCGCATAAATGATAACACGATAACAATTCTTGTAAAGCAACTCATTAATAGAATCATCGAGGGCAACAACGAAATAGAAAGTAACAGTACTAGTATTTCTAAGTTACCGAGAGAGTTTTCACCCTCCGAAGCAGTAGTTAGGTCTATACTTATGCCAGATTGTGCGTACGTGGTTGTACTAAACAATAAAATAAACAGCAGTAAAGAACAAATAACTATTGAAAACTTAATTAATGTGTATGTTTTTTGTTTTTTTTCTGTACTATTTATCATCTGCACCCCCCTCTTGCTTTTTTGTAATTAGTTTTGAAAGGTTAGCGTTTTTCAAAATAGTAGAAAAATCAACATTTGCAGAAGTTGGAGGTTCTATCAAGGTGTTCTCATCTACTTCACATAGCAAGCGTATATTATCTTTTGCTACAGAAATTAAAATAGTTTTATCACCTACAGTTACGAGAACTAAGGATTTATCGTATGAAAGCATAACCCGATCACGAAGCTTAATATTGTCTCCCGCACCTTTTAGTTGATACGCTTTGGCAATAAATTTCGTTGCAAAAAAAGCCAATACGCAGACACCTATCAGTACAAATAGTATGCCTAATATCTCAATAATTTCTCCCATCAAGTAGTACATAGAACCGAACATGAACCCAAAAATAAATATGTATCCATGTTTATGTTCCGTCCTTTCTTAATTATTTTTACGCAACCGGTATGTGGTCTGAAAAGATTAACCGAATACCTTTCCAATTGTTTGAAGAATTCTATCAGCTTTAAATGGCTTAACAATAAAGTCAAGTGCACCAAACCTAATTGCATCTACAACCATTGATTCCTGTCCCATAGCGCTACACATAACAATTTTAGCATCCGGGAATTCTTTTTTTATTGCCTGTAATGCTTCAAGACCGTTTACATTAGGCATGGTAATATCCATAATAACAAGATCCGGCTTTTCTGCACGATATGTATCGATGGCTATCTGTCCATCAGCAGCCTCGACTATGTCGGTAAATCCATTTTTAGATAATGTGTCCTTAATCATCATTCTCATGAAAGCCGCATCATCTACTACCATAATTTTCTTATCCATAATTTTTTCTCCTATAAATTATTTTGAAGATTATTTATAACGTCCTGCACGTTTAGAATCTCAGTAACCCTTACACCAAAATTATCATCGATTACAACAACATCCCCTCGTGCCATTAACTGTCCATTAACTACGATATCAACCGGTGCACCCGCTTGCTTTTCCAGCTCCAAAACAGTTCCATGTGCAAAGTCCATAATATCTTTTATTTTGCGCTGAGTTTTTCCAATTTCAACTGAAATTGTTAAAGGAACATTCATCAACAGATTAATATTTCCGGAAGGAACCGCAAATCCGTTTCCGGGCTGATCAAAAGTTGGAAACTGTGCCGGATGTATTTCTGAAGGAGGCGGTGCGGTTGCTCTTGGAGGAGGTGGAGCTGCTATCTGTGCTGAATTTCCAATTTGAGCCGGCATAGCTGCCGTCTGTTGATGTTCTAATGGATATGACTGCTGTGTTTGTACCTGCTCCTGCATAGGTACCGATTCAGCAACTGCAACCGATTCTTCCGGAAGAGATACAGAGTCGTCTGTATTCATAAATTGTCCAATAATTTCTTTTGCAAGATCAACAGTTAAGACACTCATGAACTCACTCTTAGTGATTCCAACAATTTCAAGATTGAAGTTGATGCTCACTATTGTTTCATCGTCCGAAATACCGAGTGCACCTTTAAAGGTGTTTTCTTCATCCATTACGGTAGCTGTAGGCGGTGAAATGTCAATTCTTTTGCTTAAAAAATCGGATAGCGCGCTAGCTGATGATCCCATCATCTGATTCATCACCTCGCAAGCTGCGCTGATACTTAGTTCATCAAATACAAAATCATCACTTGGGGGTTCATCAATTCCCATAAGTTGGTTGAGTATAAGCTGCATATCAGACTGCTTGAAAGCCATAACATTTGAACCGGAAACACCTTCAACATAGACAATTTTTACTATCATTGCAGGCTCAAGATCTGTATAATCAACATCCGCCATTTTCATAATTGTAACAGTAGGCGTAGTAATTACAGTTTGCCTGTCCAGCATAGTAGAAACAGCCGTAGCAGCACTTCCCATACTAATGTTCATGACCTCACCGATGGCGTCAATCTCCATTGGTGACAACATTTTTTCTTCTGCCATTCTCTCTTTCCCTTACTAATATACTTTGTTAATTCTTACTGCTTTGTTGTTCTTACTAAATCCCAAAGTCCCTTGAAAATAGGGCTTGTTATTTATTAATATATCCACATCTCCCGACAACGGCTTCTTAAGTTGAATAACATCGTTTGGTTGTAACCGCAATACATCAATTAACTCAAGTTCAATTTCATCAAAAACTACATGTAGGTCAATTGGAGCCGAATAAAGTGTGTTTTCTATATTTTCTCGTCGATTAAGCTCTCGCTCTGCTACAATTTTTGATTTCGTTCCGCCACGAATATATTTTGGTACGAACTCGCTCATAAGTTCTCCGAGATTAGCTGCCGGTATACATACCGAAATGGTCGATGTTGTAACACCAACCTTCAATTCAAGAAGAACAATAACAACAATGTCTTCAGGAGAAAATAGCTGAAGCAACCTGGGATTAGTCTCCAACGATGAAAGTTTTGCAGACGCCGGCAATAGTGTACCCCACGCTTCCTGGATATAAAAAGACATCTTTGATATAACATTTCTCATTATATTCAGTTCAATCTCTGTGAAATCACGATCTAATCCACTACCTTCTCCGGTTCCACCAAGCAGTCTATCGATTACTGTATATGTAACACCGCTTGAAAACTCCATGATTGTGGTCATCTCATCAAGGTTTTCGTTTTCAGGTTTTAGTTCAATTAGCCCCAATATTGTATTATCGGAAAGTGCATTATTAAACTCAAAATATCGCTGTTCTTCAACCTGTAAAACCTTAACTTCGCTAAAGGTTCTCAGTATACCTGAAAAATAGGAAGAAAGTTGTCTTCCAAGACTTTCATGCAGGTTATCAACAAGACGAAGCTGTTCTTTTGTAAACTTTTTTGGAGAACGAAAATCATACTCCTTGACTTTGCGTTTGTCAACATTGCTAACCGTCACAACCTCTTCGGCACTTTCTTCTACAGTGCCATCGTTCATACCTTTTAATAATGCATCAATTTGCTGTTGCGAAAGGACCTCTGCCAATTATCAATCACCTCACTTTCATATTATAGAATAACCAACCTAACCTTCTCCACCTTCACCAAAGTCTGTAGGTGTTGTGTAATCATAGTGAAAAGCTGGATCCAGCCCCTGTGAAGCTATTGCTGCAAGAGCTTCTGGGTCGGTTGGGTCAAAGTCTGTTCCAATTATCATTAATTCAACTCGTCGATTTTGAGCTCTGCCTTCTTCGGTTGAATTATCGGCAATAGGATAATTCTTTCCATAGCCAATACCGATTGTTTTAACCGGCGGTATACCTGCTTCGTCAAAAACTCCGGCTACAGCATTTGCACGGTCAGAGGAAAGTATTCGGTCGTTTACAAATGATACACCATCTACCTGGGCTGTATAACCATTAATTCTAATATTTTGTATTTGATCATTTACAGATACTAATGCATCTGTAATAACATCTAAAATAGGAATAGCGGAATCTAGCAATACTGCTTGATCAGGATGGAAAAAGATATTGTCATTAAACCTTACAAAAACAAGATTATCTTGCTTTTCTATATGAACACTACCTTCAAGATCATTCTCACTAACATATTGTTGTAAATATTCATAAAGATCTTCCATCGTTTGTGGTAGCTGTTCTGAAGAATCAGGATTTAATTCACCGTCATCAGGCGTAACAGCACCATCACCTTGATTGGTTCCCATTTCTGTGCCCTCACCATCAGGTGTCATAACCACCTGCTGAGTTTCTGCATCTGTACGTTGGAAAGACTTTACAATCATTTCAAATTTTTCAGCATCTACAGAGGAGGAGGCAAATAATAATACAAAAAAGCAAAGTAACAAGGTAACCATGTCGGCATACGTATTTAACCAATCGTTACTACCGCCGCCACCATCGCCTTTATTTCTTCTTGCCATAATGCACCCCCCTTTCTATATTTACAAAATATTATTCTGCGGCTGCTGTATCTCCGCCACCTTTTGATTTCTTTCCACCTTTTTTATTAATACTTGCAGGAAGTAGCAACATTAACTTTTCAGCAATGAACTTAGGATTTTCACCTGCTTGTATCGCCTGCACTCCCTCAGCAATTAACATTTTACAGAGGTATTCCTCCTCATGTCTTACAGCTAACTTTGTCGCTAATGGGGCAAAGAACACATTTGCAAAAATACTACCATATAAGGTTGTAAGTAACGCAACCGCCATGTTAGGGCCTATGTCATCTGGATTTCCCATATCCTGCAACATGTTAACAAGACCAACAAGAGTACCTATCATTCCAAACGCCGGAGCATAGGCAGCACCCTTTTCGTAAAACGCCCTATCCCTTGCATGACGATCATCAAGATATTGTAGCTCGCTGTCTAACAATTCTTTAACTTTATCAGGGTCAACACTATCCACAACTAACATTAAACTGTTTTTCAGGAACACGTCCTGTGTTTGGTTTAACTTATCCTCAAGAGAAAGCAAACCCTTACTCCTTGCCTCCTTTGCAAAGTCGACAATGTTATCAATGTAATCGAGTGGATTATATTTCTGTGGTAGATATAAAATCTTTAAATGTTTAAGTATTTTTCCAAGGCTACTCGCCGGAAATGATAAAAGCAAACAAGCTATAGTACCACCAATGGTTATAGCAATACTTTGCGGATCAACAAAGTTGACCATTTTACCAAAGTCAATGCCATCTTTTATGCTAAACACCATACCGAATACAATAAGTACCGGTGCCAACACTGTTCCTATAATTGATACAATATCCATAATATTACCCTTATATATTATTCCTGAATTAATGAACCACTAATGCTGTCTTTAAAAATTTCTTTTCTATATTCTATCACCTTACGGGTTATATCCTCAGGTGTTTCACGCACAATGTAAAAGTTGCCTGATAACATCCTTATTGTGGTATCAGGAGTTGATGTAATGACCTCAATCTGATCCGGATTTAAAAGGAAAAAATCCTCGTTTAATTTTGTGAGTGCAATCATTTGATCCTCTGTTTTGTATAGGTAGGACGGAGGCTATCCGCCCTACCCAATTTAAAAATTAACGTTTAAGATTGATTAGTTCGTTTAGCATTTCATCAGTTACCGTAATAATACGGCTGTTTGCCTGAAAGCCCCTCTGAGTAACTATCATGTCGGAAAATTCTTTTGATAGGTCGACATTCGACATTTCAAGTGAACCCGCTGCAAGTGAGCCAGAGCCTCCTGTTCCTGCTGTATTAAACTGTGCTTCACCACTATTTGCAGTTTCCTGGAAGTAGGTGCTGCCCGATTGCAATAGTCCTTGTGGGTTTGCAAATGTAGCTAATGTAATTCTACCAAGCTGAACAAGTCCTAAATCCGGATGCATGCCCTCAATGGTTCCGTCTGGGCCGATTGCTATAGCTGTTAGGTCCGCAACTGTTTGAGGACCACCCTCGGTACCGCCTGCAAGCTGAATTGCTTTAAGAGAAAAACCAAGCGAGCTGGAAGGCTCGGAAGGGTCAGCTGTTACAGTTGGAGCTGTAGCGTGTGCAAATGCGGTTGCATTCCAACCTGTTCCCGTTGCGGGGTCGAACGGATTTAAAGCTGGGTCAGCCATACCAAGGTTTCCGAGTTGTGTAAATCCGGGATGTGATATTTGGATATATTCATCATCATATCCGGTACCGGTGCCTTTTAATAATAATGAACCTGGTGCTGTGACATTTGAGTTAATTGTTCCGGAATAGGTTTGACCATTAACATCCATTGCAATTGTAAAAGTTTGGGTGCCCGCGTCATAGCTAATCGTGGGGGCGGTTACTGCACCTGAACCCGAAAAGTTTGAACTAACAGTCTCAACATTCATATTACCTACACCAAACAGTCCGGCGCTTGGAAATCCTGTAAATCCACCAAGATTTACACTAAAATCACTACTTGCGATTTCAGCACCGGTTAGCCCTGCGGCAAATGGATCAGGAACTATGGTGTGCGAAACATTAATAGGGCCTGCCGGATGCTCAACACCTCCGTTAGCCTCAGTAATTGCTGCATTTATTTTGTTGTTAAAGTCGTTAATATCGGTAAATGTTTCTGCTGCATTAAGCGTTAGTACTATACCTGAGGTTGTTATCTGTGCAACAGCAGGCTGTCCCGACGGCAACATGGTTGACGAAGAGAAATTTATAGTTACATTGCTATCGGTAGTTGCATTGGTAGCAGTAAATGAAAATTCATTGCCGTTTATAAGTTCTGTAGCCGCACCGGCTGTTGGATTAACAGACGGGAGTTGAATTTGTATTTTTTCATTTGACGGTTCACGTCCGAGCGGATCACCGGTAATACCTAAAACAAAGTTACCACTCGAGTCTACAAGGCTACCATTAGAGTCAATTTTAAGGTTACCGGCACGGGTGTAGAAGGTATTACCATCTGCATCCTGAACCATAAAAAACCCTTCACCTGCAATCGCAAGGTCGAGCGAGTTGCCTGTAGTTGAAAAACTGGACTGTGCCATCTGTAGGTCAATTCCACTTACCTTTGTTCCGGAACCTACCGAGCTTGGGTTAACACCACCTGATATTGCCGAAGGTGCTGCGGCACCTGATGTCATTTGATAATAAACATCGCTAAAAGCAACTGTGGAACTTTTAAATCCGTATGTATTAACGTTGGCAATATTATTACCGATAACGTCCATACGAGTTTGGTGAGAGGTCAATCCGGCAACGCCGGAATACATACTTTTTACCATTTTACTCCTTAATCGGTACTGCGTAACCCTTCAAGCAGTCGGGGTTACTGTCGCTTCCTTTAAGGACCAGCTAAACTATAACAGTACCATCTATATTTGTGAATGCATTGTTTTTCATATCGTCACCATTCACGGTGGTAACTACCGCACGATTATTTAGATTTACGATAAACGCTGTGCGATCAATCAAAATCAAGGGTGCGTGAAGTCCTTTTTGTTCAGCAATTTTCACACCTTCTGAGAGACGTTCTATATTCTCATCCGACATGTCAATATTTCTTTCCTCTACACGATTTGCCGCATGTTTTGATAGAGTAAGATTACTGTTTTTTAATACTTTTTCCTTGAGCAATTCACTAAAAGAACCATCTGATAATGTATTAACATTTTTATCAACCGAGGTTCCTTGTTCCATCCCTGACGAAATTGCTCTGATATTATCCATCATATCATTAACTCCTTCAAAGTTAGATTGCATCAGTTGTGATTGTTGATTTTTTATAAACAGATTCGTTACCTTGGGTGTCCTTTACCAAAACGCTAACATAGTAAGTTGTTGACGGAGAAAGTCCTATGATAACCTCTTGATTAAGGTTAGTTCTATCCGCCTCACCGAAAACTGTTCCGTTATTTTTAACATCGTTTACAGTATCCATGGCCTCATTTACTGAATAATAAACAGTATATGTAAGTTCATTTTGCGCTGTAACGTCGCTTTCCGGAGCTTTCCATTCAAAAGATGCTGTTCCCGATGTTACCGTTCCTGTAAAGAGCGATAGCGAACTTGCGTCGAGAGGTAGGTCAGTTGCAGACGAGGTTCCTTGATGTATCTCCATTATCTGATTTAAGTTATATGAGTTTCCGTTTACATAAACTAAATGCTCGTCATCGAAAAAGGTTATTTTTTCAACCGGGCCGGAATCCCACTGAACGTTTCCACCAATGTCGTACTTTGCAACGGTAACTTCTTTTCCAACTAAGCTCATTGTGTAGTTGTACTTTGAGTATTCCGCCAACTCTTGCATCTGTTGCATTGTTGCGAAGGTTGCAAGCTGCGAAAGATATTCACTGTCGTCAACCGGATTCATAAAATCTTGATTAGCAAGCTGCATAACCATTAGATTTAAAAAATCTTCAACATTTACAGTGCTGTTAGTACCATCATCGTAAACTGCATTATAATTTAATCCACTTGATTCCGAAATGCTTGAAGTGTCCATTGATTATCTTTTCCTTTCTATAGATTTTGCAAAACAAAAATTAATTGACCTTTTTATATTCTTGCACTTAATATATTGCTTGTAACCTGTGCTAAGCTCTCTTGTTCTTCAGGTTCTTGACTTTCTTCGCCTTCTAAAACATTTGATCTAGCAAAGAACTGTTCGTTCCGTTCCTGTTGACTAAATGCGTTGAATAGGTAATCATTTTCGGTTTCACTTTGTGAAGTTTGTACCAAGATAATCGGTTCTGATTCTGTTTGAAAAGACTTTAAGGTCGATTGCAAGGTTGCCATTTCAGAGTTAAGCAGTTTTGCAGTCTCTACAGATGTTGCAGTAAGAACAAGACTCATTTTGCCTGCTGTTTCTGTTAAGGAAACCGTTATCTCCCCAAGTCCCTCAGGGCTTAGTTTTACAGTAAACTCTCTGGTTTGCGATAAATTTTGCATGCCTTGATTTAGCTGTAATGCAATGTCTTGAACCTTAGCCGACGTTGATAATGATGTGTCGTTGCTGTTTACTACATTAAAAACATTATTCGCATTTACTGTAGATGAATCATTAACTGTTGCTAAGCTCTGTTGTAGCTGTTCAAGGTTTAACGTTTCTTCCCCTGCGTCCCCAGTCTGGCTCGTTGGTTGAATTGCATTAGTTATTTGCATCCTTGTTAAGCTATCTGTAAAAGATTCCATAGAGTTGGCTTGCTGCGTCGTATACTGAGTTGCTGTAACATCGCTACCCAAAAGGTTAATAAGTTGTTGAATGTTTTCAGCATTAGCTGTTGAAGCAGTTGTTGCTGTATTTGCTATTGGAAATAACTGATTAACAACGGCAGCGGATAGATCAGAAGAACTATTGATCGACGAGCTATTAACCGGATTATTTAAGATATTCTGAATGAAATTCTTTTGATCAGTGGCGGACAACTGTGATATAACCTGCAACAGGGTATATGTAGCTGAGCTACTTTCAGTTTGCTCTAACAATTGATCTAATAAATTCGTGCTTTCGGTGTACGTTTGAGCAGTTTGCATTGGCATCATACCAACCGACATCAACAATGCATCTAATTCAGTTTCACCATATTGGTTAGCTTGACCCTCTTCACTAACTCCAAAATACTGGAATAGCAATTGCTCTAAACTGCCTTGCGTCGTATCTTCACCTGAACCAAAAAGCTGTAGCAATATCTCTTGAATGCTCATTCCGGTTTCATCAATCATGGTAGGGTTTTCTGCACCTTGATTTGCCAACAATTGCTGAATGATACCTGAAAATTCATTTGATTGCATATCCGAGTATGTTGTGGGAGTTGCTGTTGTTGTCCCAAAATTTGGGGTAAAGTTAACTGTATTCATTTAATTTCTCACCTCCTTTCTATAAATTTTCAACACCCGATTTTATATTTAACGCCTTCATCTAGGCGATGGGCTGCTATTGGATTGCCTTGAAAGATTGGTAATTACTATTTCCTCTATCCTACTGTTTTCTTCTTTTAGTGACTCATAAAGATGTTCTGAATATTTTCTATCTTTTAGCTTTTCTAATATTGTAAAATCCTGATTTGCTTTAACAACAATACCTCGTTGTTTTTCCACCAGTTTTTGTTGTTCAACAAGTTGAAATTTTTGTTGCTTCAAGGTTTTTTTTAAACCATCTATTTGATTACTATGTTGCCTTACATTTATAATTGACGTTCCTTCCGACATAAGTTTTTTTAGATGCTCAGACTGCTCATCAATATTTCTTTGCGTCTTCTCTATAGCCGAAAGAAGTGTGTTTTCTTTTGCTACCTCGATAGCCAGACTGTTCTTCTCGAGATCTAAAACCTGCTCCCTATAGCCAAGAACCTTATCTAGCGTAAAGTTAAAGCTTTTCAATATAACTCCTTTTTTACTCATTATATGCCACTCTAACTAATTAATATTATACTACACTTTAAATAGAAAATCTACAATTATTTGCAAAAAACATACAATTTTTAGTTATAGTATAAAAACCAAGCTATAAAATAGCTGTTTCGAGCCTTTTTAGCATATCAGCGAAGGTTGTTTGTTCATCAACTCCCTGTTTAATAAATTCAGTCATTGCATTGATGTGTCGAATCGCTTCATCTAACGCAGGATTTGAGCCATGTTTATATGCTCCAATCATTACTAAATCTCTATTTGCCGTATAAGTAGCCAAGAGACTTCTAAACTTTGTAGCATACTGTTTGTGGTTTTCCGTTACAATGCTGTTCATCAATCTACTAATGCTACCTAAAACATCAATAGCTGGATACTGATTTTGTGCTGCTAATTCTCTTGAAAGAAGTATATGTCCATCTATAATACCCCTAACAATATCAGAAATTGGTTCATTAACATCATCGCCTTCTACAAGAACTGTATAAATTCCTGTAATACTACCTTTTTCGAAGTTACCACAACGCTCTAACAATCTTGGCATAACATTATAGAGCGAAGGTGTGTATCCTCGCGCTACCGGTGCCTCACCAATAGACAGTCCTATTTCTCTTTGAGCCATTGCAAATCTTGTAAGGCTATCCATCATCAGTAAAACATCTTTTTCTTGATCTTTAAAAAATTCTGCAATCGCTGTAGCAGTAAGAGCACACTTTGAACGCATCATTGCAGGTTGATCCGAGGTAGCAACAACAACAACAGAACGTGCTAACCCCTCTTCGCCTAAATCTCGTTTAATAAATTCAACTAATTCTCGACCGCGTTCGCCTACAAGTGCAATAACGCTAACATCGGCTACTACATTTCGGGCTATCATACCCATAAGCACGCTTTTACCAACACCCGAACCTGCAAAGATACCTATTCTTTGCCCTTTTCCTACGGTACAAAACGCATCAATTGCCTTAACACCAATCTCAATAACATCTGAAATTGGCGGCCTTTGCATAGGGTTTGCAGGAACTCCACCTATAGGACGATAAACGCAATCATCAATCGGTGGACCGTCATCAATTGGATTTCCCACAGCATCAATAATCCGGCCAATCAGCTTATTACTCATCCCTACTTTAAGCTGACTACCGGTATTTTTAACTATACTTCCCTTACCTATACCTTCAATATCACCATAAGGCATAAGTAGTACTTTATTAGATTTAAAGCCAACAACTTCAGCTGTTAGCGGACTGTTGCTATCCGGGATTATAAGCTGACATACGTCACCAATGTTTCCCGGAGGTCCGTCCGCTTCTACAGTAGTGCCTATTATTCGCTCAATTCGACCTAATTTTGAATATAGGTCACTGCCTTCAAGCAGCTTTAGAAAGGTGTTTACTTCCAATTTAACCTCCACCTATAAGCACTGAAAGCCAACTTATTGTTACTTAGCGCCTTAACTTAACTGTTATGCTTCAAAAAATTTCCTAAATTTTCAAATTGTGTTGAAATCGAAATATCTAATAATTCCTCGTCAATCTCTAAAACACAGAAATCTAAAGGCATATCTTTAGCAACAATATCAAACATTGCGGAATCAGTATTTTTTGTATTTATTAACTCCTTCTTTAAAAAAGCTAACAATGCAACTGCTTCCTGAGAAATGGATATAGAACAGTGAGATTTTAACTTTATATCTTTTAAAGCTTTTTGTATAATTGGAATCATAATATAATCATCATTATCCAATCGCTTTGCTAAAATCTTTTCCGTTACTTCTAAAACTAATGTTATAAGATCGCTACGTTGTTCGTCCATAAAGTCATTAAAGTTAGACTTAATTTCATCAACCTGTGAACTTATTTCTGTTATAGCAATCTCAATTTCTTTTGCCTTGTGCTCTGCACCTTCCAATAAACCGATATCATAGGCTCTTTGTTTTTCTGATGCTAATATACTTTCCTTTTCTATTTCAAAAGCTTCTTTTTGTGCTGCTATTTCACTCTTTGCTTGAGCTAAAATTTGTTCAGCTTGACGTTTTGCTGTCTCAACAATTTCCTTAGGGTTAGGAAGTTCAATCTCGTCCGTCATTTCTGCGGTTTCAATAATATCTTCCATTACCTCCAATTGCTCGTTTTCGAGTGTTGTTGGTTCAGGACAGAAAATCATCACCGGATTTTGGGATAAATTCATGCCGGCACCCTTGTAGATGTTAGACAATCATATCCTCCTTACCACCCTTAGAAATAACTAATTCACCAGCTTCTTCAAGTTTTCTGATGGTTGAAACAATGCGCTGCTGTGATTCCTCAACATCCTTCATACGGATGTTAGTTAGGTATTCAATATCGCCCTGTACGGTTTCCTTCATACGGCTGGACATATTTGCAAAGAAGGCTTCCTGAAGTTCCGGTGTTGCAGTTTTAAGAGCAACGGCAATATCCTTTGTGTCAATCTCTCGTATAAATCTTTGGATAGACATACTATCGATATTAAGAATATCTTCAAATACGAACATCAATTTACGTATTTCATCAGCTAAAACAGGATCTTTCTGCGTTAATTCATCAAAAATGAATTTCTCTGTTGAACGATCAACAGTATTCATTATGTCGGCTATGTAGTTAATACCACCAACCTCCATAAGGTCTACACTTTCAATGCTGTCGAACTTCTTCTCCATCATCTGTTCAACAAGATTAATATATTCAGGTGATGCCCTATCTAACCTTGCAATACGCTCAACAACCTCTACCCTTTTCTCCTTAGGTAGTTCACTTATAATAGCTGAAGCTTGTTCAGGTTTTGCATATGATAGAATAAGCGCTATTGTTTGAGGGTGTTCGCTTTGAACAATATTAAATAATGTTTTGCTATCAGATTTTCTAACAAATTCGAAGGCTTTTCTCTTAAGAGATTTGGTAATACGTTCGATATATGAAAATGCTTGCTGAGATCCAAAAGCTTTTTCCAGAATGTCTTTTGCATAACCTAAACCACCCTCAGAAATTACTTTTTGAGTTAAGCATAAGCCATAAAAATCACTTATTATTTCACTCATATCATCACTCTTCATTTTTTCGAGCTTTGATATTTCTAAAGACAATATTTCAATATCCTCCTCTCGAAGATGTTTATAAATCTCCGAGGCGGTATCCGCACCAAGAGCAACCATAACTGCAGCTGCCTTAGATTGAGTTGTCATTGTATCCTTTGAGGGCATAATTGTTTTCCTTTAAAACGTATATATTTACTCTTCCGGGGCTTCCTCGCCATGTAGCCATGTTCTAATAAGTTGAGCAGTAATGTCAGGATTGCTCTTTGCAAACTCCTTAACTTCCTCAATAATAACATTTTCTTTAGTGTTTTTACTGGCTTCGGTTGCTTCTTTAAGCTGTTGTTTATATGCTTCAACTTCATCATGAGTATTAAATTGAACACCGTCGACAACAAGAAGCTTGGCTTCTTCTTCCGCAGCAATAGCATCACGTTTTTTCTTAGAAGTAATCAAGATAATAATAACAATAATAATTATTAGCAACAAGACTCCTGCTGATATTGCTAATATTAATGGATTTGCCATAACTGCATCCATACCGGTAAGTACCGGCTCAACTTCTAATGCCTCAAATGCCATTATAGAAATTTGTTCACGAGAAACATTGCTGGCAGTAGCCGCAGTTTCTATAATCTGCGCTCTAAGTTGATCGGTTAGCTCATTATCTCTAATAGCAATTGAAACTGTGGCGTCCTCAATAGTCGCTTCATCTTTTTCTACTTGTTGCTTAACATAGCTAACAAGATATTGATTGTGTCGATTATAATCAACAATGGACATATCTCCATTTTCGTCTGTCACATAAATTGGTATATCGGTATTGTTTTCTTCACCCACAACACCACCATCTTGAATGTCACCATCACCAACTGCACTGTATTGCTCATCAACTAAAACACCGGTATTATCCTCATTTCCGATGTACTCCATTGATTCGGTAATCATTTTATCATAATCTAATATTACTGTAGCAGAAATTCTAATATCCTCAGGAGCATACCCAAGTGTTAGAACATTCATTATTTTATCGGAAATTTTTTGTTCTACTTCGGCTTCAAGACCCATCCTTTTAAGCTCATACTCAATTGAGTTTGCGGCATCGTCATCAGAATAAAGCTCAATACCGGTCGAAGAGTCAATAACCTTAACATTTGCGGGAAGTAAATTCGGTATTGCGGAGGAAACCAAATTTTTAATTCCTGAAACCATTTCACTGGAAACAGAGCCACTGCTGTTAAATGTTAATAAAACACTGGCAGAGCTATTATCACTTTGTTCATCCCAAACATAGTCAGAACTTTCCGGAACATTTAGGGTTACAATAGCATCAGTTACATTATTAATTTGTTGAAGTGTCCCCTGCATGCGTTCTTGTAGTTGGAAAAGGAGATACTGTTGTCGTTCAAATTCTGTTGTGGTAAAGCCACTAATACTCGAAAAAACATCATAAGTAAGTGTGGATTTGGGAAATCCCATTACGGCTAATTCGACCAACAAATCATCCTTAGATGTTGTTGGAACCATAACCTCACCATCCGAAGTAACCCGTGTGGGTACATTTCTTATGCCAAGTTCATTTAATAATTCATTCGATTCTTCGGCACTCATTCCCGGATATAAAACAACATAACTACTGGCAACAACATTTAATACAACTGCCAGTACTATAGCTAATATTATAATACCTGCAACAATACCAATTACATATTTTTGTTTGTTTTTGGGAATATTGTTCCAGTATGTAATTGAATCTTGATAAATTTTAGTTACACGTTCCTGCATCAAAATCTCCGAGTTAGGGTTTTCTCTGTAATTACACTATAGTCAAATTAATGTAGCAACACCATTCTGTCCACTCTTAAAAACCCAACTAAATTTGCATCCTTATAATTTCATTATATGCAGCTAACGCTCTTGATGTCATCTGAACTGTTAGCTCAATAGCAGCAGCTGAACGCTCTGAGTTAATGGTAACTGTGTGGAGATCATCTACATTACCGAAAGCGAGATCAACTGCATCCTGCTGAGATATAGCCTGAGCTTCCTGCTGCTGTTCAATAATACTTTTAAAAACATCTGCAAAAGGAACACTACTCTCGTTGGTATCTGCTTGTTGTGTTGATGCAACTCCAGAAATCGATTCAATAGATGGCATCTGAGAAATCGGCACTATAAACATATCAGACATTTTTCGTCTCCTTTAACTTTTATTTTCCTATTTCAAGACCAAGCATGGTCATAGCCTTTACAACATTTAATGCGGAAATATTAGCCTCATACGCGCGGGTAGCCGCCATTAAATCAAGCTGTTCTTCCGTCATGTTAACATTCGGCATTAACACATATCCGGCTTCATCGGCATCAGGATGATCTGGGTCATATACCGGCACAAAATCATTTTCATTTTCAACTATTTCGGTAACCCTAACACCACCGGGGCTGGATGTTTGTATTCCGGTAGTTTTCAAACCCAAAACCTCATCAAAACTCATACCAATCGACTCAAAAACAACCTGTTGTCGTTGATATGGCCCACCATCTTCAGTTCTGGTAACATTTGCATTAGAAATATTTTGAGTAATAATATCCATGCGAAGGCGTTCTGCCGTTAATGCAGAACCGGCAATATTTAATGAAGATAAAAAAGACATAGTAACTCCTATCTACCGAGCTGGTTTATAACATATCTCATATTAGTAAAGTCACCGGTAATTTTTCTGGAAAGATAACTGTATTGAGCATAGGTTTTCCACAGTTCTAACTGTTCCTGTTCCATGTCAACATTATTACCGTCAACCCTTATTGTATCGTTTTCTCGCTCACTAATATTGACCGTTGCAGTAATAATGCTATCATCCGAATCACTTCCGGCAATGCTTTCAAGGGTTTGTTCAAAATCTAAGGTTTTTGCTTTATACCCCGGAGTTTCATAGTTAGCAATGTTGTCTGAAATTAGCTGTTGTTTTGTCCACATGGCATCAAGAGCAGCAGCTGTGATTTTATGGCTTGCACTATTAAATAAAACCGCCATTATTAGTCGTCCTTTCTACAAAAATACATAGAATAACATATTTGAATATGCATCTACAATAAAATTATAACAAAATAAATATTAAAAAGCAAGTAATATATAACCGAAATAAAAAAAAAGTAACAAATTTTAGTAATAAAAGTAATAATAATGCACATTTTTTATTTATATTTAATAAAAACATAAAAAATACTAATAAATTAATCTTATATTGCAATTTCCAACTGGAAATGAGCTATCCTAACAAATACTCCTCTAAGCAGACACCTCTTTCCATTATTTCATGGGAATGATTTGTACCAACAAAACGATAGTGCCATGGTTCATAACTGTATCCTGTAACAGCAACTTTATCTTTTGGATATCTTAAAATGAAACCAAAAGTTGCACAATTTTCAACTAACCATTCAAATTCCTTAGTATCTTCAAAACTTTGAGAAAGGCTGTTAAGATCAACAGCAAGACCTAAAGAATGTTCGCTATTTAAAGGAGGTGCAATAAACATTTCGGTTAACTCTTTTGCTTCCTCTTCAGTTTTACCTTCGTTAATATACTGTTCAACTCGATTGTTATAATTATTTGTTTGGCGCTCAATAGTTCTGTATGCCGATACTATGTAAAGATTAATCCCTTCATCAGCCGCTACGTTGATCATATCACGTAACGCTTGAGCACCATCGGTGCTAAAACTATAATCAAAAACTGTCTCAAGTTGAGGTTCAAAGTCTTCCGGTATAGGATTTTGTTTATTTACCAAAAGTGGAACACCATCCCCCGGATAGGTTAAATCAACAGATTCGACTTCACTACTAACAGGAAGCGAACTATCCGTTGAATTAGAATCTATACTACTGTCAATTTCAGAAATAATGTCGTCCTCCTTACTATCATCCTCATTTACACTGTATGCCATAGAAGTTGTGGGAGCGCTATCCTCATTTACCTGTGCGAAGGTAGGTTGAGCAAATGTAAACTCAATTAATCTAATTATACCAAACAGTGCCAATAATAAAATTCCGGAAGAAAATGCTATAAAAATAAATCGATTTCTTAAAATCTGTTTTTTTGTATATTTGTTTTTACGATAATGTTTATTAGCCATGTAAATAACTTTCTATATAATAGTAATTATTAAATATTATAGCATAATGGCATTTATTATGCAAATAAAAATAAACACCTGCAAAAAATTTTAAGCAGGTGTTTATTAAATAAACGTTACACTAATTCTAAAATTACCATCTCGGCAGCATCACCTTTACGTGGACCGATTTTAATTATTCTTGTATATCCACCGTTACGGTCAGCATACTGAGGTGCAATAATATCAAAAAGTTTTTTACTAACGTCCTCTTTTGTTATAAAGCTCATAACCTGACGTTTAGAGTGCAGATCGCCAGCTTTACCTAAAGTTATCATCTTTTCGGCATCACGACGAACTTCCTTAGCTCTTGTAACTGTGGTCTCAATCTGGCCCTTCTCAAACAAGAAGGTAACCATTGAGCGCATCATAGCACGCTTATGTTCGCTTGTTCTGCCTAATTTTCTTGTTCCCGGCATGATTTTATCTCTCCTTATATTACTCGTCGTCCTTGGTCAGGGTGAACCCTAACGACTCTAATTTTGCAATAACCTCTTCTAAGCTCTTTCTGCCAAGGTTACGAACCTTCATCATTTCATCCTCGGATTTATTGATAAGATCCTCAACGGTATTTATACCGGCCCTCTTTAGGCAGTTAAAACTGCGAACCGAAAGGTCAAGTTCTTCAATGGTCATTTCAAGGATTTTTTCCTTACCGCCATCTTCTTTCTCAACCATAATCTCAACATTCATCGCTTCTTCAGATAGCGCAACAAACTGATTGAGTAATTCACACATTGTTTTTGCAGCTAAGCTAACAGCCATTGTTGCATCGATTGTGCCATCGGTTTCAAGCTCAAATGTTAATTTGTCATAGTCGGTAATATGTTCTACACGGGTGTTTTCAACATTATAATTAACTCGTAAAACAGGTGTATAAATACTATCAACAGGAATAGCAGTTAATCCGGCTTGCTCAGCAGATTTCTTGTTTCTTTCTGCCGGAACATATCCTCTTCCCCTTCCAAAAGTAAGCTGCATTTCCAAAACTCCGCCTTCAGCTATACTTGCAATATGGTATTCGGGATTTAATATTTCAATTTCCGGATCAGCCGGGCGAGCACTGTTTTCGAGGTCAAGACCTAACATGCCTGCTTTTAGTTCCATAGGACCTACCGCCTTAACATGAACTGTTTTTGGGCATTCACATTCCGGTACTAATTTTGCAGCAATACCTTTAAGATTTAAAACAAGCTCTGTAACATCTTCCTTAACACCCTCAACGGTAGAAAATTCATGAAGTACACCGTCTATACGAACAGCAGTAACCGCAACACCGGGTAACGAAGATAATAAAATTCTTCTAATACTGTTTCCAAGTGTGTTACCAAAACCACGCTCAAGAGGTTCTACTACAAATTTACCTATTCTTCCATCCGGTGACATTTCTACCAGCTCGATAACCGGTTGAATCATATTGATGTTGTATTGACTGTTTTCCATTTCTTCCTTTAGCTTGGGTCTTTCCATTTCCATCTTCAAACCCTCCTTATTATCATAATAACATACATTCTATTGCGCTGAAAGATATTCTACTTAGAATATAACTCAACGATGAGGTGTTCTTCAACGGGGAAGTCGATATCATCACGTTCAGGTAATGTTGTAACGGTTCCCTGTAAAACATTTTTGTCCTTATCAAGCCATTTCGGAACCGAGACAACCACAGCACCTTCTCCTGTTAGTCGTTTAAACTTTTCAGAGGCACGGCTCTTGTCACAAACGGCAACAACATCTCCTGACTTAACAATATAAGACGGTATATCTACCTTATGTCCGTTTACGGTAATATGACCGTGTGATGTTACCTGACGAGCTTCACGACGTGTCATGGCAAATCCTAAACGATAAACAACATTATCAAGACGACGCTCAACAAGGCTTAAAAGGTTTTCACCGGGCTTACCCTGCATAC
>CAYJDA010000037.1:0-20827 GCA_964368815.1 uncultured Oscillospiraceae bacterium
TCCGCTTGCTATGGGTACATCTCATATGGCAACCGAAACACTTGTTGCTGCTTTAAAAGGTAGTGAATACGACACAGGATTAGACCTTAAGCTTTTAGATGAAGTTCGTGCATTCTTCCAGAAACTTCGTGATAAATATCTTGATAACTCGCTTCTCTCGCCGAAGGTTATGGGCGTTGATGCTAACACCTTGCTATACCAGGTTCCGGGCGGAATGCTCTCAAACCTTATCAGTCAGCTGAATGAAGCAGGTAAATCTGATAAGTTTGAGGAAGTTTTAAAAGAAATCCCACGTGTTCGTGAAGATAGTGGTTTTGTGCCACTTGTTACACCAACATCGCAGATTGTTGGAACACAGGCTGTTTTCAACGTGATTTTGGGCGAGCGTTACAAAACTGTAACCAAAGAGTTTAGAGCAATGGTAAAAGGTGAATACGGAAAAACACCGGCGCCGATTTCTCCTGAGTTTTTAAAGAAAATAATTGGAGACGAAGAGCCGATTACCTGTCGTCCGGCAGACCTTTTAGTTGACGAGCTGGATAAGCTTAAAGAAGAGGCCGCTAAGTGGTCAAGGCAGGATGAGGACGTGCTAACCTATGCACAGTTCCCACAGATCGCTGAGAAATTCTTTACCAGCCGTAACAACAAAATTGTTGGCGTAGATGCCGACCATGTAGACACAGCTGCTAAAAGTCACATAGTTTAATTATTAATAATAAAAGGTTGTTAGAGGGTTAAGTTAGCTTTTAACAACCTTTTATTTATTGTTTATAGGGATAAATAATATGAAAAAAATGAACTTAACAATTCTTAACATTGCTATCTGGATTGAAATTGCACTAAGTTATATACTGCCGTTCAATGTTGTTGATGATGAAGAATATTTGGTAGGATTTCCGTTTGAATACTTAACCGCGTACAACAATAACCTCGACGTTAATCCACTTAGGTCAATGCATATCAATCCATTAATTTTTTTAGCAAATGTTGCAGTAATATATTTATTATTAGTTGCTTTGCAAATAGCATGCAGAAAAATGAAATCAAAAAAGCAAAAAGACGATAATACAGATTGACACAATTATATTATATATGATATAATATTTGATACAAACAGAGTAGAGAAAAATGCGTAAAGTGTCCTTTGAACGGGGAGTTGTCAAGGGGACGAAAGGTGAAAATCTGCGGTATTTTTCTCGCATCCCGCTGTAACTATAATTGTTTACGGGATAGGTGTGTTTACGCTTATCTTTTTTTTGCGGGTTACAAGAACATGGAGGATTTATGAATATAAAATCAAGTTTTAGTGATTCGATAAAAAAACTTTCGAGTGTAAAATCTTTAACATTAGCCGGAATGTTGTTAGCGCTCTATGTTATTCTTGGATATATGGCTAATTTTTCTTTGACTATTCTACCAATGCAAAAAATCAGTTTGGGCTTTCTCCCTGTTTCTATAGCAGCCATATCGTTAGGTCCGATTTTTTCGGCAATAGTAGGTGGGCTGGGAGATTTAATTTCGTTTATTATCAATCCGCAAGGCGGAGCTTACTTTATAGGATGGACGCTAAACTCCGCAATAACCGGCCTAATTTTTGGTGCATTTCTTTATCGAGGCAATTTTTGCTTAAAAAACATTATATTTGCCAGAATTATTAACCTTGTTGTCACCGAGATTTTTCTTGGTTCGTTATGGCTTAATATCCAGTTTGGCTGGCCACTTGCAGAAACAATGGTTGCCAGAGCAATTTCAAATGGAATAATGGCGCCCTTTGAGGTGTTTTTAATACTTATTGTTGGAAAAGTTGTAAGAAGATAACAGGTGTTACATGAATTATGATGAAACATTGGAATATATAAGCTCTTTTACTGTGTTTGCCCCAAAAGTAGGGCGTGATAACTATATACAGCTACTGGAGTTAATGGGAAATCCGCAAAATAAACTCAAGTTTGTTCACATAGCGGGAACCAACGGTAAAGGCTCTACCTCTTCAATGCTTTCAAACATATTGCAGGAGTCCGGTTATAAAACCGGTCTATTTATAAGTCCTTATATCGTTTGTTTTAGGGAACGAATGCAGATTAACGGCGAGATGATAGATCAAAAGGAGCTATGTGATTGCGCTGAGTATGTGAAAACCATTTTAGATAACGTAAAAAGTGAAAAATTTATCATCACTCATTTCGAGTTAATTACCGCTATAGCTTTTGAATGGTTTAACAGGAACGGTTGTGATATTGTTTGCCTTGAAGTTGGACTGGGGGGGCGATTGGACGCTACAAATGTTATCGAATGTCCACTCGTTCATGTGATAACCTCCATAGGCTATGACCATACGGCAATATTGGGGGACAGCCTTTCAAAAATAGCATATGAAAAGGCAGGCATAATTAAAGGCTCAACCACAGTTATTTACCCTATACAGGAAGAAGAGGCAATGAGGGTTTTGAATAATTGTTGCAAAGAGAAAAACAGTATTGCTGTTATTCCTAATTTAAAGAAGCTGGTAATTACCGACCTTGGCTGGAAGTCGGAAACTTTTACCTATAATGAAATATGTTTTGAAAAAAAGTTGCCCGGCAATTTTCAGGTTTACAACGCAATAACTGCATACCATTCGGCTGTAGAATTAAGAAAATTGGGCTATAATATTCATGATAATAATATTGTAGATGGCATAAGAAATACGTTTTTTCCGGCAAGAATGGAAATTTTAAGAAAAGACCCACTCATTATTTTAGACGGAGCACATAATATAAGCGGTGTAAAAGCACTTTTTGAGGCTTTAAAGGATATAAAATGCAAAAGCATAAACATAATAATCGGAGTATTAGAAGATCGAAATTATGAAAAGATGCTTTCGGTGTTACTGCCGTTAGCGGATAATGTAATAGCCACAGCACCGGATAATCCGCGAGCGTTAGACGTGTTAAAATTGACAGATGCTTCAAAAAAATATTGTAATAATGTTTTTATGGCATCAAACAATAAAGAGGCTTTGGAGCTTGCGCTAGCCAAAACCTCTGTTGATGATGCTATTATTATATGCGGCTCGCTCTATCTGGCTTCGGCCATGCGAGATCAATTTATTAATAATCCAAAATTGTAGCTATGAGTTTATAACAATGCTTACAAGCCGTTAACAAATCGTTCGATCCTATCAAGTGCCGTTATTAGATGCTTTAAAGAGTAGGAATAACTTATTCTAACAAACCCTTCTCCACTATCGCCAAAGGCATTGCCGGGAACCACAGCGACCTTTGTTTCCTTTAAAAGACGATTGCAAAATTCTTCGCTGGAAAGGCCGGTAGATTTAATGCTGGGGAAAACATAAAACGCTCCTTTTGGCTCATAACAATCAAGGCCAATACCGTTTAGTTTGCCTACCATAAGACGTCGCCGTTCATTATACTCATTTCGCATGGCGATAACCTCGCTCTCACAGTCGTTAAGAGCTACAATTGCGGCATACTGTGCCGTTGTTGGAGCACACATTATGGCAAACTGATGTATCTTATTCATAACAGCTGCAAGCATTGCCGGCGCGGCTGCATAACCCAACCGCCATCCGGTCATAGCATAGGCTTTAGAAAACCCGTTAACAACGATGGTTCGTTCCCTCATGCCATCAAGTTGAGCTATCGAGACATGTTTTTTACCGGTGTAGGTTAGCTCGGAATAAATTTCATCACTCATAACAACAATGTTGGTATCTCTCAACACCTCGGCAATCGCCTCAAGGTCTTCGCGTTCCATAACGGCTCCGGTAGGGTTGCTGGGAAATGCAAGAATAACCATCTTAGTGCGCTCGGTAATGGCGGCTTTAAGTGCCTTTGGTGTTAGCTTAAAATCGTCCTCCACCTTGGTTACAAGCGGTACCGGAATAGCGCCGGTAAGCTCAACTACCGCTGTGTAGCTAACAAAGCAGGGCTCACATATTAATATTTCATCTCCCGGGTTTGCAACCGCTCGAACGGCTATATCTATTGCTTCACTACCTCCCACAGTTATAACAATCTCCTCCTCGGGATTGTAATCAACATTGATAGAGCGATTAAGATAATCGGCAACGGCTCGGCGCAACTCAAACATACCCTGGTTAGAAGTATACCAGGTATGTCCCTTTTCCAATGAGTCTATTCCCGCCTGCCGGATACTATAGGGTGTTTTAAAATCGGGTTCACCGACACCAAGAGATATACAATCCTTCATAGTAGCGGCAACATCAAAGAATTTACGTATTCCGGACGGCTTAATGGAGGTCGCTTTTTTAGACAAAATTTTATTATAGTCCATCACAGAATTAATCCTCGCTCGTCAACTTCCTTATCGGCATATATAATTCCATCTTTTTTGTAGGTGTTTAGAAGAAAATGAGTGGCGGTGGAGAGAACTGAATCGATGGGGGATAAACGACGGGAGACAAAGCTTGCTATTTCATGAAAACTATTGCCTGTCATTGTTAATAAAAGATCATATCCACCACTAATAAGCTGTACACTGTCCACTTCAGAGAGATTAGCAATCTGACGTGCAACATGATCAAATCCAACATCTTTTTTTGGTGCAACCTTTAGCTCGATAAGAGCCTGAACCCTGCCGTCATTCAAACGGTCATAATTAATCATGGTTCGATATCCCTTAATGATACCGGAGGCTTCGTATTCATCTATGCGACGTGCAACATCGTCGATACTGCAATCTAACATCACCGACAGCTCTTCTAAGCTTATTCTGCCGTTATCTTCGAGTAGTGCGAGCAATCTATCCACCTGAAACCTCCATCCTGACTGTTTAATAATACTGCTATTATACCGATTAACTCTGACTTTGTCAATTCTGTAGCAATATAAACAAAAGATTTACATGTTTTTTATATATTTTAATAGTATATTATGATGAAGGGTTATGATATAATATAGATTATATTATATAATTTGTGGGGTGAGAGAATTGAAATATGCTATTGAAAAAATCCGCAACATTGCGTTTGTCGGCCATGCCGGCTGTGGTAAAACTACATTAACAGAGGCATTGTTATTTGCCACAAAAACCATAGATCGCATGGGTAGAGTAGAAGATGGAAATACTGTTAGTGATTTCGAGCCGGAAGAGCAGAAAAGGCATGTATCATTTTCAACATCAATGTCGTCTGTCGAGTTTGATGATGTTAGGGTGAACCTTGTTGATGCTCCCGGTCTATTTGATTTCGAGCTTGGAATGTATGAGGCGGTAAGAGCCTGTGAGTCGGCGGTTATTGTTGTATCAGCACGTGACGGGCTACAGGTCGGCGCACAAAAGGCATATAACTTAGCAAAGAAAAACGGTCTTAGCAGCATGTTCTATGTATCAAAAATAAATGTAGAAAATGCAGACTTTTATAAAACTTTAGAGGAAATTAAAATTCTCTGTGGTGCATCGGCATTCCCGTTAGTAGTGCCGATAACAGAGGAAGGCAAAACCACCTACATTAACGTTATTGAGGATAAGGCGTATATCTATAAAGACGGTAAGCCGTCGCAGGTTGACATGCCTGACACAGGACATCGTTTAGATGGCCTTAAAACGGCAATATATGAGGCGGTAGCCGAAACGGATGAGGAACTATTTGAAAAATACTTCTCGGGTGAAGAGTTTACCGATGAAGAGATTATGACGGGTCTTAAAACCGGCGTTAAAACCGGTGCAATAACTCCTGTTCTGTGCGGTTCTTCCACGAAGCAGGAAGCGCTTGATATGTTCCTGTCTGCGATTCGGTTTATGTTGCCATCCCCATCAAAAGCACCGACACTTGTTTACGATGACAAAGGTGAAGAAAAGCTTATCGACTGCGATTCCGAAGGCGACCTACTGGTATCTGTGTTTAAAACCGTTGCCGATCCATTCGTAGGAAAACTTAGCTATGTTAAGGTTATTCACGGAACATTGAAACACGACAGTAGTGTTGTAAACAGCCGCACCGGAGAAGCCGAAAAGCTTGGAAAACTGCTTTTCTTACGTGGTAAAAAACAGATAGATACCGATGAAATATCCGGCGGAGATATGGGCGCAATAACAAAGCTAAGCTCCACCAAAACCGGAGACACCTTGTGTGCACCGGGACACGTTTACAAACTTCCCGAGATGGTATTCCCAACCCCAACGTATTCCATGGCGCTACATCTTAAAAATAAAAATGATGAGAGTAAAATCGGAACTGCTCTATCGAGACTTCTTGAAGAGGATTGCACTCTTAAATTTAAAAACGAACATGAAACCTTCCAGCAGGTTATGTCCGGCCTTGGAGAGCAACATCTCGAAAACATTCTGGCAAAACTAAAAAGCAAATTTGGTATTGAGGCAACTCTTGTATCGCCCAGGGTGCCCTACCGTGAATCTATTCGCAAAAAGGTTAAAGCGGAAGGAAAACATAAAAAGCAAACCGGTGGTCATGGACAGTTTGGACATGTTTGGATAGAATTTGAGCCACACGATGGCGAAGGTTTAATCTTTGAAGAAAAGGTGTTCGGCGGAAGCGTTCCAAAAAACTACTTCCCTGCGGTTGAAAAGGGATTAATGGCAGCAATATCACACGGTGTTCTTGCCGGATATCCGGTAGTTGGGCTTAAAGCTACGCTGTTAGACGGTTCCTATCACCCTGTCGACAGCTCTGAAATGGCTTTTAAACTTGCCGCATCACTTGCCTATAAAAAAGGTCTTGCCGAGGCTTCTCCTGTTCTGTTAGAGCCGATAGGCGCACTTAAAGCAAATGTTCCCGATTCTAATACCGGAGACGTTATGGGTGAAGTTAATAAGCGCCGAGGAAGAGTGTTGGGAATGGGTCCCGATGAAGATGGAGGCCAGCTAATTGAGGCTGAGTGCCCGATGTCGGAAATGCACGACTTTACAACCTTTATCCGCAGTCTAACCGGAGGACGAGGAAGTTACACCTTTGAATTTGTGAGATACGAACCACTGCCATCTCAGCTTGAGGGCAAGGTCATTGAAGATGCTAAACACTTTATTGAGCATAAGGATGACGAAGAATAAATATTATTTTAAAGTCGGGCTGTCATTATATATGACAGTCTGATATTTTTTATTTGTATTTTCTTTTTTGTAAAATAAAAAAAAGTCTTTACAATTTGCAAAAAATGTACGATAATATTAAATAAGAGAAAAAGACACTGCTCCGGCATTGAATAGCCAAATGCAGATGAAGCACTGAGGTATTTACATGAAAAAAACATCGAAGAAAAGTAAAGGGTTTAACACATTATCGGGACAGTTTAATCTGCTTATTGCGTTAATGACCACCATTATTGTAGCTGTTATGATAATAATCAGCGGTGTTGTTACCGCTAACAATGTTAACGCAGAGTTAACCGATCAATGCGTTATCGGAACTAATTTACTCGAATATGAGTTAAGCCTTCATGAGGTTCAGGCGATGGAAGATAAAACCGAAGTTCTAGACCGGCTAAAGGAAATTACAGGCTGTGAATTTACACTTTTTAACCAAGATATAAGAGAATTTACAACCATAGTTATGGACGGGGAACGTGTTGTGGGAACCCCGCTTGATCCCACAATTGCCAACGTTGTTTTAAATCAAAATAAAGCATATATTGGCGAGGCCGACATATTGGGTGCATCACACATAACCTCATATATTCCTTATGTTGATGTAAATGGAGATACTATAGGTGTAATTTTTGCCGGTATTCCGAGCGACGCGAATGATGCCTCAATAAGCACTGCACTTACCATTTCTATGTTTGTGGGTATTGCCTTAATTCTTATTGGATGTACAGTTGCAAAAATAATGATAGATAAAAGAGTTGCAAAACCACTTGATATTGTTATGAATTCTGCAGAACGAATAGCAAGCGGAGATATGCATTTCGACCTTGATGTTAATGTGAACAATGAAATAGGCTTGCTCGCCAAATCATTTAACGAAATGAAAGCAAACCTTCTCGCTATAAACAGCATACTAGTTGAGATGCTCGGCAAAATAGCTAAGGGCGAATGGAATGTTGATATCGGAACTCCTGAGACCTATGTGGGAGATTGGCAACAGCTTTACCGCTCGGTAGATGAAATGACAGATTCGGTTAAATCAGCACTCTCGCAGGTGTCTACCTCGGCAATACAAATTTCTGCCAATGTAACCCAGGTTTCTAACGGAGCTCAAGCTCTTGCTGAGGGTGCGGTAGACCAAGCGGGAAGCGTTGAGAGATTGTCTGACAGTCTTCGTGATGTTTCTCTTCAGGTTGAAGACAACTATAAAAACACTAAAAAGGTAAACGATATTGCTGTTGTTTCGGGTGAGGTAACGGTAAGTACACTAGATGATATGAAACAAATGCTTAGTGCAATGCAGGATATCTCTACCACCTCAGAAGATATAGTTAAGGTGATTAAGGTAATAGATGATATAGCATTTCAGACAAATATACTTGCACTTAATGCCGCGGTTGAGGCGGCGAGAGCAGGAGAAGCAGGAAAAGGATTTGCTGTTGTTGCCGATGAAGTAAGAAATCTTGCGCAAAAATCCTCTGAAGCTGCAAACAATACGACCCAGCTTATCGACCATTCCATTAATGCTGTTCAGATAGGTGAGGGGATAGCTCAAAAGACATATGAATCTTTTAAAGACCTTGCCGACAAGGTTCAGCAGATGGTTGTTACCATAGATCAGATATCAAAAGCTACCGAGGAACAGTCGGAGGGTATAAAAATAATCTCAAACGGAATTGACCAGATTTCGTCGGTAGTTCAAACCAATACTGCCACCAGCGAAGAGAGCGCTGCAGCCAGTGAAGAGTTAGCAAAGCAGGCTGATACGCTTCATACCTTAGTAGATAAATTTGTATTATAGACGTTACTATATTGATAAAAACAATCGGCTTCGGTTTTATGCGGAGCCGATTGTTTTTTATTCACTAATGCATACTTTAAACAGCAATGTAAACTATGATGATATTATTATAGCCTTTAATTTCTAAATAATAATCAGTAAAAAAACACTAAAACTGTTGCACAATTAATCATTTTGTGGGATAATGGGCGTAAGTGAAAATCGGAACAAATTTTATGTATAAATTAACAGGTAAAGTAGTTGTTATAACAGGCACGGCCGGTGGAATAGGAAAATGTTTGCACGACGAGTTTAAAGCAGCAGGAGCGGTGGTTTGTGGGATTGATAAGGAGTGTAACGATTATTTTGTAGGGGATATAAGCAATGAGGAAACCCTTCGTAGTTTTGCCAATAAGGTGGTTAACGATTATGGCAGGGTTGATATTCTGATAAACAATGCAATGGTGGCGGGAAAGGGAATAGACAGCTGTGGGTATGATGAGTTTCTACACGCATTAAAGGTGGGTGTTGCCGCACCGTTTATGTTAACAAAGTTGTTTAAACCATATTTTTCGTTAGGGGCAAGCGTTATTAATATATCATCATCAAGGGATAGAATGAGCCAACCGCAGACCGAGAGTTACACAGCGGCTAAAGGTGGAATAGCGGCTCTAACACATGCACTAGCCTCAAGCCTCGGCTGCGTTGCAAGGGTAAACAGCATTTCCCCGGGCTGGATAGATACAACCAAAACCGATTTTGACGGCGCAGATGCAGTTCAACACACGGCAGGTAGGGTTGGCAAGCCTCAAGACATTGCAAAGCTATGCATGTTTTTGTCCTGTGATGATGCCGGATTTATTAACGGTGAAAATATATGTATCGACGGAGGAATGACTAAAACCATGATATACCACGATGATTGTGGTTGGACGTATAACCCATAACAATATAAAAAAGGAGACAATTAAGATGGCAAAGGTAACCGTAGATGCAGGAGTATGTAATTTTGCCGCAATTATCAAAGCGGTGAAAAATGATGATACGGAAATGGTTGATGTAAACATTGCAACCGGATGTCCCAATTTTAAACATCTAAATGAATCGGTAATAGAGATAGATGCATTATCGGCATGTTTTGAAAAGGTGGGTGAGGGAGAAATTTTTGAACTTTTCAGGCCATCATGTCCTCACAGTGCATGTCCGATACCAACCGCCATGGTAAAGGCGGTAGAGGTAGCCGAAGGTTTAGCATTGCCAAAAAACGTAACCATGCAGATTGAGGGATAATGATGTTTATAGAAGTTGAAAATAGAACCTTGACGGTAGAGATGGCAAAAGCGGCAGGGTTTAGCCATGCCGCCTATGCAGTTATTGAGGATATGGACTTTAATAAGGATGTGCGCGATATGTGCGCCGCCAATAAATGCGGAAAATATAACAAGTGTTGGGCGTGTCCGCCTGCCTGTGGAACTCTAGAAGAACTACGGGAAAAGGTGTTGCAGTACGACTACGCAATGATATTGCAGGCTACCGAAAAGATGGAGGATGATTACGACTGGGAAGCAATAGAAAAGGCTGGTGAACGCTGTAAAGAAAGCCTCGCTAAGCTGTCGAAACAACTAAAAAGCATGGGTAAGAAGATTTTCCCGATGGGTAATGGCGGTTGCGACCTTTGTGCCGAATGTAGCTATCCGGATGCACCATGTCGCTTTCCGGAGGATCTTAACTTCAGTATGGAGGCATGTGGGCTATTTGTTAACCGTGAATGCAAAAAAGCGGGGCTTGAATACAACTATGGCCGCCAAACAATGACAATAATTGCCTCAATTTTTGTTAAGGAAGAATAGCTTTTTGTCCGAGCAGATGATCAACAAGCTGTCTTGCAGTTCTTCCGGATTTACCGGAATGGCTCAGCTCCCACTTGTTAGCAATAAGCGATAATTCTTCATCTCCTATACATAATCCTTCACGCTCGGCAAGAGTTTTAACAATATTGTTATACTGCTTTTTGTCCGGCGAATCAAAAAATATCATTTCACCGAATCTGGCCGAAAGGGAAATCTTTTCCTGAACGGTCTCGTTTCCGTGTAAACCTTCTCGGTCGCTATAATCTTCTTTAATAAGATGTCGTCGGTTAGAGGTCGCATATATTAAAACGTTGTTAGGACGCCGCTCAATACTTCCCTCAATAACAGCCTTGAGGTATTTGTATTCAACCTCAAACTGCTCAAAGGAAAGGTCGTCCATAAAAATAATAAATTTATGGTTTCGTTTTTTAATCTCGCTAATAACCCTGCCAAGCTCCTTTAGTTGGTGCTTATAAAGTTCGATAAGCCGCAATCCCTGCAAATGATATTCATTTAAAACAGCCTTAACGCAGGAAGATTTTCCGGTTCCAGCACTTCCAAAAAGTAGGCAGTTGTTGGCAGGTTTACCCTGAATAAATGCCTCGGTGTTGTGCCTTAAACGCTCTTTAGGCGTATCATATCCAACGAGATCACATAGCCTGATAGGATCGGGGGATAACACCGGAGTAATAACATTGTCGACAAGGTGAAACGCTCTATTAAGGGCAAAATTTCCAATGCCGAAATTTTTGTAAAAATCGGTAACAACCCCTTTAAATTCCACTTCGTTATTACAGCTTGAAAGCAGTTTAACAAGTTGATTTATATTATCGTTGGGGGTTACCGTGGCAGGAACGTAAGCTTTAAGCTCGGGTAAATCTTGATATAAATCTTCAAAAAAAACAGCCTTTAAAATACTAAAATCACCGTCGGCTATTTTTGAAATGCTACCGCCTACATCCCCTCGCATCTCGCATGATAGGGAATAGCTGTTTTCGCTGTTCGCCAGCAGATATGCAATGTAAAACTGCCAAAGATTTCCGCTAAATCCATGTTGTTCAGCAATTTCGATGATATCGTTTAGCTCATAATATACATCGCAAAAGCATGGCGATACCTTATCTCCGATATCTTTATAAAAAACAAGTTTTGATAAATCCATAATTTCACTCTTTAAATTAAAAAGCGCAAGGGATGAACTATTGTAAACGTTACAAAACGTCGTAACAACAGGATACCTCCCTTGCGCTGCTATTCTAATATATTAGTTGTCGATTAGCTTATCGTTGTCGCTCCAGCTATAAAGCTTGCGTAGCGATTCACCAACCGTCTCTAATTGATGCTCGGCACAGCGACGTCTCATAGCCTTAAAATGCGGTGCATTAACGGCATTTTCGGATAGCCAATCCTTTGCAAAGGTTCCGTCCTGAATGTCGCTGAGGATTTTTTTCATTGCTTTTTTTGTTTCGTCGGTAATGATTTTTGGGCCGGTTATATAATCACCATACTCAGCAGTATTAGAAACAGAATATCTCATTCCCGCAAAACCTGATTGATAGATAAGATCAACAATAAGTTTCATCTCATGAATACACTCAAAGTAAGCGCTTTCCGGCTCATACCCTGCCTCAACTAACGTCTCAAAGCCTGCCTGCATCAAAGCGGTAACTCCGCCACAGAGTACAGCTTGTTCGCCGAACAAATCCGTCTCGGTTTCTTCACGGAAGGTCGTTTCCAAAACTCCGGCACGAGCGCCACCGATGGCAAGTGCGTATGCAAGTGCAACATCAAAAGCCTTACCGGTCTCGTCTTGGTGAACCGCTACAAGCGAAGGAACACCTTTGCCAAGCTGGTATTCACTGCGAACGGTATGTCCCGGTCCCTTAGGTGCAATCATGGTAACGTCAACACCCTTTGGAGCCGATATTTGTCCGAAATGAATTGCAAATCCATGTGCGAACATAATCATATTTCCCTCTTCAAGGTTGGGCTCGATGCTATCTTTATAAAGCTTGCCCTGAAGTTCATCGTTAATTAATATCATGATGATATCGGCTTTTTTTGCAGCTTCCTCAGCAGTATAAACCTTAAAACCTTGTTTTTCTGCCTTTGGCCAGGACTTACTTCCCTCGTAAAGACCTATGATAACATTACAGCCGGAGTCCTTAGCGTTAAGAGCATGAGCATGACCCTGACTACCGTATCCTATAACAGCGATGGTTTTATCCTTTAATAAGGAAATGTTACAGTCCTCTTGATAATAAATTTTTGCCATGATATGACATTCCTTTCTGCACAAATTGTGCGTTCACGCCACTATAAATTAATAAGTGGCATTAAGTAAGCAGATAATTAAAACCTAATTGAAAGTATTATAACACAAGCTATCGATAAAAACAAGAGGTAAAAACCGCAATTTGTTACCGGGTGATATTGACTTTTTTAAACAAAAATATTATTATATTGACATACCGTACATAAGGAAAGGAATGGTCATAAGTATGAAAAGATATATCCTCGCACTTGATTCAGGAACAACTAGCTGTCGCGCCATACTTTTTGATAAGGAGCAAAATATAATCGGGATAGCCGGCAAGGAGTTTAAACAGCTATACCCTCGTGCAGGATGGGTGGAACATGATCCGCTTGAAATTTATGCCGCACAGTACGGTGTGATGATGGAAGTTCTTATCAAAAGCGGTGTTTCTGAAACCGAGATAGCAGCAATCGGAATTACCAATCAACGTGAAACAGCCGTTGTGTGGGATAAAAAAACCGGTGCTCCGATATATAACGCAATAGTCTGGCAATGCAGAAGAACGGCAGACTACTGCGAGACGTTAAAAAAGAGTGAGCTTGCTGAGTACATACAAAATTCAACAGGACTTGTTATCGATGCCTATTTTACCGGAACGAAAATCCGCTGGATATTAGATAACGTTGAGGGTGCACGTGAACTTGCCGATAAAGATCAGCTGATGTGCGGAACGGTGGACAGCTGGTTACTGTATAAACTTACCGGAGAACATAAAACCGACCGTACCAATGCCTCCAGAACCATGCTCTATAATATTCATGACGGCTGTTGGGATGATAAGATTTTAGCCGAAATGAGTATACCAAAATCCATGTTGCCGGAGGTATGTCCGTCGGGGCATATGTTTGGCGAGGTTAACCTCTCCGGAAATATAATACCGATAACCGGAATAGCGGGCGACCAGCAGTCAGCTCTTTACGGTCAAACCTGTTTTAGCAAAGGTGATATTAAAAACACCTATGGTACAGGTTGCTTTATGCTTATGAACACAGGGGACAGGATATATCGCAGTAAAAGCGGATTGCTAACCAGTATTGCCGCAACAGCCGGTGAAGAAGTTCACTATGTTTTAGAGGGTAGCGTTTTTACCGGAGGTGCCGTTATCCAGTGGCTGAGAGACGAGATGCGCCTTATTCACGAGGCAAGAGATGTTGAATATTTTGCCTCTAAGGTAGATGATACAGGCGGAGTATATATAGTGCCTGCATTCACAGGACTTGGAGCACCACACTGGGATATGTATGCAAGAGGAACAATAATAGGAATAACAAGGGGAACGAAACGAGAACACATAATCCGTGCGGCTCAGGAGGCAATTGCCTATCAGTCGGCAGACCTGCTACGCTGTATCGAACAGGATACCGAAATTGATGTAGGCGAGCTTAGGGTAGACGGAGGAGCCTCGGCAGATAATTTCCTTATGCAATTTCAAGCTGATGTTTTGGGAGTTGATATCCGTCGCCCCATGATTAGAGAAACTACCGCCCTCGGCGCAGCCTATTTGGCGGGGTTAACTGTGGGTCTATGGCAGGATACTGTGGAAATAGGTAAAAACTGGACACTTGATAAAATATACAGCCCCAACATGAACGATGAAAAAAGAACTAAGCTTCTATACGGATGGCACCGTGCGGTTGAACATGCAAAAGGTTGGATAGAAAAAAGCGAGTAAACAATAATAAATTATTACCCATAAATCCGGAGTAAACACCCCAATGAATTTTAAATATGAAAAAAAAGGACAGAATAAAAAAACAAACGGCTTTAAAACGCTGATAAGTAAGCTTAAAACGAGGATAACACACAACAAAAAAAACATTATTATGATATCGGCAATTTCGGCGTCGTTGGTTACACTTGCCGTTATAGGAATACTTATAGCCACATCAACCCCAAATTCGGGAAACGAAAACAATTCTCATTCGTTTACAAACGAAACAATAACATCCCAGACTAACGACACGGAGCAAGCGCCGACACCAACCCTCGATGATAAGCTGACACAATATGAACAGGCACAGGAAAACAATCCCGACACGGTAGCCTGGCTAAACGTTGGCGGCACTACCATTAATGCGGCGGTTATGCAGACGGACAATAATGATTATTATCTCCGAAGAGATGAAAACAGGCAGGAAAATATCTGGGGATGCTATTTTGCCGACTACTATGCAAGCCTACACCCCACCGAGGCTTTCATTCAAAATACCGTTATATACGGCCATACCGATACCGACGAAAATCCTGACGGCGAAAAATTTTCGGCATTGTTCAACTATAACGACATAGACTTTTTAAAAGAAAATCCCTACATATATTTAACGGTATACCAAAGCGACTATATTTTTGAGATTTTTGCCGTATACTATGCGGATATAAGCTTTTACTATATAGACCCAAACCCCTCAAGTCAAAACTTTGATGCCTTTATGCAGGAGGTTAACGATAAAAATGAGTATATTTTTTCTAACACGCAGGTAACCGAAGAGGATAAGCTTATAACGCTATCCGGCTGTTCCTATCAATTTGATACAAACAATACAGGAAATCATCGTTATGTTATAATGGGTAAATTGGTTGATGCAGAGCGAGATGATATAAGTATCGAGCCAAACCCAACCCCGGTAAGACCAAATCCCGAGGTTTAATTTCCTATAATAATGGAAATGCGTTATTAGAAAACGAAAAAAATTAAAAAAACTATTGCAATATACCATAAAATGTAATATAATTAATAAGAATATTGAGATATTGTGTGTTTTTTAGGTTGTTTAATTTTATGAAGGGAGAATGTGTGAAAATAAAAAAGGCAGTATTGCTTTTTATTTTTATGGTTTTATTTTGTTCAATAACGTCTTTTAATGTTATGGCTGCAACGGTCGACGATGCCGGGGTTAAGATGATAATGGTAAGCGCCGAAGACGGAATCATGACCATGAAGGTTCAGATGAAACTTCCGGCAGACTCGGGAGGAGTTACCAGCTTCGCAAATATAATCAGTTACGATAATACACAGCTTACATTAGTTGATTATGCAACTGCAACAACGGAATACACAACAGACGAGAACACGGCCACGAATACATATACTTCCCCAATTATTAATGTAAGCCTTACCGATACAAATAATACCCCCTACGGAGTATTTGATGCCACAATATCAACGGTAGACACAAGGTCAACCTTAAAAACGACCTTAATGACCCAGATAACAGGCGCCACGGTTGCAGATCCCAATACCTCGCAGAATACAACCGCCTGGCAGGATGTTTATTACTTTAAATTTAAGATTGCAGGAACAGGCGACCCAAAAACCGAACTTGATCAAAATTCATTAAGGTTCTTTGATGCAACAGCCGATTCGGCAAACCTTGCAGCAGCCGACCTAAACTGGACAACCTTCTTCGATGCATTATCGGACGGTACACAGTACGTAAACGGATACACCGGCTCGGATGCAGACCCGCCGACAGAATCAAACACTATGGGAGAGGTAGTTCTTTACTATAGAAATGAGAGTACAACCGCAGTAACAATATCCGGAAAAATCTCGAGTTATAACCCAAAAAATGAAATCACGGTTAATTTAATGCAAGACGCAAACGCAACACCGATAAAGAGCATTACGATACCGGCCGCCGACACCGGCTCGGGAGTGATAGAAAATGATTTTGCAATTACCGAAGTAGAACCGGGAACATACAACCTGGTGATTGAAAAAGATGGACATGTTGATTTTACAATTACCGGCATAGAGGTTCTTGGTACAGCGATAGACTTAACAACAAACACTAACAGTAATATCTCTGATATGACAATGATAGTGGGGGATGTTAATGGAAGTAATAGTGTTAACTCAGCCGATGTTTCTATTATAAGAAAGATAAGCAACTATAATAAAAATACAAGTGCTGCGGGTGTAGAAGTTATAACAGATATAGACGGTGGCGGAAGTATTAACAGTGCAGATGTGAGCATTGTTAGAGCAATTGCTAATTACAATAAGCAAGATTCGAACACAACATTTAATTATGATGAGTAAATATGAAAACAAAAAAGGAGAGTGTTTAATGATAGTAAATGCTAAATTTATCCGAGTAATGCTTATTGCTCTAACTGCTTTTGTGATGTTATCACTGTTTAATGCATCTGTATTTGCAGCACCTGATGCAAGTACTTTTGATGTACAGATAGAGCTACATCAAGATAGCAGTAAACAATATAATAACATGAATGTAATGAGAGTTGACATTTTAGTAAAAGGCAACGAAGTAACTGGAATAACAAATGTGGTATTACATTATGATGATGCTCAAGTTGTTCCAATAAACAAAGATGCAGTCGCTTTCACTCTGGAAAATATGGCTGAAGGAAATGGTGCAGCAGAGAATTTTTATGAGTATGATTATGTTGACTATGTCGGCAAGTTTTATATGGATGCTACTAAAACTATAGTGTCGTTACAACCTGAGTATCCTAGTTCGACACTAATAAATATAACTTCAAATACAAGAATTGCATCATATTATTTTGGAGTTAAAACAAGTTGGGAAACATTAACACCGGAAAGTGTACGGCTTGCTACTGTCGATGAGGCTGTTAGTGTCAGTCAAGACTCAGTTGTTCAAGCATCTAACTCTGGAACTTCTCTTTACTGGGGTCATAAAGATGGAGGTGCTAACAACACCCTGTTAGCAACACCTACAATCACCCCGGTAGGTTTCACCTTTGCCATCCCGGCCTATGATGATAATGCCAATAACGTACTTATTCCTGTCGCTGCAAAATCCTATAATACAACTATTACGGTTTATGCGGGAACTCTTACCGGTGGGGTGGAAACCATTGAATACGCAAGAGCTCCTACTAACGCTCTTCCTACTTCCGGTTGGCAGGATAGTGAAGTCTTTTATAATGTTCCTGTTGGAGATCACTATTTCTTTGCAAGGGTAAAGGCTCGTGATGGTGTTCACTCGGGCGGAACAGCAAAGGTAACAGATTCAGCAACAACAATCTATGCTGCCCCAACCCTGACATACTCTAATATCCCCACAAGTCCGAGTGTAGGTGATAGCTTTAGTATACAGCCTACTGTAACCGGAGGTGCTCCGGCAGCAGATCCGGCATTTGCTATAACATCAGATGAAGCGACTAAGACTAAATTATCAAATTTAGGATTATCCTTAAATGAAACTACCGGTTATATCACCGGTATGGCAACTGCTAAAAATGACACTGCCTTTAATGTTGAGGTAACCTATACCGATAACGATACACCTGCGAGACCGGCAGTGCAAACGGTTACCATTCCGGTAATTTCGGGAGCAACTACACCCATAACCTTTAAATATCGTGACGATGACGGAACAACAGAACTTGGAAGTTTACCTTCGTTAGTTTATGGCGACATATTCTATGTTGAAGCAGAACCGAGAGATGGTGATTCCGGAACCCCGACATACGGATGGTCGGCCTCTGACGGTGCTATTCTCGAATTTGCAAATGACGACATGGCTCCGATTGAAGCTAATGTTAAAAAAGTTACAGTAATAAAACCAACTACTACTCCGATAACAATTTCCTGCACCTTCTCAAGTGCTTCACACAACGGAACAGGTAATATCACCGGATTAACCTTCGGCCAAAAGCTGCTCGGCTTAACCGTAACTGCAGCTGATAGATATTATGTTGAGAATAGTACCGAAGCAACGGTAAATACTGCTGTTATTACCGGTCAGGTAACCGGCGATGGCGCTGATGCTATTTCACTAAGAGCAACCTACGGAACAGGAACTTTCGATAACCAATTCGCCGGTTTAGACAAAACTGTAACCTTTCAATCCTCTGCCTTTACCCTAGACGGAAGCAAGAAAGATTATTACAAACTTCCGACAAGTGTAACAGCGAATGCAGATATAAATTCTGCAGCTCAAACGCTCACCACTACTCATGATTCTGCTGAAGAAGCATACACCATCTTAAAAGATGGTGGCAGCGTTAACCTCGCCACCTTAGTTGAAGGAGATTATAATCCGATTCTGTCGGGAACTGTAGAAACAAATCCCGCAAACGGAACAGTTACAGTGAATGCTGCTACAGGAGTTCTTACCACTGCCGGTGGCGAAGCGGGTGATACCTTTGTGGTGAATGTAACTTCGCCTGGATATGATAAAAATCCTATTGGTGTTTTTGAGTATTCTTCTTCTAACGCTATTCAAGTGTACTTTAAAATGGTGGACAAGGCAACCAATACTACCGATATGACGGTTTCTATGCCTGCTGTAACCTTTGGTGATACCTTAGCCCCAACGGCTACCAGCCCAACAGTTCCTGCCGGAGAAACTCTTTCGGACGCTTCCTTTACATATCTAAATGCTGCTGATAGAACTGCGGTGGGAGGTAGTGGAATACCGGTTAATGCCGGCGATTATATTGTTGTTGCAAAAAGAGAAACAGCCACAACTATTTACACAGCTGAGGCTAACTTCACCATCGCTCCTAAAAATATTTCCTCCGCAACAATTAACCTTACAGACCATGGCTTTATATACGATGGTACTGAAAAAACACAGCAGATTACCTCGGTGGTGGTCGGTGGTAATGCATTAGCACTAATCGCCGACTATACCATTAACACCGGTACCGATAAGGGTACCGATGCCGATACCTATACCTTAACTATTTCCGGAACCGGTAACTATACCGGAACTAAAACGGCTAATTTTACAATTGCACAAGCAACAATTAGTATTACCGGTGCAACAGGAGTTACCAAAATATTTGATGGAACTAATAAGGTAACCAAAGGCGTAATTTCCTTCAGCACACCGGCTGCCGGATATACAATTTTAGCATCTGATTATACCGTTTCGGGCACATACGACACTATTGATGTTGGCTCAACTAAAGATGCTACCGTAACCGTAACCTTAACCGGAGCTACTGCAAAGAAAAACTACAAATTGCAAAGTTCTTCATATAATGTTAGTAGAACGGCCGAAATTAGTGAGCTGACAATTGTAGATAAGGCAATAACTATACCGATTCTTTGGAACAATACCGATGAGCAAACCATAAACTTTGAAAGCTACATACCCTCTAACGCCGGTCCAAGTAGCATTTTTCTTGACCCGACAAACCCGAACGGCATAGTGGTTGATGATTCAACTCATTCTATTCTCAATCCCGATCCGGCTGAAACAGTAATAGATATAGCCGCAAAAACGATTAAGTTTAGCCTCCTAAAGGGTCTTGATAAGATTACCGATAAGGGCGATACCGTAACCTTTACCGCAACGATAGATTCCCTAAACTACGCTAATTTTGATATCGTTGTAACCTATGAAATAACCGATTATATCGCACCTCCGGTTGTTCCGGGAACATCTACCACCACACCTTCAACTTCTGTAAGCACGTCGAACATGTCATATCCTGCCGCTGAGGTTTCGGGTGGCGCAATTATCACCATTGCAAGAGGTTCTAGCCCAACATTTACCTTCCATGAAATGACGGCAGAAAATCTTGCGGGACTTTGGATTGACGGCATGGCTGTAGACATGAACGCTGTAGCCGATATATCCTATGGTAGTGTTATTGTAAAGCTTAAATCAAGCTTTACCAATACACTTGCTAACGGAGAACATACTATCCATGTAGTAGGAAAAGACGGATCCTTCGGATTTGCAAAGTTCTATGTAGGCGGACATACCAACCCACAAACAGGCATGTAAAAATAATCTCCACCTGCGGTGGAGCTATTAGAAATATTATTTGACTCGATTACCTCGTCATTTTGCACCTGTGGTGCAAAAACAT
>CAYJDA010000038.1:0-17428 GCA_964368815.1 uncultured Oscillospiraceae bacterium
TCAGCCTTTTATACCGAAAAAACTGCCCCAAAGAGGCAGTTTTTTGACGGTCTGAAGCGGCTAATCGCTACGAATAGCCGCTAAATTTGTATTTAATTTTTCACAGGGTATGTAGTCATTCTTATCATGTGAGCTTTTCAAAATATATTCAAATATATTTCTTGCTTAAAACCGCACCGTCACCACATCAACCACGATATCGCAAAGATGTTCTATGTCGGAGATTACTGTGGTGCGGTGTGCATTAAATCCCTGAGAGGTGAGATATTCGATGATTTCTTCTAATTATACAGGGTGGTTCTCGTCGGTGTTTTCATGCAGGTATTTTAGTAGATGCAGGGTTCTTGATTTCTTGTTCATGAGCATTATCAAACACCTTTGTTAATTTGTTTAATAAAATTGTAGTTGAATATTATTTATTACTATAAAGGTTGACCTCAAATACCCTTGCATGATTATCTCCGTAGGTGCTAAAAACGGTGATTTTAACTTCGTTGCATTGTATTGGTTTTGAGAAGCATAATAAATTTAATCTTTGCAAATTCCCGGTAATTTCTTCACGATAAACAATTTTACCATCGCTTAACAGCTCTACACTATAATCTTTCACAAGCTCATATGGCATATCCGGCACCTGTTTTTGTTGCGTACTAAAGGTTGCTGAGGTTATTAGGGTGTCGGATAGGTTGGGATCGAATTTAATATGTATTTCTTTCAACAAAGACTTATTTTTAAGGTGTATAGACACCCATTGAGGTTTATCCTTGCTCAACTTTTCTGAAATCCATGCATTTTCATCGCACCCTGTTTTTCTTGAAACTCCATTATTTATGTTGCTTGCCTCACCACCTTTTATGAATGAAGATGCCGAAATTTGTGCATCAAGACACAGATCGTCGGGGTCGTTTTTTGCTATTCCCGGCAAAAAGCAATCATCTTTTATCAACGTTTGTTGAAGTTTGTTCATATGTTTTGCGACGTCACGGCAGGTTAAATTTTCAAAAAAGGCAATACCCGCAGCGGTTCCAATAGCTTGACCGATAACGGCGCAGGTAGCCATAACCCTTGTCGAGCTAAGTGCCATATGTGTTGCACTTATCACTCTGCCTCCCACAAACAAATTTTCTATGTTTTTACTGTAGATACACCTATATGGTATAGTATAGATATCGGTAATCGGCAACCACATAGTGCCCTCCTCGTCATTACCCTTTGCTCGAAGCCCACCGACCGAGTGAACGTCCATCGTCCAACCACCGTACGCTACTGCATCCTCAAATCTTCTACCACAGTAAACATCATTTTCGTTGAGCATATAATCGCCTATTACTCGCCTTGACTCCCTGCGTCCCGGGACAGAGCATATCCAATCTAATGCAAGATTATCGGCATCGTACTCGCCGGAATTTTTAATATAATCAAATATTCCGTAAACCCACCGCAATAATTCTTCACGGATATCCTCCGCTTCCTCGATAATGGATAGCTCTTGAGCCTCAAGTTCAATCCACCAATATCCAAACCTTAGATTGCTAATATCCCGACTTGCAAGCATATCTTTTGTAAACGTATGCGCCCATTTCGGTTTTTCATAAGGCACATAATGCCCCATATCTTTTGTGGAAAACATAATGGTGCTACCCATGGTGTGCCTGTCGGCTATCTCGGGGGCATGTTCCTCGTTGTGTTCTGATTTTGCCTCACGTCCTATTGTCCACTGCGCACCGCTTTCAAATGCTAATACTGCGTCGCCACTTGTATCGGCAAAGTGCTTTGCTTTAAATTCAAATATGGTCTCGGTGGTCTGCTGTATTGCTTTAATTGACGTGATTTTATTGTCCTCAACGGTAGCATCATAAAAGTGAGTATTTAAATAAAGATCTAAATTATCCTGATAACGAGTTTTTTCCCATAATATCGTTTCAAACACATGAAAAGAATATTGAGGATTTACATGTTTTGCGGCATGTAATAATTCAAGAATAATACCGGTTTCTCGTACATTTTTTATCTCGCCATGGCGGCTTGCTCCGTTAATATCAACCCTAATCTCGCTGCTGGCATTGCCGCCGAGGACAGGGCGATTTTGTAAAAGAGCGGTTTTTAAACCTTTTCTTGCGGCGGCAATAGCGGCACATATGCCGGACATACCACCACCTACGACCACGAAATCATACTCTTTATTCATTGTTTTCATACAGTTCCCCTATATTTCCGGTGTGCCGATATTCCATGGCACGTTGTGTTGTGGCGTTGCTTTATACATTTCGTTTAACATGAATTTATAACCTTTTAGCTTTATATCATCATAGCCTGAAATATCCCACAGGTTTTTTATTTCCAAAGAATCATTTTTTAAGTCGTAGAGCTCGCCATAATCTCTGTTCATATAATGTACAATCTTGTAATTATCTATTATACACCCCTTTATTGCACCCGCTTCGAGGTACAAACTATTCTGTTTTATAATCGGTTCCGTATCATTCCAATATCTTGAGTAGGGATGGCATTCTATATTGCTTGGGATATCGGCACCGGCTACCTCGAGACATGTAGAGGCTATGTCAATATTAGTCACCAAATCGTTAATCTTTACACCCTTAAAACCTGCTATCGGTGGTTTTACAAATAGCGGTACACGCATTAGGCTGTCGCTCAAACATTGCAGTTTCTCCACAAGTCCATAATCGCCCATAAAATCGCCGTGATCAGATGTGAAGATTATAACCGTGTTATCGTACATCCCTTGTTTTTTTAAAATCTCTATAACTTCACCGATCTTAGCATCAATCATACTCATATTCGCATAATAAGATTTTTTTGTTTTGATATAATCCTCTTTTGTGAAGTCCTTTAGATATATATGAGAATATCCATCCATTTCTTTATACTGTTTGGGTTTATCATCAAGGTCATCATAGCTTGTCTCGGGGTAGCTTAAATCCATATCGTCGTACAACCTCTCATACTCGGTACCGATGCCATCGTATGGATGATGAGGACCGGAAAAAGAGAGGGTGAAAAACCAAGGTTTATCTAACGTTGGAGCACAGTCGGTAAGCCAACCTTTGCCAAGTTCGCCGATATATTCGTCGATATGATACTTGGTATCGGCTTTCCACTCGGCACCACTTATAAAAGCGTTTTTTGAGACGGTAGCAGGGTCAACACCATTATCTGTTAGAAAATCAATGTACCCACCGAGAGCCTCCCTCGGTGCAAAGGTACCGTGGCCATCTACGATGTTTTCATAATCGTAACCCTTTTCTATCTCACTGTCGGCAAAGTGCTGTTTGCCGACGACGGCGGTGTAATATCCGTTCTTTTGAAGCAGGCTCATAAATGTCGTCTCGTCTTTTGGCAACTTGGTTATATACATCGGGCAACCACACTGCGATGGATATTTTCCGGTTACTATTGCCGCCCTCGACGGCACACAGGATGGGTTGACACAGCGTGCTTCGATAAAATACACACTCTCGCTAATTAACCTGTCAAGATTAGGGGTTACGATTTCGTTATTCATACACGACAATGCGTCAAAACGCTGTTGGTCGGTCATCAAAAACAGAATATTGGGTCTTTTATCCATTGAAAATTCCTCCAAAAATAGTACAGGGAACGGTATCAACGTTCCCTGTAAAAAGTCTTATGCTTTCGGGAACCAGACACTCATGTCACATTCATCCCTATTTGCCCATGTATAGTATGGTATCATGTTTAGGGTTGCACTCTGCTCCTTTTCCACCAGTTCATAATAGAGCTGATCTTTTTGCTCTCTTACAACCGCCGGAACTTTAAGTGTAACAACTCCACCCAATATATCCGGATTAAACTCCTCAACCACCGACTTTGTCGTATCAACATAGTAGTTGTCAAGCTTGACTGAATTGTCGACACCCTCTGCGCAGTAGATAACGGGTCCACGTTTTACACACACCATGCCTCTATCCTGCTCTACATTTGCATTTGCCTGCATGTAGACAGGGGCCATGGCAAGTTTTAGTAAAATCTCATCACCGATATTCACACTAAGTGTTACATATTCACCACCTTGAACCTTTTTACCGTTTAAGGTTGCATCTTTACACCATGCAGGAATGCGGATGTTAACCTTTGCGTTATCGGCTTTTGATACTGCAATTTTTACATCGCCGTCCCATGGGTAATTGGTTGTCATAGAGAGCGATGCATTTTCACCCTCATAGTCACAGTTTGCAAACAGATTAACATACACCTCACTCTGCGACTCACCGTATATCCATCGTCCTATTCCTGCCATTGTCCTGAACAGTTGGGGTGGGCAACACCAACAGGTAAAGGTGTGCCATCTTCGGTCGGCCTTATGTGCATACTGAACATTGAGATCATTCTTTTCGTCCACTATGTAAGGTATTTGGACATCCTTTCGGTACGCTAAGGGGTTGGAGTAAAAATAGCGTGTCAATTCTAAATTCGATCCCGAGATACCGGCATTATAGAGTATCTGCTCTGCCCAGTCGCCAAATTTGGTGTCACCTGTCACGGCAAGCATTCTCATCATCCACATGGCGGCACCGATGTTTGCACAGGACTCATTATAAGCAATCTTATTGGGTAGAACATACTCGGTGCCGTGTGATTCAAAGGTCACATTTCCACGCTCGGAGTGTCCGATAAAATCAGGGCAAACACCGCCCGTGATATATATCCTCTTGCTTGTAAGGTCGGCATAGAGCCTTTCGAGGGCAGTCATCAATTTATCTTCACCGGTTAGGGCATACACATCGGTAGCTCCGGCATAGAGATAGGTCGAGGTTACCGCATGTCCCACCGCCATGATCTCATCTCGCAGTGGGGTTTTATCCTGGTTTTGGTCGGTGCCGCCGGGCTTCGAACCTCTCATGTTTACAAAAACCTCGGCAAGTTTTATGTATTTATCGTTTCCGGTCTCCTGACCAAGTTCGCAAAGTCCCATTATCTGGCTGGGGTTGAATCCAAAATGTGCGAGCTCCTCGGGGTAGGGGCTGAAAACATCCCACAGATAGTCGGCAAGCTTTACGGCGCAGTTTAACATACGTTCATCACGAGTTATGCGTTTATGTGCCACCGCAAAGGTGAAGAAGTGCCCCATATTATACAGCTCGTGGTTCATATAATCAACCCAACGCTCACGCTCGGTGCAGGTTATCTGGGTGCTGATGTAGCCATCTTCCTCCTGTGCGCCCTCAATCCACGGGACATAGGTGTTGATTATGTCAAGCACCTTTTCATCGGAAGTGTTTTGGTAAACATAGAGGCAACCCTCTAAGAATTTGTAGCAATCACCATCCGACCATTCTACACCGAAAAACTTTTCGTCCGACTTTCCCGCAGCTATGGCAAAATTTAAGAGTTTCGCCGAGTTGGTGGGATGAAGCAACGCCTCTAACATACTGTTGATTATGTCCATGTAATTCTCGGTACGCTTGCCCCAAAAGCCGCCTTTCAATTTACTGTTTTGTATTTCGGCAAAATAAAATTTCCTAAACTGATCCATCACTTCCTCCGTTATTAGTATGTTGTTTTTACAGGTGGGTAGGGTGGTGCGCCTATTGTGCCTGCGTTCGGTAATTTGTCTGCAATTTTCGGCAGATAGTCACCGTTTTGCTCCATGTTTTTTATAACCTTTGCCCGTAGCTCGTTTAATATATCGGCATGTGCCTCACTGTCGGAAAGATTGTTTAGCTCGTATGGGTCATTTTCAAGGTCATAGAGCTCGTCAATATCCTGCGGTATGTAGCAGTATTTATATCGCTCGGTACGAATTCCTCTAAGTTCAAAGCTGTGACCGTTGTATTTATAATAGTTCGAGTAGGTCTCTTTAGGTGTGTTTTCTGATTGTGGCAACGAGAGGTCAAATCCATTTTGAGCTTTTTTATTGAAAGTGCTAAAAAAAGTTTGTGCGATATCAAGAGTGTTGCAAAAATCGTCACGAGTGTCGGAGGGCTGTGTACCGTTTAAATCGTTACAGATCAAAAGCGGTGTATTAAGCACCTCCTCATAAAAATATGCCGACTTATCAAAACGGCTGTGTGCGCCGAGCATCTCCCCGTGATCCGAGGTGAATATTACTCTCGTTCTCCTGCCACCTGAACATTTTGACGCTTTATCAAGTATCTGCCCGATAAGTTTATCCATCATGGTAACACATCCGTAATATGCACAGATGGTTTTGCGCCAATTCTGTTCGGTAAAGCTGTCCGCTACCACCGATGGCCACCATCTACGTGACTGAAACCATGGTTTGTTTATAAACCTATCGTTTAGATTTTCAGGTAGCTCAACCTCTTGTAAATCGTACATGTTCATATATTCGTCCGGCAGAGTTGAGGGAAAGTGAGGACCTACAAGTGAGGCGGTAAGGCACCAAGGTTCATCTTTGTTTTCATCCAAAAATCTTAGCGATTTCTGTGTAACCTTGTATTCAAACCTATCTTCAATGCTGTTTATCCTGCCATAAAACGGTAGATAATCCTCGGCATCATCACTCACAAACTGTGGTGGATACCCGGGCTTAAACTGCCCTCTGTCGGTAACGGCGGCATCCGCTATTCTTTTTTCGTGTGTTTCTCTCACGCTCTCGGTACGGCAGATGTCAAAATCTACACCCTTATCCTCGCTCTGCCAATCAAGCCCAAGGTGCCATTTGCCGAAATGACCGACGGCATAGCCCTTATTCTTTGCGGCATCAAGCCATGTATAGGCACTATGGGGTAGATACTCCTGTGTTGATGCCCCTACATCACAGTTGTCTATTATTCCGCTCTGATGGGGATAAAGACCGGTGAAGATACTTCCCCTTGCCGGTGTACATAGCGGGCAAACGGTAAAACTATTTATGTAATCGACGGATTTTTCGGCAAGCCTATCAAGATTTGGTGTTTTAACAAATTTGTGTCCTCGGTAGCCAAAACAATCGGCACGCCACTGGTCGGTAAAGATAAATAATATATTATCCATAGCTACCTCTGTACCCGTCCAGAGCCATCACCCTGTGCAAGTTTTAGTACCTCGTCAACGCTCACGAGGTTGAAGTCACCCTCTATTGTATGCTTTAAACAACTTGCGGCTACCGCAAACTCTATTGCCTCCTGCGGTGCATATCCCATCAGCTGTGAGTAGATAAGTCCACCGCCGAAGCTGTCGCCACCGCCGACTCTATCAACGATGTGAATTAAATAGTTTTTGCTGAAATAATATTCTTTACCATCATAAAGCATCGCCGCCCAGTTATTATCATTTGCCGATATAGAACCGCGTAGGGTTATGGCAACCTTTTTAAAACCAAACCTATCGGCAAGCTGTTTTGCAACATCTTTATATCCCTCGTGGTTTACCGTGCCGGTGGTGACATCGGTGTTTTCGGCATGAATTCCAAACACATCGGCGGCATCCTCCTCGTTAGCTATGCAGACATCAACATACGGCATGAGCCTTGCCATAACCTCGCCTGCCTTTTCTTTACTCCATAAATTTTTACGGTAGTTAAGGTCGCAGGAGACGGTTATGTTGTTCTCTCTACATACCTTTAAAGCCTGTTCACATATCTCCGGCAAATTTCCGCCAAGGGCGGGGGTTATTCCGGTGAAGTGAAACCATTGCACACCTTTTAGAATCTCGTTCCAGTTAAAATCCTCCGGCTTTGCAAGTGCGATTGCGGCATTTGCACGGTTGTATATAACCTTAGAGGCACGCTGTGACGCACCTTTTTCTACATAATACGAGCCGAGGGTATCGCCACCGCGAGCAATCATGCCGGTGTTAACCCCAAATTTTCTCACCGAGTTTACCGCCGCCTGACCTATCTCGTGTTTCGGCACCTTGGTAACATATGCCGTGTCTATTCCATAATTTGCAAGCGATACCGCAACGTTAGCCTCACCGCCCGCATATGTAACAACAAATTTATCCGCCTGTGCAAAACGGTTATACCCCTCCGGTACAAGCCTTTGCATTATTTCTCCAAACGTTACAACCTTAGACATTTTTATAATCTCCTACTTAAAATATTCTTTAGCGAGTGCAGTTATTCCGGCAAAGTCGCCGTCGTTTATCTTTTTAACATCCACAAGGTTACCGCCAACACCTACACCGACTACACCTGCCTTTAAAAATTCGCTCATATTCTGTGCATTCACACCGCCGACCGCTAAAAACGGTATGTGGTTGAGCGGTGAGCAAACCGATTTTATATATCCGGTGCCGAGGTTGCCGGCAGGGAAGAGTTTTACAAAATCCGCACCTGTATCATGAGCGTTCGACGCCTCACTCGGGGTGAGTGCGCCCGGGATGGATACCGCACCGAGCCTTATAGTATGTTTTATGACATCAAAATTAACGTTGGGCGATATCATATATTTTGCCCCTGCATTAAAGGCGGCATCGCACTGGTCGAGATTCATCACCGTGCCGGCACCTACACAAATCTTATCACCCATTTCATCGTTTATCATGGAGATGAGCTCCGCTGTTTTTGTAAGGCGGTCGGGATCCTTTTGGTTAAAGGTGACCTCGATTAATTTTATCCCACCCTCATAAAGTGCCTCGGCAGTTTTTATGATGTTTTCTTTTTCCACACCACGCACAATTGCCACAACCTTGTTGTTTAGTATAAAATCTATGGTATTCTTTCTCATATCACCCCTCCTTAAACTTTGTATTTTTCGAGAATTTCACGGTTGATTTCCACCCCGAGCCCCGGTTTGTCCGGCACATAGATAAATCCATCCTCATATTTTACGCCGTCGTTAATAAGGTCTGCCCTAAATGGATGGTTGGAGCGGTCGAACTCGAGGAACGGTTCCTCCGGTGTTGCGCTCATCGGCGTGTTTGGCAGTGAAGATATAAAGTGAAGTGCGGCGGCAAGTCCAACACCGCTACCCCAGGCATGTGGCATCACCATGGTATTATACGACTGTGCTATTGCCGCCATCTTTTTGCACTCGGTAAAACCACCGCCGGAACATACATCCGGCTGATATATGTCAAGAGCACCGTTTGAAAGCCAATCTTTTATTGATATCTTGCCAAAAATCTCCTCACCTGCCGCCATGTATGAGCCGGTTAAGTTTCGAATAGCCTTATAACCATCAATATCTTCCGGTGCTAAAAGCTCCTCAAAGAAGTAGATCTTTTGAGGTTCTAACTCCAAAACAATCTTTCTCGCAACCGCCTGTGAGTAGCAGGCATTAAAATCTGCCATAAGCATCACGTCATAACCGACAGCCTCTCTCACCGCTTTGATATACTCAATATCCTTTTCGGGGGTAAAGCCGACCTTGAGTTTCATGCCTTTAAAGCCCATCTTTTTATATTTTAGTGCCTCGGCCACGGCATCCTGTGGATATACACCGTCAGCTACTCTATAAAAACCTGTGGCATATGCCGTAAGCCGCTCACGAAAACGACCACCGAGCAATCTGCTGATAGGTTGACCCAATTGTTTTCCGTTTAAGTCCCAAAGTGCCACGTCCAGTCCACTTAATGCGTTAAGAGCAATTCCCTGCTGACCGAAAGGGCGAGCTTTGTTGTACAATGTCTCCCATATTACCTCAACATCAAGGCTATCTTTGCCGATAACATCATCTTTATAACAGTGTTCTAAAAAAGCCGCCGCTAAGAAAGGTGACTGCTGTCCATGACAAAGACATTCTCCAAAACCGCTTGTGCCATCTGCACCGACCACCTCAACAATCACTGAACTACGGCTATTCACCCATCCTTGTGAAAACATAAACGGTGTATCGAGTGGGGCGCTGATTTTATGTACTGTAATTTCTTTTATAATCATACATTTCCCTTCCCAAAACGTGTTATACTATATCATATATCATATAAGTTTTTATATAAAAACAACTATATATCGGATATATCGGAACGATTTTTATAGGTGGCCGATAGATGGTTTTCCATCGTTGATTTTGCAAGAGTTGCGTCTCCGGTCGCCACTGCATTAAAGATTTCTCTGTGATAATGGAATGCCTTTTCTATGTTTTCTTTTGTTCTGCTGGTGCTGTCTATACTTTCTCTGAGCCAACCTGAATAGGCGCAGACTATCGCCGCCAACATATTATTTTTAGCACTATATGCTAACTTTTGGTGGAATTTGTAGTCACTTATAAGATATTCTTCGTCCAGTTCTATTGATGATTCCATCGAGTTTACAAGTTCTTCTAACTCCTCAATCTCGCTTGGAGTAATTCTTTTTGCGGCGAGCTCTGCAGCCTGTGTTTCCAAAAGCCAACGCACCTCTAAAACATCATCAAGGGTAGAGACCTCTTTTTCAAACATGTCGGTCATCGCCTGTATCATTACCTTTTGCCCCTTGTCCACGACGCAGACACCTTTGCCATGTATACGCTTTAAAAAACCGCGAACCTCCAGTGTTCGAACCGCCTCACGTGTGGTGGAACGTGATACACCGAGTAGTTCGCTGAGTTCACCCTCACTCGGAAGATAACCGAGTGCGTCGTATTCACGATTGATTATCATGTCCTTTATCTTTATAACTGCTTCGTCAACCCTTGTCATATTAATGCAAATTCCTTTTTGATGTTTTTTCGGTTTTGCCAATTATTTGGCAAAATTTCAGTGTGTTTCGCTGAAAAGAAACAAACTCAGTGTTAGAAAATTATTTTTCTAACGACCCCTTATTCGTTGTGTGCATTTTTTTATAGTTCTTAAATGCCGCATTAAGATGTTCTTGCATTGTGCTAAAAGCTTTTTCACTGTCATGCAGTGTTATTGCATCTAAAATGTGCCTGTGGTAACCATAGTTGTGCTCTAAATTCTCCTTTTTATCTACTGTGTTTTGAATTGATGTTTTTAGCCACTGGGAATAAGCATTGACAATAGCAATCATCATCTGATTTTTTGTGCATTTTACAAGTTCGATGTGAAATTTAAAGTCGTACGAAAGGTATTCCTCGTCCACCACTGCCGCATTGTCCATCTTTTCCACAAGCTCGGTTAAACTAATTATATCCTCACTATCTGCTCTTTGAGCGGCGAGAAAAGCTGCTTTCGGTTCTAACATGGCACGTACTTCAAGGACATCCTCTACGCAGAGGTCGCTCTTTTCGAACATATCGTCCATAGCTTGCACCATGACCTTTGAGCTTTTGTCAGACACCTTAATTCCCTTACCGTGCAAACGCTCCACAAAACCTCGAACCTCCAAGGTTCTTACCGCCTCTCGGATGGTCATTCTCGACACCTGCAATATTTCACTTAACTCACCCTCGCTGGGCAGAAAGCCATCCTGGTCATATCTTTCGGATAAAATCATCTCTTTTATATCAAGAACCGCCTTATCAACCCTTGTCATGTCAACCCCATACAATTACTATTATGTATATTGTATATCACAAAGATGAAAATGACAATATTTTTTTACAAGAACGTTGATTTATTAGTTGAGAATTATGTTAAAATCAAATTTGATTTTATTCTCCGTTATGGCATATTTTTCATCTAATTTTGCCTGTCCACAACTGGAAGAGCCTATACCGGCATTTTTATAGTCTATGCAGAGTGTTTTAAAACCTTCCTTGACAAGCTGAAAGTTATGTGTGGTTTTAGTCAGTGTCTCCTGTGTGTAATCGGATACATTAAAAGAAAAGTCATCGGCACAAACCTTTATTTCTCCCACCGCATTTTTTGCAGACATTTCGGTGCATCCATAGCGAGAACCGTGTTCCTGTGGTACAATATAGTCCTCATACATATCCGTTACACTTGTGTCAAATTCGCCGTAGTAGCAGAGGTTGTGTTTATCGCTGTAGCTCTCGTGTGGGCCGTATCCTTTGTAATTTACGGTGTTAAAATCGTCCGGCAAAAACATACGAATGCCAAATCTTGCAAGCTCCGGGAATGCCGGGGTTTTTTCGGCAGTAATAGAGACGCTTATTTCGCCACCACTAAAAATAGTGAAAACCGTTTTCAGTTCCATTATCCTCTGCATTATATTTGCCGTGATGCAAAAATCATATTCAATGGTGACACAGTCCTCTTTTATATCCACCTTATGACCAAAAACTTTTACAAGTGTCCTGTCAAACCCTGCCGCTAACCATTCTTCTTTTATCTTTCTGTCATTATCGGTAGGAGCACGCCAGAGGTTGTATTTCATAGGGCTTGTAGTGTAGCAAACGTTGTTGAAGGTAAGGCTGTCAAATGTGGCTGTGTACTTATCAAAAACATAGGTGAAGTTCGGTCGCTTTATTATTATCTTGCGCTCTGTCTCGTTTATTTCAAACTCTGCTTTAATTCCGGTTGGATTGTTCGGCACCTTTTTTGATAGTATTATCTGGTCAAAGCCCACCTCATAGCCTTTTGCCGTCAGCGGTTTGTCGCATTTTTGCAGATATTTTATAAGCAGATAGTTATCACCTTGCAATTTATTGATATAATCAAACTTGATATCAACAGTTTCACCTGGGTTGATGTTTAAATCTGATAGCACATCGGTTTTAACTGCTCTATTGTCAATTATCTGAATTATTTCCACATCAAACTCATCGGCTACATTTGCAAAGTCTAATAGGTTTTTAAATCGAATTTCTCCATTTTCTAACAGAGTGGCACGGATAGGTCTGTAAACATTTTTATATTCTAAAAGTCCAGATTTAACTTTTCGAGCAGGAGTAATCATGCCATCAAGACAAAAATTACCGTCGCTCGGGCTTTCACCAAAGTCACCGCCATAAAAGTATCTCTCTTTGCCATCTTCTGTTTTGCCCATATAAATTGCATGGTCACACCACTCCCATACAAAGCCCCCGGCATAGGTGTCAAACTCGTACATTGTTTTATTGTGTTCTTCCAGATCGCCATTGCTATTCCCCATACTGTGAGAATATTCGCAGAGCAAAATAGGTTTTTGGGGAACATTTTCACAATATCGCCTTACTGTATGTGGCGAGATGTACATTCTTGAATATACATCTATATCGGTGACATCGTTTATATATCCAACCTTTTGATATACCGAGCTTTCATAGTGTATCAGCGCGTTATTAAAATCCTTTATCCAGCGTGCGGCCTTTTCAACATTTGGTCCGTATCCACTCTCATTTCCGAGTGAGTACATAAATATGCAGGCTGAATTTTTATCCCTAATTACACACGCTTTTATTCTGTTAAGTATAGCATCATAAAACTTCGGGTCGTGGCAAAGGTCTCCAAAGCTATAATCCTCCACAAACGGTATTTCGGAGTTATAAAGATGTCCTCCACCATAGATGCTCATTGCATTGTGACACTCGAAATCCGCCTCTGTCATGACATAAAATCCATACTCGGAGTACATGTCATATGCCCACGGCGAGCTCGGGTAATGGCTGGTTCTGATAGCGTTAATGTTGTGTTCTTTCATTAAACGCAGATCTGCTCGCAGTTGTTTTTTGCTTATGGTGTAACCGGTTACGGCATCACTGTCGTGCCTATTAACACCTTTTATCTTTACATTTTTACCATTTATGTATAGAACTGCATCTTTAATGTAGACGTTTTTAATGCCCACCTTTTGCGTTATGCTTTCCTGCTCTGTGGCAAAGGTTAAACTATATAAAAAAGGTTGTTCTGCATTCCAAAGTATCGGTTTTTCGACATCTATATTAATTTCGCCCGATAAAAAATTTGTTTGTAAAAATACAGTTTCACCATTTGGGTCTATTAATGTTACAGTAAACGGCATAGGCTTTGTTAACCATTCAAAATTAACATTTATTGTCGCTTTACTGTAATCTTCGTTTATAAAAGACTGTACAGTAAAATCCCTGATGTGGTCATGTGGGCGATGGATAAGATATACATCACGAAAGATACCGGACATTCTAAACTTATCCTGATCTTCAAGGTAGGTACCATCACACCATTTCAGCACTAAAACCGCAATTATGTTTCTGCCCTCTTTCAGATACTCGGTGACATCAAACTCGCTCGTGGCGTGTGCAACCTGGCTATACCCTACAAAATCTCCGTTAATATAAAGATAAAAGCAGGAATCCACTCCATCAAAGTTAAGGTATGTTTTTTGCGTCAAACTATCATTATTAAGGGAAACTTCTTTAACATATGCACCACATGGATTCTCGTCCGGTACATATGGTGGTATAAAGGGTAGTGGTGCATCCACATTGGCATAGTGGTGGTTGTCATAACCGAGCATATTCCAACAACTCGGCACGGTTATGGTATCAAAACCCGATACATTCCCATGTGTAAAATTTTCATCCACCTCAAAGCGGTTGCTATGGAATTTAAACCACCAATCATCACCGTTCAACATCTTCACAGCACACTCACCGTTTTTGCGGTAGGGGGTATAGTATGAGCGATGCGGCATTGTATTCACATGCAGGTTATTTAAATCTTCATAGTAGGGCTTTAGATACATAAATTACGTCCATTCCTCAGATCATCAATTTAAAAGAAGTCTCGCACCGACCATCAATCAAGATCACTTAACATTTCATGGTCGATGCGAGCATATTATTTTTTATTATCCGTTTTGAATAGCGTCGTCGCCACGCTCTTTGATATTTGCAATTGTGGTGGCTAAATCCTGCTCCTCAACTAAATATTTTTCAACTTCTTCCATATAGACAGCCTCATACGGGACATTGTTCGAACCTGTTATTTTTTCGTTCACAAAAACCATGTCCTCATTTGTAAAGGTGTATAGGAAGTCATCTATAGTGAGATCGTCTACCGGTCCTAAAACATTTGCCGCCTCAACGAAGAGGTTTGACTGGTCAACTGTGCGGATTGCTGACTCGGTAGTATCGGCATATTTTGCAGAAAGACCCACAAGCTCCATTCCTACTTCAAGTGCAAGCGAAGGGTCTCCCGAGGTAATCGGTATGCCGAAGCCATTAACTACACCCCAGGACTTCATCTGATCACCACTGTCAACCGGCATAGGTGCTATACCAAGTTTCCATTCACGTGGATATGTCTCAAAGTCCATAGCCCAGCTTGCAATCCAACCGCCGGAAATTCCCATAGCATAGGAACCGTTCATAAAGTCGGTAGGACCTGTTTTGGCGGAAATTGTATTTGCATGGGTAGCCATACTCTCATCTACATGCATCATATTGTAGACACGCTCCATGCTCCTTGCAAACGCAGGGTCTTCAATGTTGGAAAGTCCGTCTGCTGTGTAGAAGCCTTCACCACCGCCAAGTTCCATGATAGCGTCGCCATATGTCCACATACTCCAGTTAAGGTAGAATGCTCCATATTTTTTGTCACTGCCCTCACCCTGTGTAACACGGGCTGCAACCTCGCGGTACTCATCCCATGTCATGGGCACTTCTGCGTCGGGATACGGTTCGCCTGCAGCGTCAAACAGATCCTTGTTATAGTATAAAACCCAACGTGTGATGTTGTGCGGTATTATAACAATGTTGCCTGCCGAGTCTTTGGCATTTTCTACATAGGGGCCAAACTCTGCATTAAAATCATAGCCATTTTCCGCAATAATATCATCAAGCGGCATGATTAATCCCTCAGAAGCATATTGCTCTTTAAGCATTGGGTTTGCGGCAATAATAAGGTCAACCTGTGCACCACCCGCAATGGATACCGGGATTTTCGTATTAAAGTCTGCATCTCTGCCGTGAAACTCAAACTCAACATTTGAAAATTTGTCCATGGTTTGAATTTCGTCCATGGCGGCCATCATCTTTTGTTCTTCATCCATGCCGTTTAGATGAATAACTACTGTCTGCTTTTCACCACTGTCTGTTTCGTCGTTTGCGGCTTCTGATGCCGGGGCTGATGAGTCTGCCGGTTGTTCGCTTGAGGTGGGTTCGCTTGAGCATGATGCCAACATAGAAATCGACAATACACTCACAAGTAAAATGCTGAGTAATTTTTTCATTTTCGAGTTTCCTCCGTTTATTTTAGAATACAGACCTTCTGTATTGCTACCCTTTTACGCCCGAGAGGGCAATGCCTTGGATGAAATATTTCTGAGCACTTAGATATACTACGATGATAGGTATCAGCGCAAGTGTCGCACCTGCCATCTGCACCGCAAAATTTGCCGAATATTGCCCTTTAAAGCTCGCTATACCAACACTTAAAACCTGCTTGTCAATGTCATTTATGTAGATAAGGGCACTCATATACTCATTCCAACCCCATGTGAATGCCAGGATGAACATGGCGGCAAGTTGAGATTTGGCGAGGGGCATTACTATCCTGAAAAAAGTTTGATATTCATTACTTCCGTCAATTCTTGCCGCTTCCAAAAGCTCATTTGGGATAGAGGCGAAAAACTGCCGCATAAGAAAAATAGAGAAACCATTAAACATCCAGGGTAGCGCTACTGCAAAGATACTGTCAATAAGCCCAACTTGCTGATATACCAAAAATTGTGGAATAATTCTAACCTGATTTGGGATCATGAGTGTTGCGATAAAAAGTGCAAACCATATGTTTTTGCCGGAAAAATTCAGTTTCGCAAATGCGTATCCCGAAAGCGAACTAAAAAACAGTACGAACGCCACAACCATAGCTGCTAAAAATATTGTGTTACCATACCATCTAAGAAACGGAAATTCTGAAAAAACAGTTGAATAGTTGTCATAATTTATGTTGGAGGGTATCCATTCAATCGGCATTCTGAAAACATCTGATTCAAACTTAAACGATGCCGACAACATCCAAACTATCGGGAATATCATCAGTATACCGAAAAGTGAAAGCACGGCGGTTGTTATTATGCCGGTAGTAAGTTCTTTTCTCTTAGTCATTATATAGTCGACCTTTCTATCTTAATAATTAACCCATCTTTTCTGTCCGATAAACTGAATAACTGTTACAACCAACACCACTAAAAAGTATACCCATGATGCCGCAGAAGAAAATCCCATGTCATAATTTCCAAATGCCTCTTTGTATATGCTGAATACCATGGTGTAGGTGCTTGTTCCGGGCCCTCCGTTTGTAAGGATTTGAACCTCCTCAAAGGTTCGAAATGCCATAATCATATTTGTGATTACAAGGAAAAATGTTGTGGGGGAGACAATCGGAACGGTGATCTTAAAAAACTGGGACACCTTTGATGCGCCGTCGATAGAAGCCGCCTCGTAGTAACTGCCTGACACGCCTTGGAGTGCCGCTAAAAATATTACGATACAATATCCAATGTTTTTCCAGATAAGAAATATAGCTACGGTAGGCAGTGCCCAATCAATGCTCGTGGCCCAACCCGGAGGATCTTGTATACCGAGTGCCATCAAAAAGCTGTTGACCGGACCGAATTCCGGATGAAATATTGCAGAAAACACAAGAGCGGAGGCGGTGGCAATTGCTACATATGGCATAAAATATACCGCTCTAAGAGCACCTCTTGCAAAAATTTTACCGTTTAAAAACACCGCAACTATCAAAGCTA
>CAYJDA010000039.1:0-17411 GCA_964368815.1 uncultured Oscillospiraceae bacterium
CATCGGAAGACAGATCAGAAAATTCAGAAAAATGAGAAAACTCTCGCAGGAGAGCCTTGCGGAAAGGATTGATCGTGATACAAGCTTTATAAGCTGTGTAGAAACCGGAAAAAAAGTACCGAGCCTCGAGACCTTTGTTCGCATATCCTGCGCACTAAATGTATCCTGTGACGTATTACTCTCAGGCAATATACATAGCGACAAAAGAATCGCAGACAAGGAACTCGGCGACATATTAACAGGTTGCAACAAGATTGAAAAGGAGATTATATTAACCGTTGCAATTTCGGTAAGGGATGGGTTGAGGAAAATGGGGGGGGGTGAACAATTAGTATCATATATTGATATACGTCAAAAGCATTTACTCTTTAATGCGACATTACAGGTCGTGCGAAATTTTTTTAACTTATTATTTTTAAAAAAGACTTGATATGCATGGGTTGTTGATATATTATAATCATATAAGTTAACTTATATTTCATTGAAAGTGATTTTTTACTCTCATATTTGATTATAAGATAAACAAATTACCCATGGGGTGCTTGATGAATGATGATAAACTATATATTACACAATGTAACGCATACATTGAATTCATGCTTTCAAATCAGCAATGGACTGGATTTGGTAGAAGCGATATAGATAAATGGATTAGCAATTTCAGCGATTTTTCTCAAGAAGAAATGGTTTATGTATACAAGCTTCTAGTTAACTTAATTTATTATTCTGAAAATGACATTATTTCAATTTTAGATGATGGAATTTATGAGTGTGTATATAAAAAAGCTATTCTAGAACAACAAATAAAGACTGGGTTTAAGTTAAGCCAACAAGCATTATCTAAAATCAAAGAATCAACAATAGAACAGTGCTGTTTTATCCCTTTGCTAGACAATGATTCCCCACATGAAAGCGGACTTATGATTACCAGGCTTTTAGTACAAAATGCAATCATTTCTGGCACTCAGTCAATATTTGCAGAAAAATTACCAGAACTTTTTGAGCAGCAAGAAATTACGCATGTTTTTATTGTTGATGATTGTGTTGGTAGCGGACAACAGTTCAATACATTTTGGAACGAAAGTCATGTTGAACTCAAAGAATTTTGCACAAAGAAAAAAGTTTCTGTTTTTTATTTATCTTTGTTTGGTTATAGTGATAGCATTAAAAATTTAAGACAGAGTAATCCGGACATTCAAATCCATTGCATGAGAGAATTACAATATGAACATCGTGTTTTTGGGCGAGAATCGTACATATGGAAAGATGAATTAGAAAAAGCGAAAGCTTTGTTTTTAAATCTTTTAGAAAGCTGTAACATTCCTCTTTTGGGCTTTTCAGATTTGGATTTTGCATTTGTGATGCATAAAACTATACCAGATTGGTCGTTACCTATGTTTTGGAAAGAAAATTCGGATTGGAATTTACTGTTGCGGAGGAAAAATTCAAATGGTTAATGCATATAATCCATTTAAGGACAATAGAACTGAGCAAATGAGTGACTTGTGGGAATTCTATGTTCCTTTTGATGACATCGGAGATTCGGTAAAGCCACTTGTTGTTGAAGGTGGTCGCGGTAGCGGAAAAACTATGTTTTTCCAATGCAACTCATGGGAGCAAATATTAAAAAAAATAAAGAAAGATAATAATAGAATAAACGATTTTCTATCAGAAAAACCATTTGTTGGTATTTACTATAGAGTAGACACTACATTTGTTTCTACTATGCGTGAAGATGAGCATAGTAATGGTAGTAAGCTTTTTGAACTGTACTTTTCAATCTGTATATTAAAAGAAATATTACGCTTGTTAATAGAATTGGATAAGGCTTCACTTTTAGATGAAAATCACTTGAATTCTTTTGTAGAGACATTTTCAAAGCGAATTAGAGCTGAGAGTAAAGTAGATAAGTTGAAATCATTTGCAGATGAAACAGAATCATATCTTGATAGTATAGAAGATATGATAAACTATCCGAGTTCAGAAAAGCCACTTTCAATTCGTTTTGTGAAAGCACATAGGTTTATAACAGATATTTGTAAAGCTTGCGGTGATATTTTCTCAAAAACAGTAACATTTAAAATTTTCATTGATGAATATGAGACGTTACAAGACTACCAACAAGAAATCGTCAACACTTACATAAAGCACAGCACATTACCAGTCATTTTTAATATCGGATTAAGGCCGGAAGGTATGAGGACAAACGGAACTATTTCCTTAACAGAGAAAATTGAATCCCCTCATGACTATGAAAAAATAACACTGGGCGTGAATTCCGACAACTACATAGCTTTAATTAAAGAAATTTGTAGCAAGCGTATTGCTTTAGGTAAGGAAAAAGGCTTGATTCCACAAAATGCATCAGAAGATATTATATTTTATCTAGGGGAGTATAAAATCGAGGATGAACTTGAACTGATATTAAAAAGTAAAAATAAACTTAACTTCCTTAATAAGCTAGAAAAACTTATAATAGACAGAGGTTCAGAAGAGAATTTAGATGATGAACAAATTTCTGTTTCTATAAACACATTGTGTAAAGAGGCTCCGGTATTTAATGCACGATTACACTACGCTTTATTGTGTAAAAAAACAAACTATACTCCGAAAATTAACGACCTTTGCAAGGCGTATGTTAATAAGGAAAAAAAGTATTCTGAATGGATGCATAATAGAGGTTTAGGAATTATTTTTCTTTTATGTAAAGAAACGAAGCGGCAAAAAATGTATTATGGATTTAGCGTATTTGAAATGTTGTCTTCAGGCATAGTTCGGTATTTTTTAGAATTGTGCGAACAAGCTCTTAGAATTGCATTTTTACAGGGTTTCAAATGGGAAACTACGATTTCTGGAGAAATTCAAACTGAAGCGGCTAGATATGTAAGTAATTATAAGGTGCGTGACATTGCAGGATATGACCCATATGGAAATCGTATTCGAAAATTTTTACAAGATCTCGGCATGCTCTTCAATCATTATCACACCAGTGAGCTGTTGACTTTGGGTGAGCCAGAACCAAATCACTTTAGTACTGAAGATTTATCTTTAAATGAAGAGACTCGTTCTATACTTAAATCTGCTTTAATGTGGAATGTTTTGCAAAAAGAAATTGCTACAAAAAAGAAAAATTCAATTTTTTCAGACGAAACCATCGACTATCATATGAACAAGATATATGTACCATATTTTGGTATATCATACAGACATAAACGCAAACTGCATATAAATAGTACCGCACTCAATAATTTGCTAAGTGGTAACGAGGAGGTTGCGAAAAAAACATATCGTGAATTACTTAAATTAGAAATTGGAAATAGTAAGGCAGACTCTTCAAGCAGTGACAGTAATCAAATTTCATTATTTGATAATAACGAGGTACTAACCAATGATTAGAGAGGAGTATAATTATCACGAATTAAGCGATTATATGCATACTAACATTGACTTTTTGATTGCTGGCTTTCCGAAAGAGCAAGAAGAAAGGAGTTGTTTTTTTATAAAAGAGTGGAGACGATCAAATAAAAATTATATGCTAATTGATTACATTGATGATAGATGTTTTGATGTAGAGCTTTATTATGGAAACGTAAATAATAAAATACAATGCGATGATATTTCTTACCTGTTGAAAGAACTAAAAATCAATAAAATGAATGTTTTACTTGACATCACAAGCTTAAACCATGTATTAATAGTGCTATTGTCAAAATTTTTAACAATTGAAGTTGTACCAAACACGTTGTTCGCAAGCTATATTAGGCCGAAAAGCTATATTGCAGAGAGTGGATTAATAGATGATGAGCTGAGTGAAAAAGTATTAGAAGTTAAACCGTTCCCTAGGTTTGCAAAAAGAGCTGTAGCAGATGAAATTTTATGTGCATTTATAGGGTTTGAAGCCAATAGGCTCAAAAAAATATTAGAATTACCAAATGACTTTTCTAAAATAATTGCAGTAATAACGGCTTCTGTTGGCAAGCCACATTGGTCTAATACTGCAATGTTTAATAGTGTAGAGGTTATTGAAAGCCAAAGTGTAGATGTGACTATTAGTAAATGTTTTGCAGAGAGCGTATTTGAGGCATATGACATTTTGGAAAGCAATAGAAGTTATGCGGCACAGCAAGTAATTGTGCCACTTGGAACTCGACCCCATACATTAGCTTGTGGCTTATATGCTTCTAAAAATCATAAAAACACTAGAATTATTTATGATTTTGCTGTCGAGAGTGCTCCAAGAACAATAGGCATATCTCATATCACTATATATAATTTGTCTGCTTTCCTGCAGGCTCAGTAGCTAATCGAGGTTATATGGATTATACAAAATATTACACCCCCAATGAAATAGCTTCAGTATTAATCAATATGATAGCCTTATCGTCTCCGGATAAAGTTATCGATATTTGCTGTGGGTCATGCAATTTACTTAATGCTGCAAAAACGAGGTGGAGTAGCATTAGGCTTTATGGTGTCGATATAACTAACAATAGTGGCGATGATGTGGTGTTTTTTCAAGAGGATGGTCGAAAACATTCTGTTGATAGCAGTTGCAAGTATCCACTAGTTTTGGCTAATCCTCCTTTTGTTAAAATGGAGAAGAAAGGGCTGTATAACTGCTTATATAAACATGATATGAAAGGATATGTTACATCAAGATTGGAAATAGAAATGTTATTTGCAAATTTAAACCTTCTTGATACAAATGGTGTTCTAATTATTATTATGCCAAATTCATTTGTTGAACTGGAACGTTACGCAAACATTAGGCAATACCTTGCTAAAAACTTTAATATAATGAAAATTATTCGTTTACCAGATGACACATTTGGAGCTGGAGAAATAAGAAGTTATGCTATTCAAATAAAGAACAACTACCCTAAAAAACGTAAAAGCAGATATTATACATTGAAAAAGTTACACTCTGAAATCAAGGTTGCAGAAGAAGAGTCTATACCGCAACAAAAAATGTTGACCGGAGATTGGATAAGAACGGCTACTAATAGTGCTCATCCTTTCCCGTTTATAATGAGACGTGGCAATATTTCTAGTAATTCTTTTACTCAATCAGGAAACCCGATTTTACACACTTCTCGAAAACAACATGATTGGAAACCATCAATTCGATATTTCAACAGCAAGGACACAAATGGTGTTTTAGCCGAAAAAGGAGATATTATTGTTAGTAGAATTGGAAAATCAGCTGGATATTGGCATAAATATGACGGTGAAAATATATATATATCTGATTGCCTATATCGCATCAAAGATCCAACAGGAGAAATATTCAAGAAGTTGTATAGACATACTTATAATAAAGAATTGAGGGGAGTCACAACTAGATTTATAACAATGTCAGATTTTCATAATTGGTATCTCTCGCTGTGAATAATCAAAATATATTAAACCAAGCGTCTTTACTTTCAAATCCAAATATGTTACAATATCTATACAATAGTAAAGATGAGGATGTGCGACAGTGTATGAGGATATATTCGATTTATTTAAAATAAAACCTACAGTTAAAACTTCTGAATTTATTGCTTTGGGCTATTCAAAGCCGACCGTGGCATCTTTAGCCCAAAATGGTATCATTCAAAAAGTAGGGCATGGGATTTATGCCTTGCCAGATACCATTGTAGATGATATGTATCTACTAGCACAAAAAAGTGATAAGGTCGTTTTTTCACATGAAAGTGCACTCTTTTTAAACTGTATCGCCGACAGGACTCCTTTTGAGCACTCTGTGACAGTAAAGAGTGATGGCTGTTTGTCAGTAAAATTACGTGAACAGTGCAAGGTCTATTACATTCAAGCAAACCTGTATGAAATAGGGTTATCGCATAAAGCTACTACATTCGGCAATAGTGTAAAGTGTTACAATCCCGAGCGCACCATCTGTGATTTGCTGAGAAGCAGAAACCGTATTGAGCAAGAAATAGTGGTGGCGGCAATAAAAAACTATTCAGGAAAAAAAGATAAAAATCTAAATTTGCTTGCGGAATACGCAGGTATATTTAAGGTGGGTAAAATTCTTAAAGCTTATATGGAGGTATTGCTATGAGTCAAAACTCTATGAGTTTAAAGGCGAAAATAAACAATTACGCCAAGAGCAAAAATATCGCATCACAGGTTGTTTTGCAGAACTATATGTTTGAACGGTTTTTACAAAGATTATCCATCTCGGCATACAAGGACAAATTTATAATCAAAGGCGGTATGTTAATCGCAACGCTTGTGGGGCTGGACACAAGGGCAACTATGGATTTAGACGCTACTCTTCGAAACCTTCCGCTTACACAGGAAACTATGATCAAAACTGTTAATGATGTCTGTTGTATTAACGTTGCCGATGGTGTTATATTTAAATTTATTTCTATTAAGGAAATTCGCAATTTAGATGTTTATGGTGGATATTGTGTGAGGGTTGATGCAATTTATGAAAACATCACAACACCTCTTTCTATAGATATTTCCACTGCAGATGTGATAACTCCGGCACCGATACAATACGAAATTCACGGCTTGTTTGACGAGGAATTATGTATTTGCCTTTGGGGATATAACATAGAAACCATACTTGCAGAAAAGGTGGAAACAATTTTAAGCCGTGGCATATTAAACACGAGACCAAGAGATTTTTATGATGTTTACATTTTAACAAAATCTCAAAGTTACGACAAAGGTGTTTTTAAAACTGCATTAAAAGAAACTGCAATTCATCGAGGAAGCTATGATACAATTCAGGATGTAGAAAAAATTATCAACCAACTCTCTAACAATGCAACCCTACGAGATTTGTGGGAGAAGTATCAAAAAACATACAACTATGCAAGAGGTGTGTGTTTTGAAGATGTTATAGTAGCTGTTACAAAAGTGGCAGAGAGTTGATTTAGGGCTGTTTTACCGCTAACTCGCCAGCGCACCACACTGGCAGTGTGGGGGTCAGGAGTTCGAATCTCCTATGCTCCACCATGAAAGCAATCGATAGATGATATCGGTTGCTTTTTTTTGTGCCTATTTTTAGGCCGCTTTTTGAATCAAATAATTTGTACCCGTAAGACCGAGAGTTTCGACCCCGAAACTTTCGGTCTTTTTTTGTATAAAAATGAAAGGAAAGAAAAAAAGCCAATAACAAACACCATCCCCCTGCGAGAACTTGAATTACTTATGAGAAGTACGGTAACTTGATAGTTGCTGTAGTTGTATTGTTTTCACTTGTAAAATGCAAACTTGCTTTTGAATCATAATAAAAATGCAATCTTTTCTTAATATTTTTAACTGCATATGAAGTTTCTAATAAATCATTCTCTATTTTATATAAAGTATCCGCATTTATTCCGATACCGTCATCTTCTATGGTAATTGTTATTTCGTCATCACTCTTTACTACCTGTATTTTTATGGCTCCTCCTTGGTTTGCTCTCATACCGTGAAGTAATGAGTTCTCAACTAACGGTTGTAGCAGCATCTTATTAATTTTATAATCATACAGATCACGGTTCAGATTAATATGTGTTTCTACATGCATGTTGTACATTGAGCTTATAATACAGATGTAATTTTCTAATAAACTGATTTCTTTTTCCAAAGTGATGATATTCTCATCACTATTTAACATGTATTTGTAAAAAATGGAAACCCGTTTAACTAAACTGCTTTCTTCATGACTTCCGGATTGGTTAAGCCTGTAGGAGAGGTTCGCCAATGTATTGTATAATAAATGTGGGTTTATGGAATCTTGCAACAACTCAAGTTGGATACTTTTTACCTTTGTTTCTACTTCATATTTCTGTGCGGTTAAAAGTTCAATTTTCTTTATCATATTTTGGAAAGAAAGATTTAGTATATCGAATTCATCATTGCTAACGGCGGTTTTAAGTTGCAGATCATTGTTGGCGGCGATATTATCAAACAACCATTGTATACGCCTATATAAAATTTTTTCGAATATCAGTCCGATGACGGCACCGATAACTAAACATACAAAAATAATGAGAATATAAAACTTAAACGCCTCTACAACTTTAACTAATGTCTGTCTTTCATCTTTTATCGTAATCAGTTGATAATTATTTACTTCCGATAAGCTGCTTGCGAAAAAATACTCATTTGACTGTTGAGCATCAAACACAATTTTCTCAAACTCCCCCTCATTTAACGAAAAAGCTTCGCTTGATGTTATCATCTGATTTGATTGTGTAATGTAATAAACATTATGGTTTGAGTTATCGGAGTTTACCGACAAGAGGTTTTGTATAAACATAATAGGCACCTCTATCTTAAGGACTCCGATTTCTTCTGTTGTATTGAAATCGAGTAATTTTTGGTATACATTAATAACCGAAACGCCGGGTGTTTTTTCCTCGAGTTCAAACACGAAACGAGTTGTTTCCAACTCCTTAACAATATTAGATTCTTTTATTTCATCATACGACAAAACACTACTTTGATATGTTGTCAAAGTTTCGTTCATGCTATATATTGTTGAGACAATAGTCCCTCCAAAATAATACGAGCTTTTTATATCAGAAATTCTAAACTGGTCATTAAACTGTGTTGTTATCTTTCTGATATTTCTTACATTGCTGACCACTTCACTAAAATCCTTGTTTATATGAGTCAAGCTGTTTTGTAGGTCACTGTTAATATACATCATTTGGGTGCTTGATAAAAAATTGCTCCAAAATGTATCTATATGCTGCATAATTTGTGCATTACTTTCAGACGTCAATCTAACCTCAGACTCTTTTAAACCCATTAACAGTATATTAATAAAAATACTTCCCAAAAGAGCCACAGGAATGGCTACAAGCAGCATATTTAAAATTAATAACCTATATTTAAAAAGAATTCGTTTTGAAAGAATTGTATTAATAAATTTATGATTTTTCATTTGTAGTATCCATACATTGCTCTCTAAATTGTTTTGGTGTGATGCCCGTCACCTTCTTAAAAACAGTATTAAAGTATGCACTGTGAGCATACCCCAATTTATTAGATATCTGATACAGTTTGTAGTTAGGATTTCTAAGCAGTATTTTAGCATTTTTCATCTTACATTTTGTAATATAATCAAAGACAGATTCACCGGTATTCCTTTTAAATATTAACGATATGTAGTTAGGACTGTAAAACATTTCGGTGGCGACATCAGAGACGCTGATGTTTTTTTCCCAATTATCATTTATATATTTTTTTACTTTAAGTATGATGGGCGTTTCCACTATTGAAGTTTGCACAGTGATTGCCCGAGATACTTTAAATATCGAATTTGCAATCCACGTAAAATAGAAATTCAAATTATCTTGCTCTTTAAAAGAATTTAACAATATTGTTTCACTTTTAAATATTTCCTTGTATTCTACATCGTTATCAAACAACATGCTTTTTAAAATGGCTACAACAAAGAAACAAAGGCTGTAACATTGCTCTATATCATCTGCTATAAAAAGGCTGTTGAGATAGGATGTTATTTCGGAATGCACGTCATCATATGGCATAGCCATTGTAACCATGTACCTGATTTTATATTGCAATACATTATAGTCTATAACCTGTACGGTGAAATTATTATCCAAGATTTCATCATAGTATAGTACACTGCATTTGTCAAACTGCTTTTTGTACTGGGCCATTTTCATGCATTTAAGGTATTGCACATAAATGCATGAAAAATCGCAACTTTTATCACTCACATATGCATTAATGCAGATATCGGTGTTGATGAATTCATCAACTACAGATACTATATTATTATCTGCTTCGTTAATACAATCATCTCGTAACACATACATAACCACAATATGTTCTTCATTTACTTGATAGAATAACGAAGTATCAATTAATTTGGTTTTTTCTTTTATTTTCATCGATATCTTGTCTGACAAACTTATTCTGTCCTGTAGATTAAATATAGATGTCAGCTTGCGATAGTTTTGGATTTCAAACGTGCAAAGAAGATAAGATTTGCATTTGAGTTTGTTATCTATTGTACATATATTATCCCAAGTTGCAAGTGGATTAAATGCAGTGCCGAGAATCATCTCCTTAAATTGACCGGCAATAATATCATTTCTTTCATCTTGCGACAGCTCAGGGTTAATTATTATGCTCATTTTTTTCAATAAAACCTTGGATAAGGCTTCAATTAATTCATCTGTTTCAATAGGTTTTAATATATAACCGTAGTTATCAAGATAAAGCGCCTGTTTAATATATTCAAAACTGTTATAAGCGCTACAAAAAATAACCGCTGTTTTCGGTGATGTTTTTTTATCTGTCTTGCCAGTTCAATCCCTGTCATTGCAGGCATCTGCACATCAGTAATAACTACATCAATATTATTTGAAGAGATATAATCAACCGCTGAAAATCCATCTTCAAACTCGACCACAGAGTTTATATTGATATTTGTCAACTCTTTTAATATATTTTTGGTATATTCTCTATCAACATCAAAATCATCTACAATCACTATATTCATATACTGTTTCCCATTTTATAGTACTACAAGGCTATCGAGCAATGCTCGATAGCCTTAGTGTTTATCAACTTATTTCAATTCATTCTCAGCAAACCACTGTGTCATTTCCTGCTTTGCTACTTCATAATCCGTTTCTTCTAAAAAGGCTTGATATTGCTCTTCCCACACCCGGTCAAACTCTTCGTCTGATGCGGTAATCAATAACTTAGCAATCTCTTCGTTAATAAATTTACCCCAATAATAGTCGGTAACCGTGTTAACGGCCTCAGAACCGCTACCATAAGAAGCAGTACCCTCAAAGTTCACACTTGCAGAGCCGTAGATGGATTTCATGTAATCACCGATATTGATATCAGGTTCATAACTTCTGCGATAATCAAAAGGATTTCCAACAAGCAATCTTGGTACGGTAACTCCCACTCTGCTCATAAACGGAACAACCTGCTCGCCATACGGATCATATAACCCATAGTAGTCTGCACCTTGCTCACCCTTTACACCTTCTAAGAAAAGGGATGCATCAACACCTTCGACGAACACCTTTTTATCGCCATCCATTTCCCACAATCCGGCACTTTGGGGTCCCCAAGTAAGCACATCGAGACCTTCATCAGAATAGAACCAGTCAAAATATTCAAGCAATCTGTCGATATCTTCAAAATCTTCACGTATTATAGCACTCGTAAATCCGCCCTCAAAAATGTCAAAATATCCTTTTGTTTCATCCATTTTTGGCCATGGTATATAACGCACACTATATTCGGGGTTTATCTCTAGCATGGCTTGTTCCGCTGCACGCATATCCGGAACATATGTACCCATAGCTACCCTACCGGAAGCGACCTTGTCCTGTAACTGTTCCGGTTTTTGGATAACGAAATCCTTATCAATTAAGTCCTCTCTGTATAGCTTTGCTAAAAACTTATAGTAATCCTTTGCACCGGGAGTTCCTAAAAATCCATCAACTTCACCGTTTTCATCAATCCTCCAGTGTCCGAAGTCAAACATACTTCCAAGATGGAATTGCTGAAAACCTATAATTGTGAGCGGTATTAGGTCGTTTCCGTTAACCTGAATACCCAGGTCGTTAATCTTTGTTAACAAATCATATAATTGTTCCGGAGTATCAATTGCAGGTTCAATCGCCATCTCTTCAATGGTTGGCTTTTTGCCCATAGCCTCTAACTCGGCCATTGGAGTAAAAGTGTACCCCGCTTGAGACAAAACATCTTCTCTAACCCATAATGCCCACTGCGGAACACCAGTGTAGTATGGATCATCCTGATATTCCGGAGCTGAAAGGTTCATCTCCACACTCGGTATCTTGTATTGTACACCACCTGTCTTCAATCTTTCAAGATATTTACTGTCAAAATATTTGTTGATGTTTTCCATTTCTTGAAATTTATCGCCTACATCGGCAAACAGCCCGGTGGCAATTGCGTGCTCTAAATCAGAAGCACCCGAAATAATAACATCAGGGACATTGTCTGCTGCTATCATCATATTGAGTCTCTCTTTTAGCGTAGAGGTGCCATCAGGGTAGTATACTTCGCTGACTCTGATTTTAAATTTGTCTTCAACATACGGTGTTACTACGTCGTTCGGATTATTTGCAAATTTTTCTGCCTCTGATCTAATCCACACACTGTACTCAAGCCATTCTAAATTCTCGGTTTCTTCGTTGCCGCTTGACATTTGCTCATCAGTACCAGATGGATTACCCTCGGAATTTTCCCCTACATCCTGAGTACACCCCACTGTTGAGGTTGCAATAATGATAAGCATCATTAGGGTTGCTAAGATTCGTTTTTTCATTCAATCATACCTCCATTTTAATGTTATTCTTAAATCAACAGTATAATCGATTTGTTCATACTGTTGTTTAATACGATGTTAGTGCATACGACTATGACTTTACCGCTCCAATCATCATGCCGCTAATAAAATGTTTTTGTAGGAATGGATAGACTAACACTATAGGTACGGTGCTGATAATCAGTGTTGCCATTTTTATGCCTTCCGGCGATACTGCTGATTGAGTAACTCTTCCAGATGCTGCCTGTAAAGAGGTTGCGTAATTTTCCATAATCAAACGCTGCAATAAGGATTGTAAAGGTTTCAGATCGGGATTGGTTATATATAGGCTCGCATCAAACCACGAATTCCATTGCCATACTCCACTAAACATTGCAACAACAGCGATTACAGGCATTGCAAGCGGGAGCATAATTTTGTAAAAGATTTTGAAGTCAGATGCCCCGTCCAATTTTGCGGCCTCCTCCAAGGAATCCGGAATCGTGGCAAAATAAGTTCTCATCAACAACATGTTAAACGCCCAAAACCCGTGTGGTAAAATATAAACAAGAAATGTGTTAAATAGATTAAGATTACTGTAAAGCACATAGGTTGGGAGGAGTCCACCGGTTATGTACATCGGTACAATTAAAAACAACGTTATTGCTTTTACACCCGGCATCTTTCGTGTTATTCCGTAGGAAGCTAACCCGGTTATGGTAATAGTCCAAAAAACTCCGCATATCACTCTCAGCACACTTATCGCAAAAGCGCTGTATATTTCCTCGTTCAAAAGAACATTGAAATAGTTTTCTAAGGTAAAGCCACGCGGTAATAGGATGACGGGACTTATCAAAACCTCAACTCTATCACTCAGGGAGTACGATAAGCAATAAATAAACGGATATAGCATTATGATGCTGATTATGATGATGATTATATTTCTGGAAAAATCAAAAGCCTTATTTCTTTGCATAAATTTGACCACCTTTCTTTATGTTTATTCTTAAAACATCCCATATCCTCTGATTTTTTTACTGATCTTATTTGCACCTAAAACCAAAAACAACGAAATAATATTTTGGAAAAAGCCCATTGCGGTTGCATATGATATCTGATTTCTCATAATTCCTTCCTGATATATGTAGAAATCCAACGTATTGGCAACATCGGCAATAAATGCATTTCTCATGTTAAATATTGCGTCAAAGCTAACATTACCATTTGCATTAAATAGATTTCCAATATTGAAAATCAGCATCAAAACTATTGTAGGCATGATTCCGGGTAACGTTATATGAATCAACTTCTGAAGAGAATTTGCTCCATCCACCACTGCTGCTTCATACTGTTCCACATCGATTGCAGATAATGCCGCCAAAAAAATAATGGAATTCCAACCCAACTCCTTCCATATAGATACGCTCGTAATAATCCCCCAAAAATAACCGGGGTCACGCATGAATGGTATTGGTTCGAGGCTCAATTGCTTTAATAATAAATTTAATATACCTGTATCGGGATCCAGTAATTTGTATACCATTCCACCAACTACAACCCAAGAAATAAAATGCGGTAGATACGTAATGGTTTGTGTCACCTTTTTAAACATATTATTCTTCATAGAAAAAATAAATATGGCAAAAGCAATTGGCAAGGTAAATCCGAACATTATATTGAATCCGTTAATTACTAAACTGTTTCGTAACGAAATAATAAAATCATCATCGTTCATAAATTCAATAAAATGCTTAAATCCGACAAACTCACTGTTTAAAAATCCATCTATTGGATTATAATCCTGAAACGCCATGATCAGTCCACCCATCGGAGTATAATAAAACACAATATTACCGCAGGTAATAAAAATAAGTAAAATGATCTGTTTTTCTTTATTTCTTTCCACAAGTTTCCTTTTTGCTTATTGTTCATATTACTCCTTAAAGATCGGTTGTTTATTCTTCGTTAAGATAATTTTCACCCGCTTTAGCGATCATTTCGTATAACTTTGTCGGTATCTCCTGATGTGATATCCAATGTTCTTTATTAAAAATACTTTTCGGAAAAACATGTGAGACAACCTGCTCTGTAAATGCTTGTGTGCAAACGACGAGATTACCGTTCATATCCCATATTCCGCTATCGCCTGATGCAATTGCTTTTTCATTACATTCAACTATGTTTGAACGCACAACAACCATTTTTAATAAAGAGGCTAATCCCGCCTGATTTGTCAACACCATTTTTTTGTGCTGTTCATATGTCAATGTTTCACCATTTGGTAATAATGAAACGGCCGGCAAATTATTAAAATGTGGAGTAAAAAGTAGCCTTGCACCTCTTAGTCTTAATAAAAGTGATGGTTGCACGAATGAGGTAGTGTGACAGATTGCTACTCCGAACTTTATTCCTTTTGCGCTATATACAGGCAATTCTAAATCCGTTGAATAATACTCGCTGTCAAAACCTGTTGTAAGCATTGTTTTTGTAGATACACCTAATAGATTGCCCTTGTAAATAACCATCTGTGAGTTATATATCTTATCCCGTCGTTGTTCGTTAATCCCCACTAAGATTACGGTATCATATATTGATGATTTATGTATTAATTCTTTTATTCTATAATCTTCTAATGATAACGAGGCATGTTCAATCGCATTTTTTGTATATCCCGATAAAAATGTTTCCGGAAAGCAGAGGAAATCGAATTGCTCATCACGATGTTTTGCTAATACTTTCAATACAGTTTCAATATTCTTTTCTATACAAGCATCTGCAACAGGTCCTTGATATGTTGCTATTTTTAGAGTTTCAGACATAAATCTTTCTCCGTTGCCCCTTTTAAACTAACTTGTTCTTTATTTTTTCAACTAAAGTATCTACAATTGCATCCACAGCTTTTTTCCCCAATTCAACAGAAGAATTCATTACATCGTTGTTCCATTGCCATGTTTCATCACATTCTCTGTAATAGTGATGCGGTGGATTTGTATAGAGACATTTTTTGTTGGTTTTTTCTGAAAGGTGCGACATTCTGGTTTTTTCGGGTTGCAGATATAAAAATATAGAAGTTTCCCACATTCCGGCATGATCCATCGGTATAATGCCATCAACCAAAACATCTTCATATTCAGCTTGTGCTATAATGCTGACAGACGGATTTTCACGTTCAAAAACATCGGCTACTTTTTTTATAACATCAAGCTGGCAATCTCCATAATGACCGGTTAAAAGAACGATTACCTTTGCCCCTATTTTCATCAACTGTTGAAAATATTCATAAAACAATTGATGAATTAAGCTTTCGGAATATGTCAGTGTTCCTACATAGTTAGAAAATCCCGGTCTACCGAAATAATTAGGCGGACATACGATACCACCTTTTAATCTTTCTGCCGTTTTCAAGCAAATTTCATATGATTTCAACGTGTCTAATCCTAGTGGCAGATGATCTCCATGCCATTCCAACAAACCGGTAGGAATAAAAAATACAGGCATATTATTTACTGCTTCTATCAGTTCATCGGGAAACATATTTTCATATTTCATTTTCATATTTACAACTTTCATTTTTGTTTTATGTCATTATAATATATTAATAAAAAATTAATTTCAATAACTTATAAAAAGGTGTATGAAATAATTGCAGTTTAATTAAAAATATACATGATTTTTTAACAAGAATGTAAGTTTGATTCTTAAATGTAACGGTTGGAGTGAATTATTTGTGAATCTGATTTATCATGCACAAATGAGCTTGCACACAAATGGGAATATTCTTTAAGAAAAAAATATTTGAGGAACATAAATGGGAGACGACAGAGCCTTTGAGCCGTTTTTCGATGTTCCCTTTGCAAACGGAAAATCGGACTGGGGAATTCCCAAGATTAAAGAGTAAAGCAGGTGTTTCAATCTACAAAAAAATGTCATGTGGAAGTGATTATAAAGGATAATAACACTGTCGGCAACAACCCGTAAAATGTAATTGAATCGTCTAAAATCGCAAAAGGTTTGGCGTTGAATCTATAATAAAAACCTACCGAATAACTCGATATTCAGTAGGTTTTTATAAATTTCAGAACGTAATAGACGATTGGTAGCATAAATTATTTTATTTTGAGATATTAGCTTTAAAAGAATATCAAAGTGCCGAAAATGAGGTTACGAATAAAGAAAGATACATAAACTAAAATTAGTCATTTCGTGTATAAAACGTGTTTTTTCCTTTTCCATGTCGGATTACAGTGCCGTTCTCTGTGAGTTTTTTAAGAGCGTTTTCAATAGAGGCTTTACTTAATGTAGGGACAAGTTCCATGATTTCGCTCTTGGTGAATTTGCCTATTTTGCTTTCCACAGCTTTCGTCACCATATCTATCGCCGGCACTTTTTCGCCTACATAAGCTACCCTTGTTTCAAAATCTCTATACGCCGAAAGAATTATGCCGAGTAGATATTTTATAAAAGATACTGGGTTGTTTTCACCCTCGTGCCAATTTTCGCCACTTTTTTCGAGAACGTCGTAATATTTAGTTTTTGTTTTTTCAATCCTACTCTCCAGGCTGATATATCTGCCCACAACATAACCACAACGATAAAGCAACAATGTCGTGAGAAGTCTTGACATACGACCGTTACTGTCGTTAAATGGGTGGATACATAAAAAATCATTTATGAATATGGGAATTAATACCAGTGGATCGACAACACATGAGTCGATAGCATTGTTAAAGCTGTCACAAATTTCATCAATAGCCGGCTCGGTTTCATACGGAGCGAGAGGGATAAACCTGACTTTTTGTGAACCATCGGGCATAGTCTCGGCGATGACATTCTGTGTGTTTTTAAATCGTCCGCCGATAGATTTTTCGGAATACCGGTACAGATCTCTGTGCAGCTGTAAAATATATGACGAGCGGATAGATATATAATCATAACTTTCGTGAATTGTGTTAAGGACATCACGGTAACCCATAATTTCCTCCTCGTCCCTATTTCGAGGGGTTGTTTTTTCCTCCATCAATTGCTTTACCCGTGTGGCGGTGGTAACAATTCCCTCGATTTTATTCGAAGCCTCGGTGCTTTGAATTTTAGCTATTTCAATTAGCTTGTTCAGTTCATGGGGCTTTTG
>CAYJDA010000040.1:0-17196 GCA_964368815.1 uncultured Oscillospiraceae bacterium
CAAAAGGCATTCACGGCGTAAATATTATAGCATACATCGTGATTTCTTTCAAGGGGTTGACCGAGAAAGGAAAATGGATATGGATAAAACTACAGTTTGGAACGACTTCATTGACAGCTTGATTGAAGCGGATTTTGAAGCCCACAAAAAAACGAAGGAGTACGAATATTATCACAATCGAGTGCTCCATATTGACGAGATGCTCACCACCAATTTGACGGCACCCGAGAAAGTCATGGTGGAAGAAGTGCTGTTCGAGATGGGTGAAGCAAAAGAGCATCGGGGCGAACAGCTCTATCAGCAAGGCATGAGAGATTGCGTCATGATTTTGAAGAACTTGGGGGTGCTGTGATGCTTGAAAAATACATCTACGATGAGCAAAACGGCTTACATTACGAACTCGGCGAGGACGACATTTATTATCCGTTATTGGAAGCACCAAAAAGCACGAACTATCTTATCGGCAAATATGGTCGTATGCGAAAACGCTATCTCGAAGAATATCGTACACCCTTGTTTACGTCCTTGCTCATGTCCGGCAAACTCAATGAGCATCTGCATGAGATTGATGTGCAAGCACGGGCTATTATCGAGCAGACCGTTTCAGCGATGGCAAAGGCGAATGGGTGCGACGATACGCTTAAAATGCAAGACCAAATGAAGTGGGTCGGGCTAATGAACAACTACAAGGCTTGTGCTGAGGAGATTGTGCGCAGTGAATTGATTTATGTGTGACACATGTAAAGTATGGAGCAATACACTGTCGCATTGCTCCATACTTTGCCCTATATAATATCTCGCAAGACTTCGTTCACAACATAACTATTGTTGAGCCAAAAACACTGACGTGTCATCCATTGCCCATCAGGTAATTCGTCGGCATTGCTTTCTATATTTCCAATCATAGTCCCGTCGTTAAGTTTATAAGCGCTTTTTGCGGCATGGGGTCTAACGTGCATAATTCTATTATCTTTAGAAGATGGGAGATTGTTAAAAATCCTTTTTCCACTTTTTACAAAAGAGACACCTTTTCTTATTATATCAATGGTGTTTAGCCAACATGTTTTGACATCTCCCTCAAGATCCACTGCAGGCATATTCCAAAACTTTGCTCCAATAAAGATATAATTATCACCTTTGCGTTTGTAAACAGCAAATAGGAACTTTGTTTCATCAAAGTAATTGAACACAGAGGAATTATCCCACTCCTCAAAGATAATTTCCATGAATCTGAATGTGGGAAATGAAAGACTCTCTTTCATCGTACCATCCTCTTCAATTCGAATTGACTTCACAACAATATTTGCTTTGGCAAACTCAAGAGCCTTATTCGATTTAATTCCAAGCATTCTGTATGTAAGATCAGTCCACTGTGCCTTATTACAATTATACGCTCGGTCAAATAAAGCGCACAATTCCTTATCGCTTTTGCCGTAATGCTGTTGCAATTTATCAAGAATAAACATTTCAAAAGTTGAATGTTTCAATTCTTCACTGGAATGAATAATACTCTCTGGCTGAGTGCTTATATGGCATACTAACTCTTGCAAAACTGTATGCATATAGGATTGCTTAAATGCAAAAGCACGTTTTTTTGCTTTCACCTCAGTGTTATAAAATTGAGTTGATAAACTTTTTTCGGCAGTAGCACCTTTAGTACATGCAGAAAGATATAAAGTATCACTTTCTGATAGTTCATGGGCTTTTCCGGATTCGATTTTGGAAATAATCGTTTTATAGTCAGCTTCGATTATCGCCAAATCCTCTTCATTAGGAGTAAAGAGACCAGTGTAGTCAATCCGGTATTGCAGTTTGTTGTCAATACTGCCCCCTCTAAAATAGTATACTAATAGGATTTTCTTGATTTTATCCCACAAATGCGAGGTGAAGAGTTCTTCTTCTACAGGACTATTATAATCTATCATTGTCAGCACTAGTCGCTCTCCAGCTCGGTGTTCATTCTTTTTTGTCAACTCATAAGGAGACACTTTCAACTCAACACCTGCTTCATGAAAATCTGCACGGCGATCGCTATTTGTTTTATATCCAAAGTAGATTTCCTCTAAGAAATTCCCCAATCCACCTTTGTGGCGTGGGTTACTATATGTCGTAACAATTTTATCAAAAATATCTTTATGTAAATCTTGCAAAAGCAAAACCTCTAGGAAGGTTTTTCCTTCGAGTTGCTTAGCATACAAAGCTATGCTTTCAATGTTTTCACGATTGTATGGCATTTTCAACATATCCTTTCAAAATATTTTGACAAAGCTCTTGATCTTTTTTGTCGCTTATGCTATAATTAACGAGTGTTTTGTAAGTTAAATAATATTATATCACATTTTTGTGATTTTGGGTGAAGAATATGAAAAATAATAAAATTCGAGTAGTTGAGCTGTTTGCTGGAGTCGGTGGATTTCGCTTAGGTTTAGAGCGTAGTTCAGCATTGTTTGAAACTATATGGGCTAATCAATGGGAACCAAGCAAAAAGGCGCAACACGCATTTGATTGCTATATATCACATTTTGGATTATCAGACAACCATGTAAACACTGATATTGCCATTGCTAAAGACAAAGTTCCACCACACGATTTATTGGTCGGAGGGTTTCCTTGTCAGGATTATTCAGTTGCGCAAACAGGTGCAAAAGGAATAGAAGGAAAAAAAGGTGTGCTTTGGTGGGAGATAAGAGATATTATTAAATCCCATACTCCGAGTTTTATACTTTTAGAGAATGTCGATCGGCTAATTAAATCTCCTGCGAATCAACGTGGGCGAGATTTTGCCATCATTCTTAGATGTTTATATGAATTGGGTTATGGTGTTGAGTGGAGGGTGATTAATGCCGCAGACTATGGCTATCCACAACGCCGCAGACGTATATTCATTTTTGCATACAAGAACTCCACTGATTTATTCAAGCAGATATCGACGTCATTCGCACACAACGGAGACGCTGCTTTACCAAAGACATTAAAAGAGACGGGGTTTTATGCAAAGCCATTTCCTGTGAAAAATGAGGTAAACAGAGTAAAGCAAACTTTTGAATCAATTAACGAAATGAAATATAGTTCATTACAAGAAGTTTCAGATTGTTTTGAAGGTAAATTCTACAATGGCGGGATTATGATTAATGGGGAAATATACTCCGAAGAGCTAGCGCCTATTGAAGTTCCCGCTTTAACCCTAAGAAATATTCGCCATACGGAAGCCGTGGATAAGATGTATTTTCTCAATGGTAGTACAGAAAAATGGACGTATCTGAAAGGTGCCAAGAAAATTTCACGTGTGCGACCAAACGGTGAACCTTATACCTTTAGTGAAGGTGGGATGTGTTTTCCCGATGATTTGGATAAGCCGGCACGAACAATGCTGACAAGTGAATCGAGCGTAAACAGAAGTTCTCATGTAATTGAAGATGCAGTGACGGGGAGGCTTAGATTACTTACCCCTGTTGAATGCGAACGATTAAATGGTTTTGATGATGGATGGACAGATACGGGGATGCCACATAAATTTAGGTATTTCACTATGGGGAATGCGTTGGTTGTGCCAATAATCACTAAAATTGCAGATAGATTATTAGTGATAGATAGTTTGTTGGAGGGAGGCTACAATGGCTAAGCTAAATATCAACTGGAATATGATGATAAAGTCTAGTCAATACTTGCTGATGTCGTATGGTGTAGCGATTGTCACTATTATTTTATTGTTCGGCATAGATTACGATGGTGATATTAAGAGTTTTTTTAACATATTATTATCGACAAATGCCTGTTTTATCATGACAACTAGTTATAGTATTAGGAGGCATGCAGCTGATAATCACGATGGAATCATGATATCACAAGGTATAGGAGTGTTAATCTGCGGGATACTAATGGCAGTATCTACGACCTATGAACCAGTAATACTGTGGCTATATTGGGGAGGATTACTTATTTCGCTGGGACTGGTAATGTATTTGACATATAGATATACCCTTCAACAAATATTTACAGAAAAAGTAATCAAGTCTCATGAAGCGGCAGAAAATGAAAAAATGTTTAAGGAAATTGAAAAACGGAAAAAAGAATCCGAATTTGAAATAAATGGTTCCAAATTTGATTATTAAGGGAGGTAAGTATGAAAACAGTTAAAATACCAGTTATTGAATTATCACAAAATATTGGTGTGTTTTATATTGGCAAGCTAAACGGTAATACCTTATATAAAATGGCTAAATCTGATATCAGAGCAATTGTCAATGAAACTGAGTATCAAGGAATACAGCGACAACTTGAACCTAGTAGAGTGAAAAAAATAAAGCAGTATTTAGAAGCAAGCTATGCCACCCTGCCTAATTCAATTATTCTAAATGTCAATAGCGAAAAGATAGTTAGTAGTGACAAAAATAATTTAGAGGTCTATATTTCTGACACTACTTTCACTATCATTGATGGGCAACATCGATTAAGTGGATTTCAAAATTCAGATGAGAACCTTCAGTCCTTTGAACTCCCTGTGGCGATTTTTATTGATTTAGATATTTCTGACCAAGCTTTAATCTTTAGCACGATTAACTCTGAACAGAAAAAAGTAGACCCTTCACTCAAATTCGACTTGGAAAATTATAGCAGAGTAGATACCCCTAAGAAAAAAATATCTCAGCTAGTCTATGCCTTTAACAATGATCGTGACTCCCCGTGGCGTGGTCAAATTAAGTTAACTGGACGCAAAGATATAAACTCCCCTAATGCAATGATTACACAGAAGGCTTTTGGCGATGCTATTGTAAAGTATTTATTTGATGAAGTTACTGACGAAACTAAAATAAGGCGTATATTGATAGAGGGAGGTGACCTTGAAGAAATACAATACGATGTAAATAGATATTTGTTTTGGGACTTTTACGTCAACAATAAAATGGATGTATTATATAAAATTTTATTGAACTATTTCAATGCATTCCAAACTGTTTTTGCGAAGGATTGGGGGGATTCGAAGTCTATTTTGAATAAGACAACAGGTTATAATGCTATTATGCTTCTCTTTAAACCAATATATCTATATTGCAAAGAAAATAAAAGTTTTACACAAGAGAGGATAACTGCAATAATTTCCCCGCTACGCACTCTAGACGGAACAATCAATACCGAGAATTATAGTGGATCAGGTGCAGCATCTAGCGCCAAATTATTTGATGCCATGCGTTCTCTGATTGACATTGATGCTAGTTATTGATGGCAACATTATGGCAACAAAAAATCAGATAGCCCAAAATATCACTATAATTTATGTAATAGTAATACCACAAGCAACGGAATAGGTACAAAATAGTTTAGTATCGTGTTTGTTGCGGAGAGTGGGAGTAGGACTCTGTGGCTTACGAGTCGTATAATTACTCAAAATAGCTTTATGAAAAGATAACAGGTAGCTGATTTATGAAAATAAGCTACCTGTTATTGCGTCTAAAAACATAAATAAATCACGCATTAAAAGGTAAAAGTCATGAAAAACAGCAGAACGTAGGGCAAGTACTATAAATGTTGTTGACGCAAGAATTTAATGCAAAGCCTATATGGCTCTATAGACAAGCGATATATGAAAAAATTAATAACGTGCAGGCTGTACGGTAGAAAATCTCTATCTCGAAGAGTAAAACAAATAAATATCAGAAATAGAAAATTTTTTTACTAGAACATAAGGCGGTATTCGACGATCCAAATAATAGTGATCTATCATTGACAAAAGATGTCTTTGAAACTAAAATATAGTTAAGCTCACAATTATAACTGTTTTCCGCTCACATAATTCAGCCGACTGTAGGCAGTATTTTTGTTGAATCAAAAACTGGTTATTATTAATGGAAAAGGATGTATGAATAAAATGAATTACATTTGCAGAATACCCAGTAGAGAAGAATTAGAAAGAAAATGGGACTATGAAATATCTATTCATAATAATAAAGATGAATGGAGGGCTTGGAAAGAGGAGTTTATAACAGCCATTGAAAGCGGTGACAGAATAAGTTATTACGGCTTTTTGGGCGACGAAATAATCTGTGAGGGAACCGCTTCATTAACACTGCAGGGTTACCAAAACTCAGCTCGCCTAATTGCATGCGACACTGCATATTTATCTGCATTTAGAACAGTTGATAAATACCAAGGTCAGGGATATTTTTCAAAGCTTTATAAATATATGGAGGCAGATTTAATATTACGAGGCTATGCCAAGCTAACTATAGGAGTAGAACCTGGTGAGGTTAAAAACATGTTAATATACTTCAATTGGGGGTTTGATAAATATATTAAAACCGAAACAGAAACCTTTCCCGGTGGAGACAAGATACTAATTAACTATTACTTAAAAGACTGCAACATATGAACTGACCCCGTTTTGCTTTGATAATTGCAAAGATATGAATAACCAAAGCAATCGCCTCGTCTTGAAATTGGCGGCATAAATTAGGGACTTAAGTTCAACCTCTAGATGCTTTAAAACGTTAACCTGAATGTTTTAATTTCATAAGGTTTAAACTTAAGCTTAGAAAAATCATCTTGTGTAGATAGTGGAACTTCTAACATATTCGTTTGTGTTACATGTTTAATTTTGTCGGAATAATTTACATTTATGTTTGTGTAGCTTCCCTCTGTCTCATACATTCTTACAATAACAGCTTTTTCACTGTCTTCGCAAGGTTTTACTGTTTCTACAACTATGTTTGGCATGTCGGCGCTCATAAGTTTTGGCAGCTGTGTTTTGCCACCTACCGCTACTACAGGATAGTTTAGCGCGTAGGCATTTGCCACGACTGTGGCTGCCTTAAAGCTACCTAAATGTGGGTAGAAGGAATAGGTCATCTCGTGCACTCCCTTATCCCCTCTTGGATCCGGCCTGCACCCTCCTTTGTGTAGCGTTAAAGAAAGTGAGTTGCCTGTTACCGAAATGCCATATTTGCAGTCATTAAGAATGGCAATACCGTAGTTGTTTTCAGATAAATCTGTATATTTGTGGTTGCATACTTCAAACTGAGCCTGCTCGAAACTATTATTTCTCTTGGTGGTTCTTTTAACGTTGCCATACTGAATTTCTTGAGTTACATAGTCGGAATAAAGTGAAGTATTAAACTCTGCTTTCAACAACCGGTGCTTATCATTCCAGTCTATAATCGTCTCAAAGTCAACCCTCTCGTTCTCTGCATAAAAAACAATATCCTGCCTTAAAGTAGTATTCTTAGACACATCATATTCTGTTCTTATTCTAAACTCTAAACACCCGTCAGCAACGACTTCAAAACTTGTGAGCTTAACACAGGCCGTAAGCTTCATTTCGCAATCTGCGTCTATGTCCCAGTTGTCGTAGTTCAGCGGCAAATCTTCACCAAACAAGAACACATTTAGGCTGTTGCCCTCACCCTTTAGCTCCCTGTCATTTCGTAAATCTATAAATGAGGATATACCACCGTTTTCATCAAAGCTTACCTTTGCGAAAGGAGTGGTTAATACTTTATCTTTGTAAATAAACGCAGAATTACCCTTTTTGTTCTCATCTGTAAAGCTGAATGTTTTACTCTCAAATCCGTTTAAATCAACGCAGGAGACATGCAAAACTTTTTCGCTATTTAATTTTTCTATCATTTGTTGCTTGCAGTTGCAATCTAGGTATTTACGTGTTTTAATCTCTATTACATCGACACGTTTAAAAGAGATTGTATTGTAAAGTGTTACACAGTTATCATTGCTATATAGGTTATCTACTATGATTTTCTCTGCCTTTTTAATTATATCAGTTGTTTCTTTTATGCTTGTATCATGAACCTCCGGCACGCAGGTTCCGGGTAAAATGTCGTGGAACTGATTTATAAGCAAAGTCTCCACCAAAGGCGCTATCGAACTACCACAAGCCGGTTTACCCTCTGCAATGGCTTTTAAGCTGGTAAAGTACTCGGCGTTTCTAATGGCAATTTCGGCTTTTCTGTTGTTTCTTTTTATGGTGTGTTGGCTTGTTAGTGTTCCCCTGTGCAGCTCTAAATAAAGTTCACCTATATATGTGTTTGGCTGCGTAAGGTTTTGCTCTAAATCTATCATAAAGTCGCCAACTGTGGTGTCGTATGTTTTAGGACACCCCTCTAAATCAGCCAACCTCATCGCCATTTCTACATTTCTATCCTCAGGTCCGCCTCCACCGTCGCCAAAGCCGTAAGCTAAAAGTCTTTGATTGTTAACAGACTTTTGCTTTATATCGTTAGATATTTTATTAAGAATATCCGGTGTAGGTCTTAAATTTATCAGGTTGTTATGTGCCAACACTTTTGTGCCGTCTATACCTTGCCAATAGTAGGTGGTGTAAGGAAAGGTGTTAGTGTCGTTCCAGTCCATTTTTGTGGTTAAAAAGTAGTTTATGTCTACGCCTTTTAGTATCTGAGGTATTGCTGCACTGTAGCCAAAAGTGTCCGGCAAAAAGAATGAGTTAGACTTATAGCCAAACTTACTCATAGTATATCGTTGACCCCACAAAAAGTGCCTTACCAAAAACTCTCCGCCAGTTATGTTACAGTCGCACTCTATAAATACTCCACCGTTTGGCTCGTACTTGCCCTCCTTCACCTTTTCTGTTATCTTCTCAAATAGCTCCGGATAGTTAAGTTCGATAAACTTTAAATGTGCGGCAGAGCTTTGCATAAATCGGTAATTAGGAAATTGTTCCATAAGGCTTATTTGGTTTGCAAATGTTCTTGCGCACTTTTTTTTGGTTTCATCAATTTCCCAAAGCCAAGCTGTATCCATATGTGAGTGTCCGACTAAGCCTATTTTTGTTGTGGTTTGCGAGTTTTTTTTAGCCAGCACCTTTTCTATAATATTTATAGCCTCAGCCATAGCTTCTCTTTGCAGATCTTCATCGCTTTCTTCGTTAGAGAAATAAACCACCCTGTTAAGCTCTATTAAAACAGATTCTATCTCAGCTTTTTTCGAGCTGTTTTCACCTTGGGCATCATAGAGTTCCAGCAAAATTATATAGCTGTAGTAGAAGTTTTTAATTAGTTCATCCGCTACCATAACCTTAAAATCGTTAAAAACTAAATGGAAGTTTCTATTTGTTTTTGGAAAGTACGAATGCCTGTCCTCTATATTCCTGCCTGTGTATGCCTCTAGCACTAAGCTATAGGTTTTACCGAACTCAGCATTTTGTACGAATACTTTAAAGCTGTGGTTACCCATGCCGGTGTCTGTTTTAATTTTTGAGGCATAGTTTGTGTAAGGTACTTCGTTTACAAACAAAAGTCCCTCGTAAAGCTCACAGTCGGGCATTAGGTAAAGTTTTTTCCCACTCAGCTCTTTAGGCACGGTGTAGCTGCATTTAAACCAAGCATAGGTTTGCTCGCCACCCCAGTGGTCTCCGCTTTTAAAGGGCTTGTATTCAACGTTCTGTGGCGCTTTATTAAGCTTGTCTTTTGTTTGGTAACCTACCACGTTTAAGGTGTCTACTTGGTTGAAAATGTAATTCTCTACTCTAGCTATATACCTTTTTTGCTTTTCAATCATTTTTGCTAACTGCTTTTGGTTTAGCATTCTATTCCCTACTTTCTAAAGTGCATAATGCATTGCATTTCAACAACTTATTTTAGTTAGATTATAGTTTTTTTGTGTGTCGCAGTCAACATGTTTTGTAAAATTACTAACTTCAATTTAGCGTAGCCAGAGCCTGAAATCATTTCTAAAAGAAAAATCATAGGTATAAGCCCCTCCGTAAATTAGCTAGAATAAAATTTCAATTATCATCTTTTCTTTTGTATACGAACAATCAACCTTGTAGATGTTATTATTACAGTCGAATGTTGTGTTCTTGCCATTTATCATTACCTTGGCTACCGCCTTTTCACTATAAAAAGCAACATCGCCGCCTTCTTTAAGGACGTAAAGCATGCTATTGTCACCCTTGATTGCATTTTCGATTACAGCCGAGGAGATATATTTATTTATGTTTCCGATAAATGCAAACCCTTGTATGATGGGTGTTATTGATGCAAGCTCGGAACAATTGGATGCAATAGAAAGCTCTAATGTGTCATCTTTGTTTAAAATGATAAAATCGCCTTGTGTTTGTAGGTATACCAGATATCTATCGGTTTCGGCGATTTTTGCTACGTCGCTCGCCTTAAATTCTGCCGTTGCTGTCACACCGTGCTCGCAACAATTAAAAACACCTACATACCCTGTTTCACCTTTTATGTTCCATAGTTTAACAGCTCTTTTTTCTTTTGATGGATCGCGGTACACCTGATCTTTTGTAATTATTCCCTGCTTTTCGCAGCGTAGAACATAACCATCATTAAGTATAAGCGGCCATATTTTTTCAGCATCTGTCTCACCCAATTGATCGCTGATATAGAGCGGACCGCCGCTGACTGCACGTAGATAAGCGTTATTCTGTGCATCCGGATGTTTTGTCCACCACATATCAAAGTCGCCTATCGAAACATGCGAGTGATACAGCGAGTTATATGCATTTTCATAAACATGGGCTTTAAAACTATTTTCTTTTTTAGGAAAGAAATCGTTGCTGTTACGGCATACAGCGCTGACTGGGCGATTAAGAACCTGTTCCATCGCCATTCCCATACAGTTTATAAGCGCACCGTCAAAATTCACACCCGCAGATGCTTCAAGGCCAAGATGGCTTTCACGAGCCGCTTTCCCTATCGAAAACTGCCCCTTTGTGAAAACGCTAAGTGAACTTTGAATATCCACCTTAATAAAATCGACACCCTGTTGGCGCAGATAGCGGTGCCATGTATTCCAAAATGCAAAACATTTTTCTTTTGTTGGGTATGGAATTATATGTCCTGAATTGGTTGTAAGTAGATTTTCATGCATCTGATTGTATACATCAGAATCGCGTTTAATTGTGCCCCAGTGTCCGCCAAAACCCTGCCAGACTCCTAAACGATCAACCCCTCTTTTTTGCAGTTCTCTTTTAAGAAGTTTAAGGCCACCGGGAAACTTTTCTTTATCCTCATCAAAGCCGCAAAGCATCTCATTCTCTTGCCTTGACCAGCCATGGTCGATAAGCATCCATTTTACCGGTAGCTTCTTTTGTAAAAATTCGTCTGCCTTTTCTATTACACCATCCTTGTTTACATCGCTATAGAAAGCATTCCAGGTGCAAAACCCAAGATAGTTAAACATATCGGGATATCTTCTTGTAGCTGTCGGCCTGTTTGTGGTATCAAGAATTTCAAGTGCGTAGTGCATTGCTCTCTCGTAGGCAGTATAAGGATCAGTGTCAGAGCATACAACAAAGGCCTTGGTCTGCAGATTGGAGTAGCCGCAGGTGTTGGACATAAGTTCAACCTCAACAGCTTCTTCTGCCGGCATTATAATTGATTTAAAATTATCATCGCATAAAGTTAACAACACATAACACATACCATTTTTTTGCCAGGATAGTAGCTGGGTATTTTTAGGAATGTCTTTATATTCTTTTGCAAATAAGGGCTTTGTCCACCAACCGTTATAGTTGTAAAGCGCAAGAAAGCTCTCTTCTTTATCAACCGTTATCGAAAACTTAATTTCCTCAAAGCGGCTGTGTATATATGAGCTCTCATGAGTATTGTGCATCTTCAACGACACAGCAAAAAGATTGTTATCACCCGTTAATGATACACATCCTCTAACATCATCATGGACAAAACTAAGTTGATTTTCAGTCTGTTCAAACTTACAAACAGTTGATGGATTAGCATCTGTGAGACTATATTTAAGTGATAAATAATTGATTATATCTTTTATCATAACGACAACCTTTCTACTTTTTAAATAATTAAGACTTACGCGTTTACCGAGAAATTTTTCCATCGACTTTTACAGGCGAGACAGGCGGTAATACCAATTAGTGAGCATGCTACCCAGAATAATATGGTAATATTCCATCCGTATGTGGTTGATATCGCACCAACCACAAAGCTACCAACCGACGATGCAATATAGGCGTTTGTATTTAGATAGCCCGTAACCGTTGATACCCGACCATATTTTTTAAAGCCCACCGGCACAAGATTCATCACAATAGCATTTAACCCCTGCATAGAAGACGTAGTAACCGAAAGAAACAGCACTGCAATTATGGGTGAAATATTTCCTATTAATATAAGTAGCAACATACAAACAGCAGCAACTCCAAACATTATAGAGGATGTAATCATCTCGTTTTTTAGTTTTTCGTTTATAAATGAAGCTACATATATTCCGCCTAAATTTACGATCGGAAGTGCTGTTGAGGTAAGTATTGATACAAACTCTTCAAGAGCAAAGTTTTCGGTAAGATAGGTAGGTACCCATATCGAAATTCCGTTTCGAACGATACCGTTTATCATCACAGCTACCGAGATAAACAGCAAGCCTGATATCGCAAAAATAGTTGAAATTCTCGTTTTGCTTGCTTCTTGTTGTATTGTTTTTTTGTCCTCCAACGTTGGAAAATGTCTTTTGATTTTTTCATATACAACAAGCCACACAAGAAAAGATGCAAAAATTATTGCGGCAACAATCATAAAGCTTGTATTATATCCGGTTACACGGATAACTACAGCAGATAATAATAGCGCAATCAGTGTTCCGGCAGGCATAGATACCGAAATGTTTATCAAGCATTTATAGCGATATTTATCCGATATATTGCTTGTCATCACCTTAACTATCGGAGCCCATAGCAGCGATAACGCTATACCGTTTAGCCCCCATGTAACACACATCTGAAAAAAAGTTTCGCTAATTGCAAATCCAAGGTTAGCAATAGCCGAACCCAACAAGCCTATAGCTATCAAGCGGTTTGCCCTGAACCTGTCACCCAGTAGTCCGCTTGTCATCTGTCCTGCGCCATAACACAGTAAAAAAATTGTAGATACTGTTCCGAGTTGAGTTTTTGTAACATCGGTTGTGCTTAAAATGTTAGGCATTGTAGCAGAAAAGGTATCTCTGCTAAGATAGGCACAGGTGTAGGCAAGTAGGCATATGAAAAAAAGATAAATCTGCGAGGAGTCTTCATTAAGTCTAAAGCTATTATGAAAGCTTCGCCGCATTTTATCTTTCCTTTCTATATTAGTCTATTAGGCTTCTGCCTATCATATGTTGGGGAACATCCTCTCCAATATATCGCAGTATTGTTGGGACTACATCAACTATACTAACAGTTTCAGTCGATACCTCGCCTGCAATGCCTTTGCCATACATTAATATAAATATACCCATATCTCGGATATCTTTTTTACCATGTTTTTTTGGTTCGGCCCCTCCCCCGTGGTCTGTTAAGATGAATATTAAACTATCCTGCATCTTTCCACTGTTCTCTATAGCAGTTAACATTTCACCAACATATCCATCGATTACCGGAAGATGTGCCATATATTTTTCGGAAAAATAATCGTGCTCATGCCCGGTCTCATCCATTTCATCAAGATGGACAAATAAAATTCCATCCTTCTTGCTGTTATTAATATAATCCACAACCTTTGAAGTTATCTCTCTATCACTATCAGCAGTTTGTTTTATTACACCGTCAATCTGCTCGATAATACCTATATTAATTGGGTTCCAGTTAGATATGGAGCAAAGCTCCATATCCGGTCTTTTCTCATGTAGTATTCTAAAAATGCTAGGTAGTGAGTCGGTGATATCATGGGATGTTACTTTAATAGAATCGTTTGTATACCTATGTGTGCTTGGATCTACCGAAAGTAGCAAGCTTCCCCATGCTTCGGCTGAGATAGGTGGAAAAACAGTTGTTGCCTCTGCATAAAGCTGAGATTTATTTGCAAACGCCTGAATGTTCTTGCAATCCCCGTACAATACGGATCTGCCCACCCCATCTACACCTATAATAAAAATATTCATCTGTTTATGCCCCTTTTTTATAGCTTTTCTATGCTTTTGTTCCGGTTAAAGCGATTCCCTGAATAAATCGTTTTTGGAAAAACACATATACTATAATTATTGGTATTGTAGCAACAACGGTGCCTGCCATAACCACTCCGTAGTTAGTTAGGTATTGGCCTTGAAGAGAGGATAGTCCGGCAGATAATGTCATTTTGTCCATATCGTTGTTAACGATTAGCGGCCACATAAGGTCTTTCCATGCGAATAGTGCTGTGAAAATCGCTAAGGATGATAATGCTGTGGTCGATAAAGGTGCCATAATTTTGTAGAAGGTCATCCATTTGCTACATCCGTCAAGCACTGCAGCTTCCTCTAACTCATGAGGTAGGCTCATATAAAACTGTCTAAGCATAAATGTGCCAAATGCACTTACTATTCCGGGGAAAACCAGTGCAGCTAAGGTGTTTAGTATGCCAAGCTCTGATGCAAGCAGATACTGGGGAATAATATATACCTGTGATGGTATCATCAGCTGTGCAATAACCATTGTAAACCAAAAGTTCTTTAAAAAGAAGTTGGTTCTGGCAAAGGCATAGCCTGCCATCGAGCTAAAGAGAACTGCAAATAACACCCGGAATATCATCAACAATATTGTATTAATATAAAGGTCGGTAAACGGAAGAAGATCTAATGCCGCTTCATAGTTGTCAAATGTAATCTGTTCGGGGAAAATTGTAATTGGTATACTAGATATCTCGGAAAGTGTTTTAAATGATGTCAATATCATCCATAGAAAGGGGACTATCATTCCAACCGAGCCAACAATTAAGGCTATATGTGTCAGCAGGGTTATTTTTTTTCTGTTTGTCAGCTTTTTCATATGTACCTCAATTATTTATTGGTCGTAGTTAACCCATTTTTTCTGCCCGATAAACTGAATTCCTGTTACAATCATGATTACTGCAAAGGCAAGCACAACAATTGCAGAAGCATATCCCTTCTGGTTAGCAACAAAGGCATATTCGTAAAATACATTGAGAAGAGTTTGAACACTCTCAAGTGCAGGATTTTCTCTTGTTATCATCATATAGATGAAGTCGAACTGTTTAAGCGCTTCCATGACAGTTGTAATCATAACAAAAAACAATGTAGGCGTAACAAGTGGAATCGATATGTGGAAAAATTTTGCAATCGGTCCTGCGCCGTCTATCTCGGCAGCCTCGTAATATGTTTGCGGAATAGATTGTAATCCTGCAATAATAAGTACAATGTTGTAACCCAGTTTACTCCATATTGCTACTAAAGATATTGAAAAAAGTGCAAGTCCAGGCGTTGTAAGCCAGTTTACAGGGTCGATGTTAAATAAACCGATAAAGTAGTTGATTAAGCCATACTCAGCGTTAAACATCCATCTCCATATCATGGAGACTGCGGCCGAAGCACATATAACCGGAAGAAAATAAACTGTTCGGTAGAATCCTTTTGCTCTTATACTGGTATTTAACAAGTTTGCAAACACCAAGGCCAAAAAGATACCGATTGGCACAGTGTATACAGTGAAAAGGATTGAGTTTAGAAGTGAACGCCATACCTCGCCATCGGAGAACATTTCAATATAGTTTTCAAATCCGATAAATTCGTACTTGCCAAAGCCCACTGATTTAGTTAAGCTCATATAAAAGGTTTGTATAAGTGGCCAGATATTTAATATAATCAAACCGATGATTGTTGGGGCGATCATAAAATATGCAAAGCCGTTTTCTTTAATACTGTTTTTTAACCTTACGTTCATAATAGTAACCTTCCTTATTGGGGAGTATACACTTTTAAAATGCATACTCCCTTAGTCACTTTAAAGATTTATTCTTCTGCAATTGCCTCGTTCATGAATTCTGCAATCTCAAGGCAACCCTCTTCAACCGTTAATTCTCCTGCGTAAACATTACGCATTATATCTATTTCAAACTTTTCCCACTGTGATTTTGATTTTGTTGCCGGCATAACAACCGAGTAATCGATAGAATTAATAAGACCATCGACGTTGTAACCGTCAAAATTCTCTCCCCATGTTGCACTTGATTCAAGATGTGCAGGGATTACAATACCAAAACTACCTTGTACATCGTTAGCTTCTTTTGAACCTAAGAATTTAGCAAGCTTTACAGCTTCTTCTACATTTTCGGATGATGCTGCAACTGCATGACCCAAACCGTTTGCAATGGTTGCTTTGATTCCATCTGCCGGTGCAGGAATTTCGGCTACGTCAAACTTACCGGAGAAGTTTTCGTCAAGATCAAGGAACCCTAAGCTCCATGAGCCCATTGTAATCATTGCAAGCTGTCCGTTTTGGAACATAGTTCTATATTCAGTTTCTGCAAACTGCTCTGCTGATGGCGACACGTTGTGCTCAAAAATCATATCGTAGTAGAACTGAACTGCTTCAATAGTTTGTGCTGAATCAAATCCGGATGCTGTTTTGTCGGCATTTACTACAGAACCGCCATTTTGATAGATATAGCTGTAGTATCCCTGATGGTTTGTTTGAGGTGCTCCAAATCCGTAAATATTATTTTCGGGATCGTTAAGCTCTATTGCTGTTGCCAATAGGTCATCCCATGTCCATTCGCTTGTTGGGTATTCAACACCTTTAGCATCAAAAATTTCTTTATTATAATAAAGACCTACGACATCATAATCCTTAGGTACTGCATATATAGTGCCATCTCTTGTGTAGATGCTTGAGATGGATTCAGGGTAGTTCGAAAGGCTGAATGTGTCATCTTCGTTTATAGGTTGTAGTATGTTATTGTCTATGTAGTTGTCGATAACATTAACGTGCATCCACATTAGATCCGGCATACTACCACCGGTTGCACCGGCTTCCAACTTTGTCCAGTACTCATCCCACGATGTAATCTGAAATTCAATAGTTACATGAGGGTTTTGCTCTTCATAAAGATCTGCCATTGCTCTGAGGGCAGGTTCCTGCTCGATGCTCCAGCAAGCATAGGTTAAGGTGACGGGCTCAAGATCTCCACCGCTCTCGGTGGTTGCCGGTTCGCTACCATCGGCCGGTGCTTGAGAAGTTGTCTCGGTAGAGCCACATGCTGTTAAAAATGAAACTGATAAAACTGTACATAATAAAAGTGCAAGTATTTTTTTCATAATTTCCTCCTTATTATTGACATTTCAATAAACTATTTGTGAATGTCCCTTGACCATATAATAACACCTACATATATTTTTTTTAATGGACTATTTATGTTTTCTATATGGATTATTTATTGTTTGTAGTTATAAAAAATATGGACAAAAAAAGTTTGCTTATTTTTTAAGCAAACT
>CAYJDA010000041.1:0-16297 GCA_964368815.1 uncultured Oscillospiraceae bacterium
TTTTTCTGGAATAATCCCGCGGTAGGAAAGGCGGTCTTTGCAAAAAACATAACCGAATGGGAAGCTGTTTGCACAAACCAGATGGATTTTTGGATAACTGTCGGTGACTCACCTGCCGAAATTTTAAGCAACTATATGAATGTAACGGGTAAACCACCCATAATGCCGGAGCATGGTTTAGGCTTTTGGCAGTGCAAGCTTAGATACCAAACTCAGGACGAGCTCCTTGTCGTTGCTCGTGAGTACCATAAGCGTGGTATACCCCTTGATGTAATTGTAATCGACTTTTTTCATTGGGAGCTAGAGGGAGACTGGGCATTTGATGCTAAGTATTGGCCCGACCCAAAAGCAATGGTGGACGAGTTAACCGATATGGGCACAAAGTTGATGATTTCCGTCTGGCCGACGGTTTCTGTTCATGCAAAGAACTATATGGAAATGAGAGAACTCGGCTATCTTGTTAGAAGTGAAAGTGGACCTAACATCAATAAGATAATGATAGATGCAACCTCCTTTACCGATGTGACCAATCCGGATGCGGCAAAGTATATGTGGGATAAGGTGACAAAAAACTATGTGGACTATGGTATTACCGATTTTTGGTTGGATGTTGCCGAACCTGAATTTACCGGATATGATTATGAACATTTTAGATATTACAAAGGCTCTGCCGCTCAGGTGGGAAATGAATATCCCGTCAGATACACACAAGTCTTTTATGACGGTTTAAAAGATGTTGGGGTTAATTCTGTCAACCTTGTTCGCTGTGCCTGGGCAGGAAGTCAAAAGTACGGCGCACTTGTTTGGTCTGGAGACATTGCATCGACTTGGGAATCATTTAGAATTCAGATAATCTGCGGACTGCAGATGGCAATGTCGGGTATTCCATGGTGGACTACCGATATTGGTGGTTTCCATGACGGTAACATTAATAATAAGGATTTCCAAGAACTGCTTATTCGCTGGTTCCAGTACGGGACTTTTTGTCCGGTTATGCGGTTACACGGCTGTAGACTGCCGGAAAACGAACCGCTTAGCAATGAAGGCGGCGGCAGGATGTTCAGTGGAGCAGATAATGAAATATGGTCCTATGGTGAGGAAAACTATAACATCATGAAACATCACATTGATATTAGGACCAACCTTAAAGACTATACAAGAAAAACCATGAACAAGGCACACGAAAACGGTTCACCGGTTATAAGTCCGCTTTTTTACAACTTCCCAAGCGATGAAAAGGTTTGGGATATAGAAGATCAATTTATGTTTGGAAGTGACATACTGGTATCTCCCGTAGTACAGCTCGGAGCAAGAAAGAGAGAGGTGTATCTCCCGACCGGACAAAAATGGGTAGAGGTAGCTACCGGTAAAGAGTTCGAGGGCGGTCGGACTGTCAGCTGTGATGCTCCGCTAGAGATAATTCCGCTGTTTATTAAATCCGAGTGCAGCGATTTGAGAGCAAAGTTGGTGTAGCGTTTAAGATGTGGAGGTTAAGTGGGAATGATAACAAGCAGTAACGATTTTGCCCAAAGCCAAAGTAGGTGCGAATTTTCGTTTTACAACTGCTCTATCGGCTCTACAGGCAACCGACATCACGAATATGAAATTTTGTATGTGAAAAAGGGGCGGATTACTGTACGAACCAACGGCATAAAACATAATCTTAATGCGCAGGAATGTATAATCATCGACCCCTATTCTATTCATGACTGCTATACTTCGGACGATGCAAGTGCAGAAACAGAATATATATGTCTGCTGTTTGGGTGGAAGTTTTTGTTTCCGGATACAAGTTCCCACATTTATACCGAGGTGTTTAAGGCTAATATAACCGAAGATATTTCGCTAAGCAAGGTGATCAATCAAGAAAATGCACTCGGGCACAAGGTTGTAAAGCTCGTGCAACAGATAGTTGAATATACAGAAAATGTTGATGAAAACCTGTTATCAATTCAGATTGCCTTGCTAAAAATTTTTGATATTGTAATAAAAAATATATCCTATTTCTCACACAAAGAAACTAAGATACACATGGAAACCAAAATAATAAGAGCGGCAACCAATATTATAGAGGAAAAATATATCGAGGACATAAGGATTGAACAGATTGCAAAATCCTTAAATATTAATGTTGATTACTTTATTGTTATTTTTAAAAAGTATGCAGGTATCACCCCAAAACAATATTTAATAATGACAAGGCTGGAAAGATCAATAGCAATACTTCGTGATAAAAACCGACTAAATATATTTGAAGTTGCACAAAAATGTGGGTTTTCCGATGTTAGTTATTACAGCAGATTGTTTAAAAAACGTTATGGTATGACACCGACACGGTTTAGAGAAGCGTACTTTAGTTGATGCTTTTATGATATACAAAATTTCCGACATTTTCTCCGAGGTGTGGAAATCGAGATGAACCTCTCTTGCCGGTAGAATGTTTTTAATTGTTATATTTTCTTCTATTTCTTGACTACAATATTAATTATATTAACAGTTCCGCTTATGACACTTACGAAAGGCTCACCGTCTTTTATACCAACATTTGCATAGCCGGAATCGGTGGATAAAAACGAGACGAAGTCGCCTTCTATTTTAGGTGAGACGGTCAGAGTTTTGGTGTAGGCGTTATATTGTACACCGGAAAACGCTTCAATTAAAGCATAAGAAGCGAGCGCCCTTGCATACCAATGTCCGCACTCATATTCGTCATATGGATTGCGCACATTGCCATTGTAACGAGAACGCAAAGCTCTCACAATGTCGAGCCCTTTTTCGGTCTCACCTGCAGTTATGAGGTGTGCGGCAACCTGATATTCTATTCCCGTCCAAACCTCATCGCTATAAACAAACGGCAATGCGGGTTTGTTGCCGCGCGGCCAGGTGCAAAGCAGTAACCCTGCCTCGTCCGACATGCAGTAGCCGGGTCGTTGCGGGTTGGAATGCTCCGAAAGGTCGGTTTTAAAGTTGTATTTATAGACACTGTTCAGATGGGCTTTAATCTTTTTATTGTCACCGACATCACCGAGTCCACAAAACTTCGCCATCCAAAAACCGAGCACACCGTCCGATATACATCCGGTGCCATACTGATATTTCGGCCCAAATTCACGCACAAGCAGTGCCGCCTCAGGCGAGATGGCGTCATTGAGTGCCTCCTCACCAGCATTCGGAAGCTTTGCCTCCAGCGTTTCCCATTCAACTTGTTGATAATAATACTCGCCGTTAAATAGATTCTCATCGAGATAGCGAATGCCTTTCTTTGACAACTCGGAATATTCGTCAGTGTTTTCCCCTAAAACTTTCCCTATCTCGGTCATTGCTTTAAGTGCACCGATATAAAAAGAACTACACATGCCGTCCACGCCCCAGAACTCAATATCATAGGTGTTGTGGTGTGGCTCACGCAACACTCCCTCACGTTTTTTGTCCCATGTGTTTATACAGTAATTTATCGATGATTTGGCCACCTCCCAATATCCACGTAACCACTCAATATCTCCCGATATCAAAAAATCACGGTAGAGTTTAATTATGCCGCCGAGCTGTCCGTCCGATGCCGCATGGAAATTATGGTCACACCCACCGATAGGCAGTGCGGCGCGGAAATTTTGATGTCCTCGCTCGTCTTGAGAGTCGAAAAATTCGGTCTGTCGCATACTGCGTTCAAGATCGGGGAAAAGGTGGCATATCGCTTGGGCATAATTCCAGACATGGGTGCAACTGCCGGAGCAACAACCGCAACTGTCACAGCAACCCTCCCACGCCCAAAGCCTGCCGTCCGTTTGACGCAAAATTGTGGGGGATTTTAAGATTGAGAGATTGGCGGCAATCGCCTCGACCGCCTCGCTCGGTAAAGTCATAGCATAAAACGCATCGGTGAACTTTCGGGTTTCGGTATAAAGCCGATCACGATTTTTTGAGAGATAGTCAGCGACCTCCTCAATGCCTGCGAATTTTGATGAATACCATGGTTTGTAACGTTCAAGCGATAAATCCGCTTTGGAACAGCACCCATCGGCACAGTCTTTTTTATCTTCGAATTCATGACCGATTCGTAGCGACGAATCCGGCACATACCAGCAAGTGTTGAGTTTTATGGTTTTACTCTCACCCGGTTGCAGTGTGAACTCGACAGCAAGCGATGCCCCCGGTACGTTCGCACCGGTATGCTCTGCAAAGCTGAAATCATCTCCGTCCGTCAATTTCTGCTCGGCGCGCCCCGCTAAGATATCGTTCCAGAGCATGGTGAGCGTGTCGAACCAACCGCCACGAAACATGGCGGTGTTGACTTTGACCTCCTCATCATCCACAAATGCGCTGAAATGTCCTTCCGACCATGGTCGTTCGTCAACAGCGTTTTGATGGAGGGTAAAACCATTTTGGCTACCACTCACATAATAGCATGTCTTTTCAACCGCCATAAAGTTCATACTGTTATAGTAGTAAACGGCATCAATCGGTTTAGCGGTGGTGTTTTTAAAGGTGTACTCTATAATGGCGAAAGGATAGCTCGAATCGTCGGTGTTCGTCGGGGTGAACGGACTCCATGCGCACAGTGATGTCTCGAGTGGAAAATACTCGTCCGAAAAAGCGATATTAGCGAATGGAAATTCACTGTAAAATTCCGCCGATTTAAAGCGGGGGAGACCGTATGTCTTCCCCTGTGAGCCGTTGGCCTTAGTTACATTAAGGTCGTTTTTCGGCTTACCAAGCAGTGGCGAGAGCGCCCCGCCGAATATCTTGTATTTAGGTGTGGGTGCTTCTATCACACGGCTTTTGTTGCTTTCCCCTTTAACTGTTATTGCAGAAAACAATGTTGGCTCGAGATTGGTGTCGGGGGCGTTGCGGATGGAAAATCCTGAAAAAGAGCCATTGCCCTCAATGTTGTACATTCCGGCACCGATGCCACCGAGGGGAAATCCGATGTATGTGAGGTTGTCCCCACTAAATAATCTATGTTTCATAAACACACCTATATTATTTCTAATCCGTCCTTATCGGGTAGGGGATAGCTCTTCGTCGCCGGTTTTTCTTGATACCAAAAAGCAACCGAAGAGATGTCGTCTTGTAACGGCAGATATCTTCCCTCACTGCGCCAACCGAGGGCTTGTATTGTGACTTTCAGATTTTTTTCAAAGTAGATAGGGTCGCAGATGTGCCAACGGTACATAGAAAATCTCTGTTGTGATTTATAGAGGCCATCGGGACGAATTACATGAGAAAGTCCCACATAGGGTGTACAGTATTCGGTGTATCCACCCTTATCTGCGCCCACGTCAAAGTTGTAGGAACCACAGAAATAATCCTCCGTTCCGGTGCCGCAGATAGTCGGGAACTCGCCGTCGTCGTCCATAAAGAACTTGATTTCGCCTTCGCCCCACCAACCGCAGTTGTTGACGCCCCAGAAAAGATATGTGCCGACATACTGACCTTTACCCTCGATACCATCGACTATTGTATAGTTATCTTTATAAGGAAGAGGGTTTACACGGCGAAATTGTGCGTGAAAATATCCTCTATCCTCGGGGATTTCTGTCTCGACATAGTCTATCTGGTAGTAAACATAGATATCCTCGTTTGTCAAATTTTCGAGCGTCATCAAGCATCTCTCACGAAACGGCATTTCCCAATAACAGTTAAAGGATTTTTTTGGTGTGACCGTTACTGCGAGCGAATTTAACGGTTTATATTCCGTCATGTCGGCACAGGCAAAAAAATCGTGTAGCGGTGTTTCGATAGACGGCACTTCGCAGTTATCCCAGTATGTTCTGAAAACAAAAGAGCGGTTACGGGCGCAGGAATCTACTATCCAAATATGTTTTATCGCACCCTGTGCCTTGATGTCGGCGAGGGTGAACGTCTCTCCGGCAGGTATAAGTACCGACGGTGAGATTTTCCATTTTTGACCGAGGTCTCGTGCACAGCCGGCACCGGTACCCTCGGTCGCCATACCGCCTTTGCCTTTTTCGCCGGTGAAATTCTCCGGTGATATCGAGCGCGTTTTTGCATTTGACATTCTTGTGATGTCGCCTAAATTGTTTGTTAATCCATTAAACATGATTTACCTCCACTATTCTTATCATCACTTTATACTACCGACAACCTAAAGTCAAGGTCGTACGGTATTTTATTTTCTTTTTTGTATTTTTCCACCAACTCGTCGGTAACCTCAGTGCCGTTTTGCGCCGCATCGCATATCGCTTGATAGATAAAATAGTAGTCCGAGATACTGCGCTCACCCTCACGGATTACTGCAAATTCTTTGTTGAACACACTTGCCATATACTCGATGTCGTGTAATTGGGCGGCTACCTCTAACATATTAACCTGCACACGGTCACCCTTTGCGATTTCATCACTAAGACCATCAAAAAACTCTTTCGCCTTTTTGTACTGACCGTGATTGCAGAGTGCAACTATATACTCTTCAGCATATTCCCTTGAAAGATTATCCCCCAACAGTTCTATGGCTTTATCGTAAAGCTCAATAGCATTTTTGTCATTTTCATTTTTTGCCAAAATGTAAAGATTGCGATAAGCCAACGGGTTATCGGCTATTTTGTTTGAGGAAATGAAAGCCTCCCGTGCTTTTTGCGACATCGAATTTTCTTCGTACATAACGCCGAGATGATTATATGCTGTAAAGCTTCCAGCTATTGCAGCGGCTGTGAGCATATCCTCATATCTCAAATCCACCATATACGATAGAGGAAGTTCAAAAGGTTTATTGTCCGTCATTATGCCTGTTTTGATAAGCTCTATCCACGGGCGTTCCGCATCGGTGATGGGTGCTGAGATAAAATCAAATCCTTTCGGAATGTCGCCCCCACTGCGCTCGTGTTCAACCGCACCAAAACCGTTTCCGTGACTTATGACCTCGACATCGGTATTCAAAAAAACATCTCTGTATTTCTGTAATGCGATTTCCACTTCGGTATCGTTTATTTCTTCATTTATTTTATCATAGACAAGGTCTTTACTTTTATTCCATTCACCGTCTACCGAACTATATTCGATATCACAACCGCCGAAAAGTTGAACAAAATCCCATTCCGACTCGGCGGGCATCTCGATGCCGTGAACCTGTGTCGGTGCAAGTCCTGCCTGTAATTCTACATAGGGGACGGTGCCTTTTTCTGTCAAAAATTCTTGCCAGTGTTTTCCGCCGTTATGAATGCCCCAGCAGAACATCTTACGATAACGTAAGTTTTTAGATGAGCGTTCGTAATACATGGTGTTGTCATTGAACACCGCTGCTTCCCAAGCTTGAGTTAACTCTTCTTCGTTTTGGAAAAAGTACTCACAGGAATAATTGTAATTGGCAGGATAGGACGAGTCCTTGCCCTTTAACGAGCTGAGATAAGGTATCTCGCCGTGTGCCATGCCTTTTTGGTTGCCTTGGTTTGAGGACTCGCTGATAAATATTACATTATTATTGCCGGAAAAGACACGCACTCCTTTGTCCTCGTTCACGGCGGCGTTCGACCACCAATACATCGGCACATTTTCAGGACGGTTATTGATAATTTTCACATAAACCGCAAGTTGTTTTGCGCCTTTTGGGAGATGAAAATCGATCGCCCAAAACAGTTTTTTGCATCGCTCGTACTCAAACGTACGCACAAACTCATTGCCCTGTGCATCAACCCCTTTTGCAACGTGCATCGGCTCGCAAGTGCTGAAAGTGTGACCGAGCTGACCGATATTCCACTCGACACCGCCCGAAAACCACGCACGACGTATGGCGAGGTTTGCCAACTGCATAATCGGGTTTACATATAACAAGTCCTTTTTTCTTGTCTTGTCATAAAGCGAATAAAGTCGCATACCAAACTCAGTTAAAAAAGTCGCTTTTAAGTTTTCGTTTTCAAGCACAACCGTCTTGAGTTCTGTATTATCTCTATTTCTTGTATAAACGTCCTGCATGAGATAAGGTAATACACGATCGCCCGTCTGTGATCCATATCCTTTTTTTTCTTCTTCTAACAGACCCGAATCAATAAGCTCTTTATCTTGTACCTTATCTCTAAAGTGCGGCAGTCTATTTTCGGTGATATTTTTATCACCTTTTAAATTAATTTTGTCTAATGTAACTTTCATAAAATCCTTTCAATTAACCTTTTACGGCTCCACCGGTAACTCCGGCAATAATTTTTTCCGACAACAGTACATAGATAATGAATGTCGGCATAAACACAATCACAACCGCCGCAAAGAGTCCTGCCCAGTCGCCTATGTAGGTCATTGATTGCACAATCGCCTGAAGTCCTGCCGCCACCGGTTTATTATCGGCATCACCTGCAAACACTATTGACATAAAATATTCGTTCCATATGGACAAAAAGTTAAATATTCCGACCGTGATAATTCCGGGCTGTGCGAGCGGGAACATTATTCGCCAAAAGGCATACATCGGCGACGCACCGTCAATCGATGCCGCTTCTTCTAAACTCTCCGGTAGATCACGAAAAAAGTTGCACATAAAAAACACGGTGAAAGGAATCAGCATACAGACGTATAGTGTGGTAAGAAGACTTTTACTGTTTGTTATTCCAAGCTGAATTGCCAAAGAATAGAGCGGCATAACCACCATTATGCTCGGTATACTCAAGGCGGTGATAAACATATTGAGTATTAATGCCCTGCCCTTAAAGACAAATCTCGACAGAACATATGCAGCCGGACAGGCGATTAATATCGCACCGACACCGGAAATGGTGGTGTATATTACCGAGTTCATAAAGTAGTTTGCAACGTTGTGGGAAAATAATGCGTTTTTGTAATTGACAAAGCTGATACCGGAATTAAACTGAAATATTTCTCCGCTGAAAATATCTCTTGTCGTAGAGAATGATGCGGCGATAATCCAGCCGACCAGAACAAAGGTGAACATACACCATGCGGTAACTATTATATAACCCGGAATAAGCGGGATATGCTTTTTAGCTTTTTTATAATTTTTCATTTCGTCCCCCTCACTTATTGTCTTTGATTAATAGGTTGGTTAAAAGGAATGAAAGCAGTATCATAGCCACCAACACTATACCGACCGCCGCAGAAAGACCCATATCAATATTGGTTGCGGCAGTACCTGAACCGAACGCCCTCATATACATATATACCATCGGCGTAATGACTTCGGCATTTGGATTGATGGGTGCAAACACCTCCGACCAGACGAAGAACCCGGCAGTCGAAACCGTCCAGAGCGTAATATTTGTTCTTATTGTTCCTTTCAAAAGGGGCAGGGTTATTCTTGCAAAGGTGGTGAAGCGATTTGCGCCGTCCACGACTGCCGCCTCGTTGAGTTCCTGCGGTATCGCATCAATGCCGGCAAGAAAAATCAGCATTTGATATCCCACCATACCAAAACAATAAGCTATGAGCATGGCAGTAAAAATATATTCGGTGGAGGTCCACTGTATTGCGGCAAGTGAATCTAAACCAAGAAAGGTGAAAATATCTTTTAAAAGTCCGTATCTTGCAGAATAGACATACTGAACCCACATAGTACCCATCGCAATGGCGGAAATTGTGTTCGGAAGATAAATAACTGCACGATAAAACGATTTAAATCGTATTCCGGAGTTGAGTATGACTGCAAGAAAAAGAGCAACCGTCAGTGAACCCAAGCCACCGAAAAGCCATATTTTCCCTATGTTCTCAAGCGACTTAATAAAAAGGTCGTCAGAGAATAAATTGATATAGTTTTGAATGCCGTTGAACGACCATTCCGATACCGACTGTGTGAGTGAACTCACCTCGAAAAAGCTCATCAAAACCGTTCTGATGGTCGGATAAAGATACATAACTAAATATGTAATAAGAGCCGGCAGTAAAAAACAAATAATCATGGTGCGATTTTTCTTTTTCAAAACATCTCCTCCTCGTTGTTCGGACATTCTATCCACGAAAGCCTTGAAAGTGTAACTCCACGCCGACTCATCTCCTGCAAATCTTCCGGACCACAGGAAGAGAGAAAGTCAACTCCATCTATTGTCACCAGCTCGGCGGCATGTGCGTTAAGGGTAGTTACACAATTCTTTATATCAAATTTTCGATAGTCTTTCGACCACAGAACCAATGTTTCATCATAACTTCGATGTGCATAGGTGAAAAATAGATAAAAACCATCATCTTTTTCCACCATAAAAGGCGATTCTATCCCACCGTAATCCGATCCATCTTCTATATATAGGCAGTCAAAACAATCGAATTTTTCAAAATCATACGTCTCGGCGAGTGTTACGGTCGAGCCTTTTTGTTTCGGGTTGCACAAATAAATCAGATATTTTTCATCCTTTTTAATTATGCAAGGATCTCTTTTTGTGTATCCGAGATTGGTCAAAATAGCATGGTTGCTTTTCTCCCAGTCAAACAAGTCGTTTGAATACGCAAGTGTCAGTTCACGTCTCCCTGCTATCATGGTTTCAAAAACCATAACATATCGTGACTGCTCTTTGACATAGATTACAAACGGCGCTCCGACATATTCACACCCTTTTGTTTCATCTATCGCAAATCCGACAAACTCCCAAACGTCTCTACCTTGTTTTTTAACAAAATGAGAAAGATACGGGTGATAGAGATAGAGTGCATCGCCGTTATCAGGGTACGGATTGTTTATTCCAAAAAGATGAATGTTTTTTTCATCGTCTTCAATAAAACAATGGTCGTTAAAATACCAGTTTCGCTCATTGCTTTTATTGACAACCTCGATAGATATACTATCTTTATCACATCGATATATATTGTTACCGCAATAGTTCGTCACATCGTTTCGATTCGGATGTGCAATAAGCTCTTTTTGACCGATTATTACCGGTATTTTCATGTCATCACCCCTGTTAATAAAAAAACACCCCGCAGCGGTTTTCACTGCAATATTTGCAGGTAACACTGCGGGGTAGTTTATAGTCCTTCAACTTGTATCTTTTTTCAAGTTGAATGACTAAAGATTAATTTAGCCTTTAATTGTTGCTACGTATTCTTCGCCTGTCATTCCACCGCCAAGCAGTGTGCCGAATGCGGCTTTCATTGTGGTGTCGGAATCGGTGTTTGTAATTACAGACATCTTGTGATCGGTTACCGTTTCAAACGTTGCTTTGATGTTTGTAAGTAATCCCGGCCATGTTGCATCGTTGCTAACCGGAATACCGGCAGATTCGTCGGCAAGGGTTTGATCCCACTCGCCTGTTGTCATAAATGCGATAAAGTCGAATGCTTCGTCCGGCATTTCGCAAGTAGAGGTGATGGCAAATACCATGGAACCGTAGTCGGTTGTGGTGTTTGGCTCAACTCCATCCGGTACTGTCGGGAAAAGGAATCCGCCCCAGTTGAAGTCGGGACCGGTTGTCGGTAAAATTTCGTTCGGGAGCCAAGAACCGTTAAAGTACATTGCAACATCGCCGAGTGCAACTTCTTGCTGACCTGCGGGGAAGATGTTGCCTGTTGCATATTCTGAAATATAACCCATCGAAACCATGTCAGCGTATGCGTTTGCCATCTGCAAAACTGCGGGGTGATCATAGTCCGCCTCGTTGATTATACGCTCAGTTTCTTCAACGCCTACAGCTCTTGAGAGGTAGTTTCCGATTAACCAACCATAATAGGCATCGTCAACAGTCAACGGGATATAACCTGCCGCTTTAATTTTTTCGCAGACGTCAAGGAATTCTTCCCATGTGTTTGGCGTAGCGGTAACGCCTGCTTCTTCAAATATGTCCATATTATAGAAGAACATCTGAACGTTGCCTTGAATTGGCGCGCCGTAGGTCATTCCATCTTCGCTGTATTTGCTGATAACGTTGAGCCAGCTTGAATTAACAGCCTCATTATAGGGGAGTCCGCCGGTCGTATCATAAGTTTGTGTCAAGTAGTCATCAACAGGGATAACAAGTTCTTCAGGAACATAACGGTTGAGAATTTCAAAGAGGTAACCCTCGAAAAGATCAACTTGTTCGCCTGCTTGAATTGCAGTTTGAGCTAAAGTGTTTACATCACGGCCTTTCCATTGAACTTCGATTTCCACACCGGTTTTTTCGGTGTAAGCCGCGATCGCATCGATCATAACTTGTCCTTGGGGTTCGGTCTCATTCCACATAGACCAGTAAACGAGTTTGCCGCCCTCAGCAGCAGGTTCTTCTGTCGATTCCGATGAAGGTGCTTCCGACGACGAGTCGGCAGGGGCTTCGCTTGATGTTTCGGCAGGTGCTCCGCAAGCCGCTAAGCTAAACAGCATTACTGAAGCTAAAAGTATAGCTAATAGTTTTTTCATAAAATCCTCCTTTGTTTCATTCAGCTTCCTGAATGTCATGTGTTCAATTTACCACAAAACCGTTCCATTAGTCAATGTGCAAATTAGCCAAACTTAAATCACAAAGTTTGTTATTGTGTTCCGAAATTTGAACAACAATGATGCAAATCCTTTTAATTACTATCTTTTTTGCGTACTTGAGCACAATTTAGTATTTACAAATCAATAAAAAATTGTTCCAAATTTATTCAAAGCATTGACATATTGTGATAAAAATGTAATAATAAATTGAACATTAGAAGGAGTCTTAAAAATGTTATCTACACGAAAGATTGCTAAAATAGCAAATGTCGGTGTCGGAACTGTTTCAAGGTATCGCAATGGCTTTCCGGTAAAACAATCTACTAAAGAAAAGATTGATCGAGCCATCGAGATTTCCGAAGGCTACCTTGTTAGGCAATTAAACATAGGTGTTATAGTACCGGTTGTCAACGACTCTTTTTCCGGTGTATTAGTGGCGGAAATTGAAAAACAGTTATCTATAACAAAGCACCAAATCATAATTATCGTCAGTAGGGATTTAAAAAAGGATTATAACCATATACTCTCTTTAAAATTAGACGGGCTTATTATTCACCCACCCAATAAAGATAGCCTTGCGGGTATATCGGCACTATCAAAAAAAATACCGACCGTATTGATAGATATGATGGTCACTCCTCCGATATGTGATCAAATGCTTAGTCTTAACGTGCGCTCCACATACGATTGTGTTGAGTACCTTATGAAATTAGGACATAAAAACATAGCGATCACGACCACAGGAAACTTGATGTTGATGGGTAATGAGCGCCTTGATGGTTACAAACGTGCCGTCAGTGACTACGGTCTCGGATTAGATGAATCATATATTATTGATGGATCAAACGAAGAGAGTATAGCAAAAGCCCTTATAAAACTGATGAAACGCAAGGACAAACCCACTGTTTTAATGGCAACAAACTATGACATCACGATAGCTTCACTGCGTGCCCTAATGAATTTAAACTTGAAATATCCAACCGATATTTCTTTTGTGGGATTTGATGAATTCGGTCTTAATAGGTTTTTGCATAAGCCGATCACCTTTGTAGAACAGCCTATCGGTGAACTTGCAAAGCACAGTACCGAACTATTATGCAAGCGAATTGTCGGCAACGCTGATGGCCATCCGACCACCAGTCATTTTAAAACTAAAATAGTTGAGGGCGAATCGGTTGCTAAATTGAAATAATTAGAACTTTATGAGATGGATAAAGAACTGTTAAATTTTTCTGCTTAACCCGATTGCGCCGTCCTCATCTCACCGTATATACGGATTCTCGAGATACACCTCGGGCGGGAAAATCGGCGTGTATGTGAGCAGTAGCCTGTGGCAGATGGGGAAATTATGCCAGATGCCGACAAAATGCTTGAATACATAAACAGCAAAGGGATTCGCTCTGCGGTTATTAGTAATATAGGTTGGTCTGGTTAGCCGTTAGGAACTAATCCGAACACGCCTTACGCATACAATTTTTGCGCCATGCTTCGTTATCCTCATTCGTAATACGGCAAGTATTACTCATTCGTCTGCCTTGCCTGACACAAAAATTGTGGGCGTAAGGTTCAGAGAATTTTTGATACCGCCAAAAGTTCTGTGACAAGGAAGTTTACCGAAGTAATGCTTTCGCCTTACGAGGTAGGCTGACGCAGTCACAGGGCTTTTGGCTAAATCAAAAACGTGTTCGGATTAGTTCCTAACGGCTATGCTTTAAGCGAGAGAATAAACAGACTTTTGCCTAACAATAAATTTGAGTTTATTATGGCATCGAGTGAATATATTTTCAGAAAACCGAGTCCTATGATTTTTAAACTCGCTCTCAAAAAAGCAAATTTAAACCCAAACGAAGTTTGGTATTGCGGCGATAACCCTATAGCAGATGTTAAGGGTTCAAGCAGTGTTGGGATTTTTCCGGTGTGGTATGATAACTACCACACAAAGCAAGCCGAACTAAACACCGAGCATTTGTATATAAATGAGTGGAGCGAGATGATAAACGTATTGGAGGAGTTAGAGTGAACCAACTTAACAATAAAAGATTTATAAGAAATTCTTCAAACAAAAAAGGGTTTTAATTTTATTGAAACACATATCAAATTTTGACCTGCCGTAAGCAAAGATAGACTTCGCTCTCGGAATATGTCGTGAGCAATAATGATAGGAAATTGAGCCGAATTTCTACATATAACAAATTAACCGATACAACCCGCAGTCAATTCTTTTGATTGTGGGTATTTTTGTGCGTATACAAAATTCTCAAAAAAGAAATAACGTACAATAAAATACACTAAACGAGGATTTTGTTTGCGACATTGTTGTGTTTTCTATTCAATTTGCAAACAACAATTTTTGTCTCCTAAAAAGCAAAATTCGCCGTGTTTTAGTTGTGAAAATGTTGTAATCTTGTATAAGATTATAAAGATATAGAGTGTTAATTTAGAAAAAATGTCAAAACAAGTTCGAATTATTTATGTAAACGAAAAAAACGGAGGAACACAACAAAATGCAAAAAGTATCAAAAAGAATTGTAGCACTCGCGATGGCACTAATACTATTAGCGTCTTACTCGATGTCGACTTTGGGTCTTTCGAGTGGTGACGAGTCGGAAGCGACTGTGGTTGCACCCACATCACTCTCGACACAGCCACAAAACGAAATACCGGTGCTCGACCAAGTATCGACCGTTTTCGATTTTGAAAAACGTGACGATGAACTCAACCTTAATCCAATAGACGGATTTGCAGGTGTGTCAAGCACCACGATGGAAGTCACGACAGAAGAAATTCACAGCGGTGTTTCTGCTATGAAAATTATTCCACCGTCGGCTGCGGGCGGATTTAACGCCGAATATCTTTTGAGTACCGAGACAATCGGTTCTGTTTATGAAGTTTGGATGTATGATGACATGGATAAAGAAAAAGATGTCATAACACACCTCACCGGCAACACTACATCAGGTAGTTGGGCAGGCGAGATGTATTTCGGTTGGCGTGAAGACGGCAACGCTTACAGCGCATTTACAAGTACACGGCGGAGCGACAATAACAGATGCGAACGCCGCAACAACGACAGTCATAATTCCTAACGGAAGCGTTACAATCGAAGCTCGTTACACAGCAATAGCAGTAACCCCGACTCCGAATCTCAACGTCACAACAGACGAGGAAGACGAAGAAGAGGACGAAGTAACAGAAGCACCGGCAGACTCAACCGAAACGGAAAGTGACGACAGTTCTGAAGAAACAGTCACCGACGAGTCAGAGGACACTGATGCAGATAGTTCAACAGCAGACGAGTCACAAGACGCAAGCGGTAATGTAGAAATCGAAGACCAAGCAATCCCCGAAGGCGTTTTGACAGAAACAGAGAGCGAGTCTTCAAGCAACGTAGGAATTATCATAATAGCAATAGTAGCAGTCCTCGCACTCTCGACAGCAGGTTTGATAATAGTTAAAAAACGCCAACAGCAATAATATCTACTTATAAAAAAAGCACAGCTACGGCTGTGCTCAGACTGTCAAAAAAGCCATGAAAAGCGATAGATTTTCATAGCTTTTTTTCGTAAAATATGGTATAATAAAAAGGTAAAAAGAGGTTGCAGGGAAAATAAAAAATGCTTGAAAAAAGTAGAGATATGCGAGGGAAAATAAAGGTGGTAGACATAGAGTGGCTAATGCCGGCAGACCACCTTTTGCGAAAGATAGATGCAGTGATGGACTTTGAAGAAGTCTACGATATGGTGGGAGAATATTACAGCGAGGATAACGGCAGACCCTCAGTAGATCCGGTAGTAATAGTGAAGATAGCATTTTTGCAGCATCTGTACGGAATACGGTCGATGAGACAGACGGTAAAAGAGGTGGAGATGAACATCGCATACCGTTGGTTTTTGCACTACAATTTAGATACACCGATACCACATTTTGCAACAATCAGCTATGCCTTTGCGACAAGGT
>CAYJDA010000042.1:0-15397 GCA_964368815.1 uncultured Oscillospiraceae bacterium
ATTATAATGTATTTTATATTAGTTTACAATATGCAAAAAAAATTTAAGTTGAATAACTATGTTGCAAAAATATATACGGTGTATATAAGGGTTGGAACAAAAATCACTGTTGCAATAAAAGTTTAGATAAGATATACTATATCCACAATGGATTTTCCTGATTAGAAATAATAAAGTTATATATGTTTACACCGACTGATAGTATGCTAATTTGCTGAAATCTTGATTGTTTACACGAAAGGTTTATCATGTTAACACAGATACATTCATTTATTAATAATATGAACAGACACAAATATTTTATTGTATTTATATATGCACTTATCCTTTCAATAACTTTAACATTAATTACCTACCCGGGAATATTTTACAGCGACAGTTATGTTAGACTAGACTATGCAAAGTATCTTTTGCAAGGGGGAACTTATGATATTTGGTTAACACCAACACCCTCACTTCTAATGGCGATTTGCTACTTTTTTGTAAACAATTGGGCATTTTACACATTTTTACAATCATTTTTCTTTATGTTTTCAATTTTTTTAGTAGCTATCAAATTAACACAAAATAACTGGCCTATTGCTGTTTTGTTGTTAACAACACCTACATTCTTAGCATACAGTGTTTACCATGAAATGTCTGTAGTAACTGTTACTGCTATGTTGTATTCATATTTACTGATTCTTTATATTGAAAAGACGTCTTTTAATTTTAGTTTTTTTATTGTTTTACCAATTCTTGCACTGATGACTTTTTTGTTCATAAGTTATCGCCAGAATGCTTTTACAGTTCTACCTGTTTATATTGTTTTTTGCTTAATACCTTTATGGAAAGAACGAAAAAAAAGCAAAAAGAAGGAGCTGCTTACTTGCAGTGCAATGATTTTGGGTGCTCTTTCGGTATCTTTGGTGGTAAGCATACTTTCAATACAGCAAATTAACACTTCAGCCGCTGGCTTTACATGGGAATTAGTACACATGATAAGAATCTTACCTGCTGAAAAACAAGAACATTATGAAGATTATCTAGACGACATTATCGGCGAGGGTAATACAATGAATGCAGTAGAAGTTGCAAACTATAATAACGTTAATTCAATTTACGAATTTGCCGCATGGAATGTTATAGGTCTTAAAGAAAATTCAGATGAAATCTTTAAGAGATATGTTGAGTTTTTTGTAAATGAACCAAGAACTTTTTTTAGTGTTAAAATGAAATTTATTGAACTTACACTCAAACCACTTCCACTTAATGAGTACAATTACAACCGTTGGGATGACATGGAGTCTTATAACTTTAACGATACACCACAGCGTTTATCATTTGTAGACGGATTTAATGCATTTTCAGAAAAGGTTTCTATCTTTCGCGCACCATGGGTAGTTTATTTATTGGCTTTATTATCACTAATTTACCAATGGAAATCAAAGCAACAATTTATGCAATATGTATTTTTATTTTTTTTAGCAGTTTTCTATTACGGTGCATTCTTAATAAATAATCAATCTTTTGAATTTCGCTACTTTTTCCCTTCTTATTGTATATTATATATAATTATTGTTTTTTCTGTAATTAACGGTGTTGCGCAATTTGTTAAACAAAAAACAAAGAATGCAAATTTTTAATTTAGGTGTTTAGGGTAAACGGGGATGTCAGACTGTTTTTTTTCGCTAAGATAGCCTTGCAGCCAGATACTTCAAATTTAAAAACATCTTATTCGGCAAACAATCTTGCTCCGACGAGATGCATACAGCAACTATTACCGCTTATGGGGGTTGACATAGCTTTTGTTTTATGTTATAGTATTTCTACCTCTCTTTATGGGTGGTCTTTTTTAGCGTAAATTTATTTAAAGTTAAATTGGTTTGCGTTATACCTAAGGTCAATGTGATGAGAGGGAGGAGTAGTACCGGCAGAAAGCACGGTAACAAACCGCTATAAAAAGGAGACATACTATGAGAGTAAAAATCACACTTGCCTGCACCGATTGCAAGCAGCGCAACTACAACAGTATGAAAAACAAGAAGAACAGCCCTGATAGGCTGGAGCTTAAAAAGTACTGTCGTTTTTGCAAAAAGCATACCGCTCATCGTGAAACTAAGTAGAAGGTTTGAGTTTTGACCCTTCAGCCAAGAGCCGCTGAAACTTTATTCTATTTGAATAAAGACGGACAAAACTTCGGGAAAGGAGTAACTGTAAATGAGCGAAAAACAAACAGCAACTAAGGTTGGATTCGGCACAAGAATGAAGATGGTTTTTAAAAGAACCGGTAAATTCTTTGTTGATGTAAAAAGCGAACTTAAAAAGGTTGTATGGCCCACAAGAAAACAGATAACAAAAAATACCGGCATTGTTTTGGTTGTGGTGGTTATAATGGGACTTTTATTGTTTGGATTTGATACCATTATGAAGCTTTTGTTAGACCTTGCATTGATGGGAGGCTAATCCATGGAAGAAGCACAATGGTATGTTGTTCACACCTATGCCGGATACGAAAATAAGGTGGCACAAAGCCTAGAAACTATTATTGAGAACAAACGTCTTGCCAACATGATAGAGGAGGTTAGAGTACCTACCGCTATGATGACCGAGATTAAGGACGGCAAGGAGCGCCAGGTTGAGCGCAAGCTGTTTCCGAGCTATGTTCTCGTTAAGATGCATATGACCGATGATTCCTGGTATATAGTAAGAAACACAAGAGGTGTTACAGGATTTGTTGGCCCGGGTTCAAAACCGGTTCCGCTTACCAAGGCGGAGGTTGATCAGCTATGCTTCGATAATGTTGAAACTGCGCTGGACTACAAGGTTGGCGATAGCGTTGAGGTTGTTGCCGTAGGGCCCATGGAGGGATTTGTTGGGGTTGTTGACTCCATCGATATGGAACATCGCAGAGTTAAGGTAACCGTTTCCATGTTCGGTAGGGCTACACCAACAGAACTCAGTCTTTCCGAAATTAAACCTGTTTAATTTTGAAAAGCGTAACTACAAGATTTAAGAGTAAAAACTTTAGGAGAATATAAAGATGGCACAGAAGGTGATTGGCTATATAAAGCTACAAATTCCCGCCGGTAAGGCAACACCGGCTCCGCCTGTAGGTCCGGCTCTCGGACAGCACGGCGTTAATATCATGGCATTTACTAAAGAGTTTAACGAGAGAACTCAAAAAGATATAGGTCTTATCATTCCGGTTGTTATTACTGTGTTTGCCGACCACAGCTTTACATTCGTAACAAAAACTCCGCCTGCGGCAGTTTTAATTAAAAAAGCTCTTGGCATCGAGAGCGGAAGCGGTGTTCCTAACCGTACCAAGGTTGGCAGCATTACACGTGCCCAACTTGAAGAGATTGCAACTCTAAAAATGCCTGACCTTAATGCGGCTAACCTCGAAACAGCAGTTTCTATGATAGCCGGAACAGCTCGCAGCATGGGTATCACCGTAGCAGATTAATTATGCTTTATAAAACATTAAACAATATTTGAGGTGGGAGGAACATTCCGCTATTACCACAGGAGGATTAATTATTATGAAACACGGAAAAAAATATAACGAGAGCGCAAAGCTTATCGACCGCACAAAGCAATACGAAAACGAAGAGGCGATGGATATCGTCTGCAAAACAGCTAAAGCTAAGTTCGACGAAACTGTAGAACTTCACATTAAACTTGGTGTTGACAGCCGTCATGCCGACCAGCAGGTTCGTGGTGCTGTTGTACTTCCTCACGGAACAGGTAAAGATGTTCGTGTTATCGCTATCTGTAAGGGCGATGCCGCCAAGGCAGCAACCGAAGCGGGCGCTATGATGGTTGGTGACGACGATATCGTTGCAAAGATTCAAAACGAAGGCTTTGTAGATTTTGATGTTTTGGTAACAACTCCCGATATGATGGGTCTTGTTGGACGTTTAGGTAAGGTTTTAGGACCCCGTGGTTTAATGCCAAACCCCAAGGCAGGAACCGTTACTCCGGACGTAGGCAGGGCTGTTACCGAAGCAAAAGCAGGTAAAATTGAGTACCGTTTAGATAAAGCAAACATTATCCATGTTCCGATTGGAAAGGCAAGTTTCGGAAGCGAAAAACTTTGCGATAACCTAACGGTTGTTATGGAAGCTGTAGCTAAGGCAAAACCTTCTGCTGCAAAGGGTCAGTATTTCCGTAGTGCTTCGGTTGCAAGCACAATGGGCCCCGGTGTTCGTTTAGCGACTAATAAGTACGGGGTTTAAAACGTCTCGCTCGAAGAGCGAGCCGATACTTTTAGGTTAGTTACCGGGTTCAATTTAATAAACGCTCCCGATCCAAAGACCGAGGTGGTTTTTTCCGTAAGAACTTTGTTCGCCTCGCGAGGAGAAGAGTGGCATTTTTTTAATGTCGCCTCTCCCTTGCTTTTGGGGAGAGGTTTTAATATATTATTATAAAGGAGGTGAAAAACCATGCCAAGTGAAAAAACTTTAAATGCAAAAAAGAAATTAGTTGCCGAACTTCACGAGCAGATTATGTCCTCTGCTTCCGGCGTTCTTGTAGACTACAAGGGTGTTTCGGTTGCCGATGATACCAAGCTTCGTAACGAGCTTCGCAATGCAGGAATTAAGTACGGAGTTGTTAAAAACACCATGCTTGCACTTGCTCTAAAGGACACGCCATACGAGAACCTTTGCGAGCAGCTAAAGGAATCTACCGCATTAGCAACAGTAGATGCCGATGCTATCGAAATTTCCAAAATTCTGCAGGACTTTAGCGACAAATCCAAGGGCGTCTTTACCATTAAGGGCGGCTACATGGAGGGTAAAGCAGTTGGAGCCGAAACCGTTTCTGCAATGGCAAAAATGCCCGGCAGAGAGCAGCTTCTTTCCATGCTTTGCAGCGCACTTTCCGGCAACGTTCGCGGACTTGCTGTTTCGCTATCCCGCATAGCCGAGCAGAAGGAAGAACAGGGCGCATAATCATGCCCCAAAAATTATTTATTAAAATTATAAGAAAGGTAAAGGTATAAAATTATGGCAGATACTGCAAAATTTATTGAAGAAATTAAGGGCATGACCGTCCTTGAGCTTAACGAGCTTGTTAAGGCAATCGAGGAGGAGTTTGGTGTTTCGGCGGCAGCTCCGGTAATGATGGCAGGCGGCGCTGCAGATGCAGGCGCAGCAGCAGAAGAAAAATCTGAGTTCGACGTAGTTCTAGCTGAGGTTGGTGGTAACAAGATGGCTGTTATTAAGGCAGTTAAAGAGGTTACCGGTTTAGGCCTTAAAGAGTCTAAGGAAATAGTTGATAACGCTCCTAAGGCTGTTAAGGAAGCTGTTTCCAAGGCAGATGCTGAGGAAATCCAGAAGAAGTTAGAAGACGCCGGCGCAAAGGTTGAGCTTAAATAATTTTTCCCAATAATATAACTGCTAAGGATGTCACGCCCGAACTATCTGTTTAGGGGTTGACATCCTTTTGGTTTTGGTGTAAATTATATTATGGGAGTATCTATCCTTAAAAGTGTTATTATGCAACCTATACAGATTATAAAAGCAGGAATTATTACCACCCTTGGTGTTGGCGTAGTCGGGCTTATCTACCTTATAGCCGGTGCTATGTCAGCTCAGGTGATTTTTGCGCTTGTTTTAGGTCTTTTGGCCGCTGTTTTAGCTGATGTTTTATTGTTTTTAGCCGCAAAATACAGCAAAAACTGGCAGCTGTTTTATATTGCGCGGGTTTTTATTTTGCTAATTGCCGTTATCGTTTCGGTAGTTTTTTCCGAAATATTTAACCCCACAGTTACCGTGATTTCTTTAATAATATCGCTTCCGGCATTGGCTGTTTCAGGGCTTGGAGGCAGAAAAAATGTTTAACAACAAAAAGATTTCGGCGGTTATTGTTGCCGCAGGCAAAAGCAGCCGTTTTGGCAGGGATAAACTCTTAATAAATATATCCGGAAAAAGCGTTATACAGCTCTCGGTTGAAGCATTTATTAACTGTGCTTTTATTGATGAAATTATAGTTGTTGTGGGTGAAAATCGTGATGAGATAAAACATCAGCTAAACGGTTATGCGGTTAAACTTGTTCTCGGAGGCGAAAACCGATTCGACTCGGTTTTAAACGGTGTTAAAACAGCGAGCGGAGATATTATTGCAGTTCACGACGGCGCGAGGCCTTTTGTTACAAAGCAGGTTATCGAGCGTACTGTTTTTGCAATGGATAAAGTTCGCATTGCCGCTCCCTCTTTGCCGGTAACCGAAACGGTTAAGCTGCTGAGCGGTGATTTTGTTGAGGATACACCTGCTCGGGATAGATTGGTAACGGTTCAAACCCCGCAAACCTTTTATCGGGAAGATTATCTGTTAGCCGCCAAGCAATACCGCGGTGAAACACCGACCGACGACTGCATGGTTATGGAATTTTCGAAACACAAGGTTTTAATGACGCAGGGAGATAGGAATAATATAAAGATAACCACCGAGGCAGATGTAGCAAACAGAAAAAGAGGTAGCATGAGAATTGGGCAGGGATATGATGTTCATCGGTTGGTTGAAGATAGAAAGCTTATACTCGGCGGCGTTTTAATAGAACACAGCCATGGATTACTGGGGCACTCCGATGCCGATGTTTTATGTCATGCAATCTGCGATGCTCTGCTCGGCGCCGCCGCGCTCGGAGATATCGGAAAACATTTTCCGGATACCGATTTGAGATATAAAGGAGCAGACAGTATAAAACTTCTTTGTGAGGTTGCTAAACTTGTTAATAAAAGTGGGTACGATATAGTTAATATCGACAGTACGATTATAGCACAGCAACCTAAGATAGCGCCGTTCATTGCGGATATGCGGCAAAATATCGCAAAGGCGGTTGAAATTTCGTATGATTGCGTTTCGGTTAAGGCAACTACCGAGGAAGGGCTCGGTTTCACCGGAAACAAGGAGGGGATATCCTCGGTTGCGATTGCTTGCATTGTTTAAACTTTGCAGAGATAATGTAAAAGTGCATATTAGAAATAAGGGGACAAAAATATGAGTGAATGGATTGCAGACACTTTATACTTGATAAGCACCATGGAAATAAAGGATGTTCTTGATATCCTAATTGTGGCGGTAGTGGTTTATGCACTAATTATCATAGTGAGGGACACCAACACCAGTCAGGTTGTTAAGGGTATTTTATTGCTTTTTGCGGCAGACGTTTTTGCCGGGGCGATAGAATTACAGGCCTTTGGCTATCTGCTGAGTTCGGTTTTAGATTTTGGAATAATTGCCTTGTTCGTGCTGTTTCAACCCGAGATACGCCGCGGGCTCGACCAGATGGGAAGGGCGAGATTTTTGGGCAACAACATATTCACCCGAAGAATTACCGATGAGGGATACCGTGATAAATGGTTAAAGACTGTTACCGCTGTTTGTGATGCTGTTCAGCAGATGTCAGACAAGCATACCGGCGCACTTATAGTTTTAGAGAGAAGTTCTCATCTTTATGAATACAGCCGCAACGCTACCAGAATAAACGCCGATGTTTCCACCGAGCTATTATGCAATATCTTTTTTAACGGCTCGCCATTACATGATGGCGCGGCAATTATAGTAGACGCAAGATTACTTAGTGCCGGCTGCGTTATGCCACTTTCCGGAAATATCGAGCTGAGTAAAGACCTTGGAACAAGGCATCGTGCAGCTCTTGGTATTGCCGAGATGACGGATGCCATTGCGGTAGTTGTTTCGGAGGAAACGGGTGCGGTTTCTATGGCGAAAAACGGCGTACTTATCAGAAGAATTAACCGCTCCAGCCTCTATTCAATGTTAGAAGAGGAGCTGGTTCCGAAGAAAAAGAGTGAAGAGGCACGACGGGACGTTAAAGACTTTATTGGTCGGCTGTTTAAAAAAGAAAAGATTGCCGAACAGCAGAACGACGAGGAGGGTGAAAATGAAGAAAATTAAACGTCTAAATCTATCACATCTTTTCGAGTCGAGAAAGTTTAATTTTATTTTCTCAATCCTGGTTGCGATAGTATGTTGGTACTTTGTTGCCACTACGATAGAAACCCAGCATGACGGAATTGTTGAGGATGTGCCGGTTAACTTTTCGGTAGGCATGGTTTCGGTTACCTCTCAGGGTCTTAATATACTCGGAACTCCCGAGGCTACCGTTGATATTATGGTAACGGGTGAGCGTGCATTGGTTGGCAGTCTCAGGGCGTCGGATTTTAACGTTGTTGTTCGATACGATAATGTTACCGGTGCCGGAAGCTATTCCCTTCCTATATCGGTTACCAAGGCGGATAACTACGCCGATTTTGCCATTCTGTCGGTAACTCCGTTATCTGTCGAAATCGAGGTGGATAGGATAGAGACGATATCAATGCCGGTGTCGGTAGATATTAGTGATATTGTTATCGAGGAAGGGTATATCGCAGGATTGCCTTCAGCAACCCCGGCAGAGATAACGATACAGGGTTCTCGGTCGGAGGTGTCAAGAATATCCTCTGCAGTTGTTAGCTATGAGGGCACAACTCCGCTTAACGAGCGTGCTGTGGGTGCGGGTGAAATTCTGCTCTATGATGTTGATGGAGGAGAAATAATAACAACGGGGCTAACGCTAAGCGCCTCCGAGGCGGAAATATCCATTCCCATTCAAAAGATAGGAATGATGAAAACCAAGGTGGAATTTATTAATGCACCGGATGGATTTGATATCGATACGCTTAACTATGAGATAACGCCGTCCGAGATAAGGGTGTCGGGCAGTGAGGGCGATATCGACCAGGCAGGAGACCTGTTGCTTGGCTATATCGATCTTAAAAACTTTTCGATGAATTATGGAGAATCCTTTGAGGTGGTTCTTCCTTCCGGCTTTACAAATCTTGATAATATTAACACGGCTCAGGTAGTGTTTGATACCGAAGACATGTCGGAGCGAACGGTTGTTGTGGAGGATTTCACAATTAAAAATGCAATAGCCGGAATGGAGGTAAATTTGGATAACCTCATTGTTCAGGGTGTAACCCTTGTAGGAGATGCCGAAACGTTGGAGACCCTTGCCAGCGGTAGCGTTATCGGCGAAATTGATTCCGACGACATAAACGTAACCCAAGGTGTTCAGGAAGTTCCGATTAAAATTCAAATCCCCACGGCTGATAACATTTTTGCTATAGGGGAATACACCGTAGCGATAGAAATTTCTTAATCAACTATTTATGGGAGGCAACCAACGGTTTAATGATTAATCTTGAATATAAAATCTGGGAAATTCCAACCGTTAGGGGTTCGCTCTACGATATGGTTAAGGAACAAAGGGGCGACCCAAACGAAAAGGAGATTATCGACCCCTTTCGCATGAAGGATATGGATACCGCCACCGACCTAATTTTTGAGGCGATAGAAACCGGACAACGCATCGTTGTTTTTGGCGACTATGACGTGGACGGTGTAACCGCCTCGGCAATCTTGATGAACTACCTTGAAGGGGTGGGCGCAGATGTTTACTATAAACTCCCAAATCGAATAGAGGACGGCTACGGTATATCCGAAGATGCTGTTTATGCGCTGATAGAAAAAAATGTTAACCTAATTATAACGGTGGATAACGGCATATCGGCACACAAGGCCGCCCAGCTCGCACATGATAACAACATTACCTTTATTATTACCGACCATCATCAACCCTCCGAAACACTTCCGGTGGCTGATGCCATAGTAAACCCCAAAAGAAGCGACGACGACAGCGGTTACGAAACCCTTTCGGGCGCAGGGGTAGCATTATGCCTTGTTGCCGCTTTAGAGGGTTGCAGTGTAAACGAGATACTTTATGAATATTCCGAGCTTGCCGCCCTTGGAACGGTTTGCGATGTTATGCCTCTTAACAGGCTTAACCGAACCATTGTTAGGGCGGGGCTCTCGGTTATGAACGAGTCGCCAAGTGAGGGTGTAGCCGCCATTCTTACCTCTGCAAAGCAGAACGATAGAGAGGTTACAGCAACCACACTGGGTTTCACCATAGGTCCGAGGCTTAACTCGGCCGGAAGAATGGAGGATCCCTCGGCGGCGCTATCGCTACTTTTATCGGAGGATGAGGAGGAGTGTTATATCCTTGCCGAAAAGTTAGAGGAGTGCAATTTAGATAGACGAAACACCGAGCTTGAGGTTATCGAAAAGCTAACCCTCGAGGCGGAGATGCAACACCGTTTGCCGGTTTTAGTTTTGTTTGCCGATGATATACATGAGGGCGTTATCGGCCTTGCCGCGGCAAGGTTGATGCGTAGCCACAACAAGCCTACAATAGTTATCTCACTCTCGGGTGAGGAGGGCAAAGGAAGCGGACGCTCACCCGAGGGGTTTTCGCTTTATGATGCGCTTAGCGAGTGTAGCGAATATCTTCTTGGCTTTGGAGGCCATACCCTTGCGGCAGGGCTTTCAATTAAAAGGCAAAACTGTGATGCCTTTAGGGCGGCAATAAACCGCTATGCCGTTTCGGTTATGCCAAGCTGCAATCTACGCAGCATTACTGCCGACGGCCTTATAACCGAGGCTTTAAACGTGAACGAGGTGGAGAAGCTTAAAGCGTTCGAGCCGTTTGGGCAGGAAAATCGAACACCCTGTTTTATTATGTTAAACGTGGTTATAGAAAAGGTTGTTTCCATGAAGGAAAAACACTGCCGCGTTTTCTTTGTTTACCAAAATGAAAAATACTGCGCAACCTGCTTTTCCAGAACACCCCAATCCTTTGGCTACTCCGGCGGTGATAAGGTGGATTTACTTGTTGAAACCTCAATATACGCTTCACCGTCAGGTGATAGCTTATCGTTACTGATAAAGGAAACTCGTCCAAGCGGTATGCCGAATCTTATCTGCGAGACGGTTAAAATTTTTTCGGATTATTATCACGGCAGGGTTTTAACCGAAGAGGAAAAAAGCCGCCTTTATCCAAACAGGGATTTTATGATTAGGGTATTTAAATCGGTTGAGGGCTGCTCGGCTATAGATACCGCTAAGTATCTATCCGGCTTTGATGCTCAGGATTCCGGCAGAGTTTTAGCGGCAATTATGGGGCTGTTAGAGCTTGGTTTAATCTACGAGAAAAACGGAGTTATATATAAAACCGAAAATCCGCAAAAAAAGAATTTGCAGGATAGCTTGGTTATCGGAGGGCTGGCAAATTGACCTATGAAGTTTTAAAACAAAAAATTGAGGAACAAAATCGAGGAATCGACCTGGAGGCTGTTTACAGCGCCTATGAGATGGCAAATCTCGCACATGAGGGACAGCTGCGAAAATCGGGCGAACCGTATATAATCCATCCGCTTAATGTTGCTATGTTACAGGTAGAGCTTGGAATGGATACCCCCTCCATAGTGGCGGCGTTACTGCATGACGTTGTTGAGGACACCGAAGTTTCTTTAGAGACTGTTAAGAAAAAATTTGGCGCAGAGGTTTCCGAGCTGGTAGACGGTTTAACAAAACTTGGCGCAATTTCATTTTCATCTATAGCCGAACAGCAGGCAGAAAATCTACGCAAGATGCTTCTTGCCATGAGCAACGACATCAGGGTTATGATAATTAAGCTGTGCGATCGTATTCATAATATGAGAACGCTGGATGCAGTTCCACCTAAAAAACAGCTAAGCACAGCCCTCGAAACCATGGAGGTTTATGCGCCTATTGCATATCGCCTCGGTATGAAAAAGCTAAAAGAGGAGCTGGAGGACAGAAGCCTTTTTTATCTCGACCGCTTTGGGTATAACGAGATAACCGAAGCAGTTGGAAACACAGGAGAAACAAAGCTTTACATCGAACGGGTAACCCAGGAGGTAGAGCGCGGAATACTCGAGGGCGGCATTAAAAATGCACGGTTTGAGAGTAGAATAAAAAGCGTGTACGGTATCTACCGCAAAATGTTTATGGACAATAAAAATTTCGATGAGATTTTTGATATCTACGCACTGCGCGTTATAGTTGATAATGTTGGCGACTGCTACAGCTCGCTTGGAATTATTCATGACCTGTTTCACCCCGTTCCAAACCGATTTAAGGATTATATATCCACACCTAAGCCCAACCTTTACCGAAGCCTACACACAACGGTTGTAGGCCCCGGAGGAACACCGGTAGAGGTTCAGATAAGAACCTACGATATGCACCGAACGGCAGAGTTTGGCGTTGCGGCACACTGGAAATATAAAGCAGGGGTAACCGCCGACGATAGGTTGGAGGAGCGGTTATCCTGGGTAAGACAGCTGCTTTACGAGGACGGGGATTCAGCCGACAGCGACGAAATTATCCGTAATATTAAGTACGAGCTGGTTCCGCAGGAGGTATATGTTTTTACACCGCGCGGCGATGTTATTACCCTGCCAATAGGAGCAACGGCAATCGACTTTGCGTATGCAATCCATTCGCAGGTGGGCAATCGCATGGTGGGCGCAAAGATAGGCGGGCGGTTGGTGTCCATCGATCATGTTTTAGAAAACGGAGAAATTATAGAGGTTATAACCGGTCCGGAAAACAAAGGGCCGGGTAGAGATTGGTTAAATATCGTTAGAACCAGCGAGGCAAGAAACAAGATAAGAACCTGGTTTAAAAAGGAGCGGCGAGAGGAAAATATCGAGCAGGGGCGCGATATGATAGAAAAGGAGCTTCGCCGAGCTGGAATAAACTTTACGGCCGAGGAAAAGGAACAGGTTCTTTTTGACATAGCAAAACGGCAACGGTTACACTCCATAGATGAGCTGTACTCCACCCTTGGGTATGGCGGTATTACCATGACCAAGGTTATGTCGCGTATTAAAGAGGAGTACGCCAAGATATTTAAGGCGAAGGACCCTGCCGATGTATTTGCTATACCCGAAAAGAAGGAACGCTCTAACGAGGGGGTTGTTGTGGAGGGAATCGACAACTGTCTTGTTAAGTTTGCAAAGTGTTGTTCTCCTTTGCCCGGGGATAGAATTGTTGGGTTTATAACGCGAGGGCACGGCGTGGCAATCCATAAGCAGGAGTGTTCTAACTATATAAGGGGTAAGGATTCACCCGAGAGTAGTGTTCGCTGGTTGTCGGCACATTGGGCCGCCGATGTTAAGGTCGACTTTAATGCAATTCTTCATATCTCTACCATCAACCGAAACGGCATACTTGCCGATATTACCGTTGCACTATCTAACATGAAGGTGCCTATAGTTAACCTAAATGCAAAACAATCTACCGACGGTGCAAATGCCGATTTTACCATAACAATATCGGTAGCAAATCTTGACCATCTTAACACCGTTCTCACTAAACTTAAAAAGATTAAAGACGTCCACAGTATCGACAGAAGGTAAATTATACACAATGGAGAAAAGAATGAACATTAAACATATAGTAGCAAGCCCGCCATACTGCACCAATAGTTTTGTTTTAACCGAGGGAAGCGATACCGTTATTATCGACCCTGCGGCTGATATTAAGGAGTACGAAAAATATTGCGGCAGTGGACTAAGGTTACTGTTAACCCATGGCCATTTCGACCATATAACCTCGGTGGAGGCTCTGCGTGGAGGCGGAGCTAAGCTATATATGTCGAGGGAGGATTCCGAGCAGTTTTCCATAAAGCCTGACGGCTACCTTAAGGAGGGGGATACCGTTAAGGTTGGCGATACCGAGCTTTTGGTTTTAGCAACTCCGGGCCATACGCCGGGCAGCCTGTGTTTTTACACCAAGGGGCATCTTTTTGCCGGCGATACCTTGTTTTACCATAACTGCGGAAGGTGTGACCTGCCGGGTGGCGACTATAATGTTATGTTAAACAGCCTTAAAAAATTGTCGGAACTGCCACCGGATACCGCAGTTTATCCCGGACATGAAAATTTTAGCGACATTGCAGACGAGCATCTCTTTAATCCATATATGAAGGAAGCCATGTCGAAATGAGGCTTTTTTTAAAGGACTATATAAACAAGTATAAGGTAGAAAATATTATTCGCCTTTTTTACCCAAACATCGAGCTATGCCAAACAAAACGAAATGGCGATAATTACATCTATCATAGAAGCCGAGGAAACAAGGTTTTTTTGGCGATTAAAAAACAAGGTGTTGTTAGCGCAAGGTTAGCATATAGCGATAATATTGAGGAGTTTATATACTCCTTTTTAAAGGATTATACCGCAATAAAACCGCCCTGGGGATTGCTGTGTGGCGTGCGTCCACTTTGGCTTTACCGCAAACGAGTTGAAGGCGGGATGACCGATTCTCAGGCGATTGATGACCTTGTTACAAGCTTTGATGTTTCGCAAAACAAGGCAGATCTTCTTAAGCGCTGTTACGAAACCCAAAACAAAATGAATATAGAAAAAAACATCAACCACTACAGCCTTTACATATCGGTTCCTTACTGCCCTTCACGATGTAAATACTGTAGCTTTATTTCCATGGCATCTAACAACAAAAAGGAGATGAAGCGATATATTGAGCTGTTGATAAATGAGCTGGAGGGTATATCAATAAATTATGCAGAAAAAGAGCTGCAAACTATCTATATAGGCGGCGGAACACCAACGGCAATAGAGCCGGGGTTATTGCGAGAGCTAATGCGAGCAGTTAACGAATTTTTTCCCTCAAGAAGAGAATTTACGGTAGAGGCGGGGCGGCCGGACTGCACAGATGCCGAAAAACTAAAAATCATTAAACAGGCGGGCGCCGACAGAATTTCTATTAATCCACAAACTTTTTGCAACGATGTTTTGACTACGATAGGCAGACATCACACGGCAGAAGATTTTTTGCGATGCTATAACGAGGCAAAGGAGCAGGGGCACAACAACATTAACATGGACCTAATCGCAGGACTGCCCGGGGATAGCGTCGAAGGGTTTTTGTTTAGCCTGCAAGAGTGCCTAAAGCTAAACCCGAAAAGCATCACGGTTCATAGCTTCACCAAAAAAAGCGGTTCGATGTTCTCGGGCGGCGACTTTAGCGCTAATCCGGATATAGAGCAGATGATGAAACTTCGTGATGAAATGCTCTGTGAATACAATCCCTACTATATATACCGCCAGAAAAAAACGCCGGCAAACCTCGAAAATGTTGGCTATGCCAAAAGCGGTTACGAATGCCTTTATAACGTCTATATGATGGACGAATTACATACAGTAATATCGGCAGGCGCAGGCGGAGTAACGAAGCATGTTGAGGAAAGCAGAAGCGGAATAAAAAGAGTATTCCACCCAAAATATCCGGTAGAATATATTGCTGAGTATAACAAAAAGTAGAAAATTAAAAATAAGATTGACAAAAGCAACACAATATAGTATAATACTAACGTTGAACTAAACAAATGCGGATGTAGTTTAGTGGTAGAACTCCAGCCTTCCAAGCTGGTCGTGTGGGTTCGATTCCCATCATCCGCTCCAGTCAGAGTGTTCTTATAGGATTTCACCTATAAGAACACTTTTTTTGTTTACAC
>CAYJDA010000043.1:0-14229 GCA_964368815.1 uncultured Oscillospiraceae bacterium
CCACCAACTAACAAAACACACAGTCCACTGGACTTCTGTGCACCTCTTTGCGTGAATGATAGAGAGTAGGTGTCGCGAGCCTAAATTTTTTTCCGGTACGCAAAAAATTTGCACTCCTCACAGCATTTCTTCGAAACGCTGTTCCTCGTACGGCTTGTTCGCAATCCACCTTCTCTCCACCAACTAACAAAACCGACAATCCACTGGATTGTCGGTTTTGAGTTGGTGGGAGATGGTGGATTCGAACCACCGAAGTCGTAGACAACAGATTTACAGTCTGCCCCCTTTGGCCGCTCGGGAATTCTCCCATTTTTATTGGAGCTTGTGGACGGATTCGAACCCCCGACCTGCTGATTACAAATCAGCTGCTCTACCGGCTGAGCTACACAAGCCTAACGTGCTTGGTTATTATATCATGTTACCGCCTTATTGTCAATACATTTTTTTCTATATTTATTACAAAATATGTTTCACGGATTACATTGCAATAGTTTGTGTGCCTCCTTGGCGTATGCTATCAGCTCACGTTCGGATTCTATATCGGCTTTAATTGCATAACCGGGTGCCACCTTCTCGAATCTTGATAGTATTTTTTGTGCCGCTTCGGGGTTATTATGCTGCAAAAGCTCTACCGCGTAATCGGTTCGTATTATCGCGGGGTAATCCCCCATTCCTTTTTTTATATTTTTATCGACTTTTAGCATCAGTTTTTTTATCTCATCTTTTCGGTTTTCGCCAACCAGTTCCAGAAAAATGAGATCGTTATATACAATAAATTGATGTATTGATACAAGAGAATATTCATTGATAAGCTTATCGCCCAGCTCCTGCGCTTCCTTAAAACGCATGGAATCTACCAGCATATTAAATCTAAAAACGGCAACCGAGCTTGCAAGAAATTCGTTGTTAAGCTCGACCGGTGGCAGTTCAAAAAGCTCTTTGGGCATATTTTTTAAACGCATTGTTTGTGCAAGGTTTGCAACGTTGAGCTGGATAAAGAGATATTTTACAAGCTCGGGTTTTTGTTTTAGCTTTAACAAATTATTCATATCGTTTGGAATTTGCGTTTTGCCAAAGGGAATGCCGTTCATTATAGCGAAAAGCAAGCCAACAGCGCAAAACACAACCACCGACACATTTATGAGGCCGTTATCAATGCTAAGAAGCACAAGCGATAGGGTGGAAAAAATAATATTAAAAATAACACCGGAGGCAAGGTATAGGGAAAAAGGAGCGTCCTGCTCCCCTTTAATGGGAGGTTGCATGATGCACTGGCCGCCCATTCCCGCCATGCGGTGGCGCTTTATTTTTGGTTTATTGTTTTCAAATAAAAGTACAAACCCTAAAACATTAAAACTGTGAAAGCTATATCCCGAGGCAAGTCCTGCCGTTAGATGCCCCAACTCGTGTATTATTACCTGAAGAAATATAGATACTACCAAAGAGACTGCGGCGATGATTATCATAAAATAATTTTCTGACGTAGCATTTCCTATGTAATAACCCATAGCACCTACAATGGCGATGCCTATGAGTGTGGCTAATATATTTATTGCTTTTTTCACTATTTCCCTATCTATTCAATCGCCCTATGACATGAATTAACACTGTCGCCGGGCTGTTGGCTATGCTTGCTGGTGTATTTCCTGCTCGCCGATTTTTTTAAACTCTCCCTTTTTACCGTGCTTAACCTCATACATAGCGGTATCCGCAAGGTGTAACGCAACCTTAAAATCGGTGGCTTGTGAGGGATAAAACGCATATCCGCCGGATATGGCAACAGAATGTTTTTCATTGTTAGGATTATTAATATATGCGTTATCAAAACCCTGTTTAAGCTCGGCAATTTTAAGGGTTAGCTGTTCTTCATCGTTAGCCCCGTATAGCATAATCACAAACTCATCACCGCTAAACCTCGCGCATATTTTTTTATCGTAATTAAAATTACTCAACACCTCTGCTGCCTTACAGATATATTTATCGCCGTAAATATGCCCCCAGGAGTCGTTAACATACTTTAAATTGTCGAGATCCATCATCACAACAACGGCAGATTTTAATTCGTTTTCTTCAACAGATAGCTCGGCAACTTTTTCTAAAAATGCTCGTCGGTTATATATTCCGGTTAAAAAGTCGATATCCCGCTCATGCCGTATGCTCTGCTTTTCGTTAATCTCGTCGGTAACATCCAGAATAATTCCCCAGCTCTCGGCTTCCTCTTCGTAAGCGGTCAGCTTTAAAAATTTTGTTTTGCCGTCTACTTCATAGCTGTACACCTCTTTTTCGCCCGGATACGGATTAGATTTTATGTTATTAATAACATCAATAAATGCAACGCTGTTTTCCATCCGTCCATTATTAATCGTCTGCGAAAGTGACAGTATTTCGCTCATCTTACTGGTTACAAAAACCGTATCCTGCCTGCACTGGTAAACCGCGATTGGAATATTTACATATTTTAGTGCTGTTGAAAGCCTGCCCGAGGAATTGGAGATGCTCTTAACCATACTGTTTACGTTTTCACTTAATGCCTCAAACTCAACAAGTCCGGTTACCGCCATTTTAAAATCAATATCTCCTTGAGTTATGCGGTGCATTCCGTTGTTAAGCTTTTCGATTCCTTTAATAACCTTTTTATCGAGAAGAAGATATATAAGAATAATTATTAATGCCGAGATTGCAACCGCGCTCAGAATAACTACCAACACATTGTTGTAAGCTATGCCGAATATCAAGTTTATCTCCTCATTCACTCCGAGAACAATATCCCCATAACGGTGAAAGCGAGCTATTCCATCTACCCCGTTTATATGGGTAGAGCTGTTTGTATTATCGATATTTTCAGGGTCAAACTCAATAAAGTTGTGTATGCTAAATCCATTTAAACCTGCATCGGTGGAGGCAATTATGTATCCGGTATGTGCCTGTATAGCAAAAAGAGTAGTTCCGGCACTTGGTATTAAATTTTCAAACAGATTAGCTAAACTGTTCTGCTCTATAGCCTCCAACATTCTAAGCGGTTCCAGTCCAACCTGAACGATATATTCCTTATCTTCACTCCATACCGCTACATACTGCATTTCCTTTGCCTCGGCGGTATTTGGAGTAACATCCTGTGCAAGCTCCAGCTCTGTATCGTCTAACATCGGCAAGAAAAAGCCTATCTGCTCGCCACTGTACATATCAACCCCATGATATCTCTCAACAGTTCCGGCATAGATAACACCCTCCTTATCAAACAAATGTATTTCATCTATCTGAAGCAAGGAGAGTAATTTTTCAAGTTCCTCTTTGTCATTTATTATTTCGGGATTTTGCGCAAGAATGTATGCGGTAGCTTTAGCACGAACAATATACTCCTGCTTTAAATCTTCCTGCAAAACCAATATGTCCTCATCGTTTTGCAGTAATATTTCCTCTAAGCGCTCCAGTTGTAACTCTGCGGTGTTATTATAGCTGTCCATTGCGGCATCAAGCTGAATATATCCGGTAGCGAACATCAACAATACCGAAGCAATAATCCCAAGAATTACAAGTCGAATAATAATATATTTTTTCACTAAACACCTTTATCAAGGGTGTAACGTTATGGAGCTGTTGACAAACAAAGGTTTTGCAAAAGCAAGAGCAAAATTTTTGTCAGATTAAACAAAAAGCGCAAGCAATACTTTGTGTATTAATGAGCATTTTTGTGACATATGACGGAATTTTTGCCGCCGCTTTTTGCGAAGCCGGCTTTGTCAACAGCTCCGTTATAGGAATTTGTTGACAAACAAAGGTTTTATCGACACCTTATATGAAGTCGACCTTGTTTGCAGTAGAGTTATACTAAAACTCTCCAGCCAAACGGATCTTCTGCCCTGCCGTACTGAATATCAGTTAGGCGGCGATAAAGATCTACGGTAGTAGTTCCTGTTTGAGCGCCGTTTATTTCAACCCGCTCACCGTTATAATTTATTGACCCTACAGGCGAAATAACAACCGCTGTTCCGCTTCCGAAACACTCGGTTACGGTAGAATTTTTTGCTCCCTCGATTATCTCTTCTATGGTTATATTGCGCTCTGATACAGTGTATCCTAAACTTTTGGCAAGTTCGATAACGCTTCGCCTGGTGATACCGGGAAGAAGGCTTCCCGAAAGTGCCGGTGTATGTAGCTCACCGTTGATAACAAAAAATATATTCATTGCGCCAACTTCTTCTACATATTTTCGCTCAACACCATCTAACCACATAACCTGTGAACAGCCCTTTTTGCCGGCACGGCTCTGGCCCTTTAGCGAAGCGGCATAGTTACCTATAGCCTTAACCGCTCCGGTACCTCCCGGTGCCGAACGGATATAGTCCTGCTCTACCATGATATCTATCGGTGAAAAACCGCCTGAATAGTAACTTGCAACAGGTGAAAGAATTATCATAAAGCGATAAACTGCCGCAGGGTGAACACCCAAGGCTTCCTCGTCGGCAACGATAAAGGGGCGAATATATAATGCCGCACCCTCGTTAGACGGAATCCAATCCCGCTCTATATCGATAAGCTTTTTAAGCGCACCAATCGCAAAATCAACGTCGATGGAGGGAATACATAGCCTGTCGCACCCGTCGTTCATTCTCTTAAAGTTTTCGCTTGGGCGGAAAAGATAAACCTCGTTGTTATTTTTATATGCTTTCATGCCTTCAAATAGCCCCTGCGCATAGTGCAAAACACAGGACGACGGCGACATTTCTATCTTGCCGTATGGCTGAATACGGGCATCATGCCAACCTTCGGCATCATTATAGTCCATAATAAACATGTAATCGGTAAAAGTTTTTCCGAATACAAGATTGTTAAAATCGGGTTTTTCCTTGAGTTGGTCGCGTTTAATAAACTTAATATCCACAGCATTCTCCCCATTAAATCATTCCGTAACTTTATATTTTATTATATTCTACTTGTTGCTTTTTGTCAATTAGAATACAAAAACACGGCCGAGAAAACTCAACCGTGTTCGAATTAATTTTAGGTTTTTAGCTGAAAAAATCTTTTAAATTTTTAAAGAATCCTTTTCGCTGTTCGTAGTTATCATCCTTTAAAGTCGCTTCGAATGCCGCAAGCGCCGCACGTTGTTCCTTATTTAGCTTTTTTGGAACCTCTACAACTACCTTAACATATTCGTCGCCATGGCCTCTTCCGTTTAGATACTTTATGCCTTTTCCTTTTAATCTAAATACCGTTTCGCTCTGCGTTCCGTCCGGCACATTATACTGAACCTTGCCGTCAATTGTAGGCACCACCAGTTCGCAGCCGGTTGCCGCCTGGGCATAGGTTATCGGAATTTTTACCCAAACATCATAGTTATCGCGTTCGAAAAGCTTATCCTTTGCAACCGATACCACCACGATAACATCTCCGGCAGGGCCTGCGTTAATTCCGGCATCACCCATACCACGAAGTGCAATGCTCTGATCGTCGTCGATGCCTTCCGGTATATTTACCTCGAGCGTTTTTGGATTTGCAACCCTACCGCTTCCACGACATTTAGAGCAGGGATTTTTAATTGTTTTGCCGCGCCCTCCGCAGGTTTGACAGGGACGCTGATTTTGAATTACACCAAACGGTGTTCGCTGCTGAATAAGTACAACGCCACGACCTCCGCATTCGCTACAGGTTTCAGGCGATGAGCCCTTTTGTGCGCCGGAGCCTCCGCATTCATCGCAGCCCTCCTGCTTATTAATGGTGATATTCTTTTTGCAACCTTTTGCCGCCTCCATAAAGCTAAGATGAAGCGCCACCCTTAGGTCGGCACCGCGTTGCGGAGCATTGGGGTTGCGACGGGAACTTCCGCCAAAACCACCGCCGAAAAAGCTTCCCAAAATATCGTCGAGGTCGATACCGCCGAAGCCTCCGCCTCCAAAGCCTCCGCCAAAACCGCCACCTGCACCGAAGTTGGGGTCAACACCGGCATGGCCGAACTGATCGTATTTTGAGCGCTTATCGGAATCGGACAGCACCTCATACGCTTCGCTCGCTTCCTTAAATTTTGCCTCGGCTTCCTTATTATCCGGGTTCATGTCGGGGTGATATTTTTTTGCAAGCTTACGATATGCCGATTTAAGCTCGGAATCATTAGCTGAACGAGAAACCCCTAAAACCTCATAAAAATCACGTTTATCTGCCATATTCTCCTACAATCTCGAAGTAATAGATAAAAGTTAATAGTGAAGAAGTAAAGATTCTAACCCCTCTTCACTATTAATGTTATCGTAAAATTAAACTTCTTTAAAGTCTGCGTCTACAACACCGTCGTCGGCCGGTGGGGCTTGTTGTTCTGCTCCGTCTGCACCCTGCGCCTCGGCTCCTGCGGCACTGTATACCTTCTGGCTTATCTCGTGTAGAACCTTTTGCAGCTCTTCACTTGCGGCCGCCATGCCCTCAGCATTATCGGCATCAAGGGCTGTTTTAAGTGCGTTTTTCTTTTCTTCAAGCTGTGCCTTATCGGCATCTTCGATTTTGTCGCCCATATCTTTAATCAGCTTTTCTGCTGCAAATACCATCTGGTCGGCGGCATTGCGTGCATCCACGGCTTCACGTTTTTTCTTATCTTCAGCGGCAAACTGCTCTGCCTCTTTAACTGCCTTTTCGATATCATCCTTGCTCATGTTGGTGGAGCTTGTTATGGTTATGCTCTGCTCCTTGCTTGTTCCTAAATCTTTAGCCGAAACATGAACTATACCGTTCGCATCGATATCAAAGGTAACCTCAATCTGCGGTACACCACGCGGTGCTGCAGGTATTCCGTCGAGATGGAACATACCAAGCGACTTATTATCCCTCGCCATTTCGCGCTCACCCTGTAAAACATTAACCTCAACCGAAGGCTGATTGTCGGCCGCTGTAGAGAAAACCTGGCTCTTTTTAGTTGGAATAGTTGTGTTACGCTCGATGATTTTTGTTGTAACTCCGCCCATGGTCTCGATTCCGAGAGAAAGAGGGGTTACGTCTAACAGCAACATGCCTTTAACGTCGCCGCCTAAAACACCAGCCTGAATTGCCGCGCCCATGGCAACACATTCGTCCGGGTTGATGCCCTTGAATGCTTCCTTGCCCATAAAACCTTTAACTGCATCCTGAACTGCAGGAATACGAGTGGAACCACCAACCAGTAACACCTTGTGTAGGTCGCCCGGTTTTAAGCCTGCATCGGATAATGCCTGACGTAACGGCTTCATAGTTGCCTCTACGAGATCTGCTGTAAGCTCGTTAAACTTTGCCCTTGTCATGTTCATGTCAAGATGTTTTGGGCCGGAGGCGTCTGCAGTAATAAACGGTAGGTTAATAGCGGTTGAGGCTACTCCCGAAAGCTCTATCTTAGCCTTTTCTGCCGCCTCTTTAAGGCGCTGAGCCGCCATTTTATCTTCACGAAGGTCTATGCCATTTTCCTTTTTAAATTCCTCTGCAAGATAGTCGATAACTCTTTTGTCGAAGTCGTCACCACCCAGCTTGTTGTTACCGGCTGTAGCCAAAACTTCCTGAACACCATCGCCCATTTCGATAACCGAAACGTCGAAGGTACCGCCGCCAAGGTCGTACACCATAATTTTCTGGTCGTTCTCTTTATCGATACCGTATGCAAGTGCTGCAGCTGTAGGCTCGTTGATAATACGTTTTACATCAAGTCCTGCGATAACGCCTGCATCCTTTGTTGCCTGCCGTTGGCTGTCGTTAAAATAAGCAGGAACGGTAATAACCGCCTCGGTAACGGTATCGCCAAGGTATGCCTCGGCATCCGCCTTTAGCTTAGACAGAATCATTGCGCTAATTTCCTGCGGGGTGTAGCTCTTACCGTCTACATTTTCTTTATGATCGGTGCCCATTTCTCTTTTTATGGAGGAGATGGTTCTTCCGGGATTGGTTATTGCCTGACGTTTGGCAACCTGTCCCACCATTCTCTCACCGGTAGCCGAAAATGCCACCACCGACGGGGTTGTTCTTGCTCCTTCTGCGTTAGCGATTACAACCGGCTCGCCGCCTTCTATAACCGACACACAGCTGTTTGTTGTTCCTAAATCAATACCAATAATTTTTGCCATAATGCTTATCTCCTTTTAATCTTTGTGTTAAAGACATTGTAACTAATATTTAAACGCTTGTTTCATTTTGCGCGTTTTCATGTTTTTTGTTGTTAAGTTAACTAACTTAATTACTCAGCAACACTTACCGTGCTGTGTCGTATAACCTTGTCGCCTATCATGTATCCCGGCTGTAAAACCTTCATGATTTTGCCCGATTCCTCGCCCGGCTCCTGCATAACCGCTGCATGAAGTTCGGGGTTAAACATCTCGCCAAGTGCCTTTATTTCGGTAATCCCCAGTGCTTCAAATGCATTTCCGGCTTTTTGAACCGTCATGGTTATTCCTTTTTTATATTCCTCATCGTTGCAGGGAGCGCCCTCCGCCATTGCTAATGTGTCTAACACCGGCAAAAGTTTTTCTACCGCATAGCTAACGCCGTTTGAAAATGCCGCTTCCTTTTCCTTTACCGAGCGTTTGCGATAGTTATCGTACTCAGCAAGCGAGCGCAGTAGCTGTGCTTTAACCTCGGCAAGCTCATCTACCTCTTCGGGTAAAGCTTCAACAGTTTCTTCAACAACTTCTTCGATAATTTCCTCAACTACTTCTTTTTTGTTTTCTTTTTTCTTTTCTTTCAAGCCATCACCTCTTTGTTAGTTATGCGGTTAGTATTCCGCTTATTCTGTTTGCATAGTATCTTATTATAGGAACTGCCCGTGAATATGCCATTCTTTCGGGACCCATTATTCCAACGTATCCGGCAAGTCCGCCGCCAACTCGGTAGGTTTCACAGATAACGGCAAGACCGCTTGTTCCGTAGTTAATGTCCTCACATAGTAGTACGCCACCGTTGCTCTCGGCAATCTTTAACAGGTCATAAAAATCACGTTGATCACCCATTAGGGAAAGTAAGGACTCGAGTCGAACACCGTTTTTGGCAACATAGGTAAGGTGTTGCAATCCTTCATAGTATACCCTAACCTTTGCGATATTTTCTATAATACCAACGGCACCGATAATAATTTCCTGACCCTCGCCTGCCAGCTGAATTAAATCTCTTACCGCCGAAATGCTGATATCCTGCTTGCTAACAAAGCACAGGTAACGATTTAACAGCTCAGTTGCTCTTTCTATCACGGCATCATTTACCGGTTTGGGAAGCTTAACAACCCTTGTGTGCGGGTTTCCTTCTGCTCCTACTGCAACGATTATCACCGAGTTTTGTCCTACCTGAACCAGCCGGTACCCCGCTATCCTCATATCGGAACTCCTTGGCAGTGTGGAGAATGCCGGAAGATTCATGGAGGCGGAAAGTACAGATGCAACACCCTGCATAAATCTATCGCTCTGGTGATCAAGTGCCGAAAGCTGAAGATCGATTTCGTTTCTAACCGAAGCTTTAAGAGAGCTTTTTGCCTCCATCAGATTATCAAGGTAGTATCGGTAACCTTCGGTTGACGGTATTCGTCCTGCGGATGTATGGGGCTGTGCGAGATAGCCAAGCCTTGTTAGTGCCGCCATTTCGGCTCGCAGCGTTGCGGTAGACACCGCAAGATCAATATTTTCCCTAAGCAGTCCGCTTCCTACCGGCTCACCCATTCTCTCGTATAGTGATACTATTGCGTAGAGTATTCGTTTTTTACGTTCATCAAGCGACACCGTAGCACCTCTTTCTTGATTTTAGCACTCTCACATCTTGAGTGCTAATTCTATTATATTCATTTTTAAATAAATGTCAACAGTTTTTTAAAAAATAATTGCTAATGATTTAAATTTGTGATATACTGATGCTGTTATAAAATAGGATTTTCAGGTGAAATTTGAGGAAGTTAAACGAAAAACAGCTACAAGCGGTTGAACACACCGAGGGACCGTTACTTGTTATCGCCGGTGCCGGCAGCGGTAAAACAACTGTTCTGGTTGAGCGAATAGCAAACATTATTGAAAACAAAGGGGAGCGACCCTATAAGATATTAGCAATCACCTTTACCAACAAGGCGGCGGGCGAGCTTAAAGCAAGGCTCGAAAGGCAGCTTGGCGTTATGGGTGGTGATGTTTTTGCGGCAACCTTTCATTCTACCTGCCTGTTTTTGCTAAGAAAATATTCTCATCTTTTAGGATATGATAAAAGTTTTACAATATACGACACCGACGACCAGCTAAGGCTTATTAGAAAAATATATAAAGATAATGATATAGATAAGTCGTTTTTACCTCATCGCAGTGCGCTGAACAGGATTAGCGGATTTAAGGATAAACTGCTATCGCCCAGCGATGTTTCCTCCAGCGTAGACGCTCTTATTCTAAAAATATATAACAGCTATCAAAAGGCGTTAAGGCAGGCATCGGCTTTTGATTTTGATGACCTTATCTTTTTTACTGTAAAGTTATTAATGGAATCCGACGAGGTTCGCGACTATTGCCACAATAGGTTTGGATATGTTTTGGTTGATGAGTATCAAGACACCAGTATTGCGCAGTTTAAGTTGGTTTCTTTGCTAACCGGCCCGCACAACAATTTATGTGTGGTTGGAGACGACGACCAGAGCATCTACCGTTTCAGGGGCGCTACCATAGAAAATATATTAAACTTTGAAAAGGTTTACCCCGGCGCCGAGGTTATTAAACTTGAACAAAACTACCGAAGCACGGCAAACATTCTTGATGCGGCGAATGCTGTAATAGAAAACAACACTGCAAGGAAGGGCAAAACACTTTTTACCGAGGCGGGCGAAGGGGAAAAGCTTAACTTTTATTCTGCCGATGATGAATACGACGAAGCGCAGTATGTTGGCAGTACCATATCCAAGCTTTTAAACGGGGGCACAAGCCTTGCCGACTGTGCTGTTTTATATCGAATGAATTCCCAGTCCGGCCCAATAGAGGCATACTGCGCAAAAAGCGGACTGCCCTACAAGGTGGTAGGCGGCCTTAAGTTCTTTGAGCGTAAGGCGGTTAAGGATATTTTATCCTACCTTGCTATCATTGCAAACCCGGTCGACAATCTTCGTTTAATGAGAATATTAAACGTTCCCGCAAGAAGCATAGGCGCAACCACGGCAGACAGAATATCGGATATTGCCGCATCGCACGATATAAGCTGTATGGAGGTTATAAGGAACGCTAAAAATTATCCTGTTCTTGTTCGCCCGTCAGCGCATCTTGATAAATTTTACTCAATGTATAGCCGCCTTGTTGAATCCTCCGAGAATATGATGCCCTCAGAGCTGTGTTCAGCCGTTATTGAGCAAACCGGTTATAAAGCCATGTTAATGAACCCTGAGGGGGGCATTGAAAAGGAACGCCGTGAAGACGATATGGAGCATCTAACCCAGCTTGTTTCCATGATTTCAGATTACGAGCGAAAACAGGAAACAGGCGCAACAATATCGGGATTTTTAGAAGAAGTAGCACTGTTTACCGACCTTGATAACTACGATGACTCCAGCGAGAGTTTAGTTATGATGACTGTTCATGCCGCTAAGGGCCTTGAATTTGAAAATGTTTTTCTGGTAGGCTTGGAAGATGGAATGTTCCCGATGGAGGCATCAAGGTATAACAACGAGGAGATGGAGGAGGAGCGTCGACTTTGCTATGTTGCACTAACGAGAGCAAAAAAAACCTTACATATATCTATAGCCGCAAAGAGATTTATATTTGGGCAGACTAAATACAACCGCGCCTCAAGATTTATTGCAGAAATTCCTCAGCATCTATTTGCACAGCCGCCTACCCCAACACAGATACCGAGCACAGGTAGCGATCATGACATATACAATGTTTCAAGCTACACCCACCCCACTGTTACCAACAGCTTAGCCTCGAGCTATAAGGCACAGCCGATTAAACCTAAAAAAGAGGCCGTTATATATAATGTTGGTGACAGGGTTAAACATTCCGCCTTTGGCGAGGGAGTTGTGATAAGTGTTAAGCCCCTTTCCGGCGATAGTATTGTTGAGGTTGATTTTGAAAAGGTTGGTATTAAAAAAACAATGGCAAATTATGCGCCCATGCAAACATCTTGACCTTCGGTCAAGCTGCTATACAAATATTTTCCTTTTCTACCAAAGCGGTAGAAATTTGAGCGGGCTCAAAGCGGATAATATTTGCCTGTTATTTTAGGTTGCAAAATCCTCCGACCTTCGGTCAAGCTGCTATACAAATATTTTCCTTTTCTACCAAAGCGGTAGAAATTTGAGCGGGCTCAAAGCGGATAATATTTGCCTGTTATTTTAGGTTGCAAAATCCTCCGACCTTTGGTCAAGATGTTTTTTAGGTTGCAAAATCCTCCGACCTTCGGTCAAGATGTTTTTTAGGTTGCAAAATCCTCAACCTTCGGGCAAGATGCTGTTCTTTATGATATTTATTAATTTTTTCGGAGTTGATTTATGGGTATATTAATTGTTATTGATGGGTTGGATGGAAGCGGTAAGGCTACCCAGACTCAGCTTTTATATAAGGCACTTTGTGAGGACGGCAGAAAGGTAATGACGGTGGCATTTCCGGATTACGACAGCCTTTCCTCCGGTCCGGTTCGCATGTATCTTTCCGGAGAGCTCGCTGATAATGCCGAGGATGTTAACGCCTATGCATCTTCAAGTTTTTTCTCGGTAGATAGATACTGCCGATATATGACCGAGTTAAAAGCTTTTTACGAAAGTGGCGGTATTATTATTGCCGATAGATATACCACAGCGAACGCTATCCACCAGTGTAGCAAACTTCCAAAGGAAGAATGGCAGAATTTTATTGACTGGTTGTTCGATTTTGAGTATAATAAACTTGGACTGCCAAAACCTAACGAGGTTATCTTTCTGTCGGTTGATCCAAAGGTTAGCTCCTCACTTATGGATAAGAGGTACTCCGAGGGTGGAGAAAGGGATATACACGAAGCAGACGAAAACCACCAAAATGCCGCCGCCGAGGCCGCCCAATTTCTTGCAAACAAACTTGGCTGGAGGGTTGTTCACTGCCAAAACAACTCCGAGATGCGCTCTCGAGAGGATATCGCAAAGGAAGTATACAACTTTGTTACTAAAACATGCTGAAAGGATATAAAGTAATATGATATTCCGAGCGGCAAGGCCGGAGGAACACCCAAAGCTATTACGGCTGTTAAACTCCACCGATTGCAGATGGAATGCCGATAGATTATTCGACGATATTTCACTACCACATAACACCTTCATCTGCGAAAATGAAGATAAAGTTTTGGCGATACTTTATTTGTTTCCGGTATCTGTATCGGGGTGTCCCGGATTTTTTATGCAACCTATGTCGGTTGAGCCTTCTTTTTTGTTGGCCGGAGTTGCTTCCGAGCTCATCGAATATGCAAAACACATATTAAGCGCAAGAGGCGCCAATTTTATAGCCACAACAACGCCGGCCGTGGATACTCCTGCCGAGAGTTGGTTGTCTATCACCGGATTTAATAGCTGCACAACTTTACGACAAACTGAATTTGCAGTAAATAATCTGTCCATACCAAACGTTGAGTTTACTCCGGTAGAGCTGGAACCGTTAACAACGCTTAGGGCTCGCTATATTAAAGGAGACTACCTAACCTTCTCTAACGAAATTTACCGCGCTTATTGCGGGTATTGGCAACGTAAAAATGCAGTTATTGCTGTTATGCCAAACGGGTATGGGGTTTTTCATTCCTCTGAAAACGGAATAATTTTTAGAGAACTTTTTTCGGATGATATCTATAACGTTGCCGCCTTAATGTCGGTTGTCGGCAGGATGGAAGGATGCGATAGAGTTACGGTTCACACCGCTATGGATCATCCGTTATTTACAGATAATTCGTTATCAACAACCTTTGGTTATGGCTCAATATGTATATTAAATAAAAATTTTAAAATCGATAATTTTTATATGAATATGATGTTTGACTAAATCGTCTCCCCTAACGGGGAGCCGCAGAAATATTGCTTGACTCACTTCGTTCGTCATTTTCTACAGCATTTCCTACGGCAATGCCATAGAAAAACACAATATTTCCCTCCTGCTAAGTTCTTTTTGGGCTTATCGCTCCTTTTGCTTATTACTGCCTTTGGCAGTAATGTCGCCTTCCTTGAGCTTATTGCTCCTCTTGGAGCGATGTTGCTTTTCCTTTTGCTCATTACTGCCTTTGGCAGTAATGTCGCCTTCCTTGAGCTTATTGCTCCTCTTGGAG
>CAYJDA010000044.1:0-13651 GCA_964368815.1 uncultured Oscillospiraceae bacterium
TTGCCCCGACTAGAACCTGAATCTAGCGCGTCTGCCGATTCCGCCACGAGTGCACATTGTTATTTAAATAAATCTTATGCCGAATGGAAAATATCCATCCGGCTTAAGTTAATTATATTGCTCTTGTTACCTTTCCGCTACGAAGACAACGAGTACATGCGTGAATGTATTTGTTAGAACCGCCAACAACTGCCTTAACCCTTTTAACATTAGGTTTCCATGTACGATTAGATCTACGATGCGAATGTGAAATTTTGATTCCAAAGGTTACACCCTTGCCGCAGCAATCACATTTTGCCATTATTACACCTCCCTTGTGTTATAATATTTATTATTATGCATTAATACCTATAATATATTACCAGATTTTGAGCAATAATGCAAGCTTTTTTTGAATTTTTGTTTATTTATGTTTACTAAATATTCTTTTTTAGATCAAATTTTGCTACTTATTCCTTTTTTTTTCGCTGTACAAAGACACAATTAACGTTATACATCATTTTTTACAAATAATAAGGCAGTTATTTTGTAATGCTAAATCCATTCATTTTTTTCATTATTTAAGATAGAAGTTCTTATTACAGATAAATCACCTTTGTTCATATCTTTTAAAGACTCCAGATAATCAACTAATATAGTTGGACTAATTGTTGTTTCACCTGCAGGAAGTTTTACTTCAAGTTCATTTGTTACCGGGTTAATATTAAGCTTCGATATATATTCTTTTATATTTATAACTTTCTCGCTACGTTTTGTTTTTTTAATGAGTTTAATTTTTTCTAATGAATTATATTGCTCAACAGCCTCTGCAAAATATTTTTCTCCTGTTCTTGATCTAATAGAATAAACAGCAAATGAAATGTCTTTTGGCTTGGTGGCGGCATTATAAATAGAAATTATTTTTATTCCGTTTGGCAAACAATCATTAATTTTGTTAATCCAATCCCGTTGAGCAGTTTCCTCACTTTTAAAATCAACAGCATCGCAAACAGATTCATGTGTTAAGGATAACGGTAATGCAAATGTCATATAAATATGTGGATTAAATCCGTTTGAATACCAGACAGGAACGCCGCTTTGGCGTAATGCTCTTGACATTACCCTTTGAAGGTCAAGATGTGATATATACGCACATTCATTATATTTAGCAAATCTTGCTCTAATTACAAACACACTTCACCCCCTCAGTTTCGGATTTCATGCCACAACCGGCACAGTGAATATTGCAAGGTTGTGTAGTTTCTCCTTTTAATGCTTTATTATATTCTGATTTTAAAAATTCTCTTGTAACTCCGTAATCAATATGTTGCCATGGCAATACTTCGTTATTATCTCGTTCTCTTGATGAATAAAATTCCTGTTGCATACCATTGTCTTTAAACGCTTGTTGCCACAAATTATAGTTAAAATGTTCGTGCCATCCATCCATACTACATCCCAAATTAAACGCCGAATGAATAACTGCAGACATTTTTCGGTCTCCTCTTGCTAATGCCGCTTCAACCGCTGATACATCTGCGTCGTGATAGTTAACAGATATTTTTTTACTTTTCACAGAGGATAACAGCAACTTTTGCTTGCGCCGAAGTTCATCATAGCTGTCCTGCCCAACCCTTTCAAACGGAGTGTTGGGTTTTGGAACAAAACAACTAACACTTATAGTAACGCTAATCCCCTTCCCCTTTTGGCGATTAGGATTTTGATAAAACCAGTCCACAACCTTGCCTGCCATCTCTGCTATACCGATAATATCTTCATCAGTCTCTGTAGGAAGACCCATCATAAAATATAGCTTAACCGAGCTGTATCCCGAATTAAATGCAGTAATAACCGTATTATAAAGCTCTTCCTCGGTAATATTTTTATTAATAACATCTCTTAAACGCTGGGTTCCCGCTTCCGGTGCAAAGGTTAATCCACTATGTCTTACCTTACTTATTCTTTCAGCTAATCCTTCGTTAAAATTATCAACTCGAAGAGACGGTAGTGAAAGATTTATTTTCTCCTGTTGTGTCCAGTCTAACAGTTTATCAAGCAACCCTTCAAGTTCTGTATGATCACTACTTGAAAGAGAAGTTAAAGAAATTTCATCATAACCTGTTTTTTCACAGATGCTTTTAGCCGAATTACATAGCATATCGACAGAGCGTTCTCTAAATGGTCGATATATATATCCAGCTTGACAGAAACGACATCCTCTTATACAGCCACGTAATATTTCAATCTGTGCTCGATCGTGGATAGCTCCAATCATCGGAACCGTAAATTCAGTTGGAGGACTAAAAGTATTAAAATCTTTAACCCAAGCTTTTTTTACCGGCAAGGGAGCATTATTTGATGTTACATTTTTTATTACTCCGTCATCATTATATGAAATCTCATATAGCGATGGTACATAAACACCACGAATTTGTGAAAGTGTTTTTAGTGTTTCCTTTTTTGAACTTCCGCTTTTTTTTGCATCATTTAAAACATGGCATACTTCTACAGTAATTCGTTCGCCTTCTCCCAAGATAAATAAATCAAAAAAATCAGCAAGCGGTTCTGGGTTGCAAGCACATGGGCCACCTGCAATTATCAGCGGATATTGCTCTGCTCTTTCTTCACTAAATAAAGGAATATCTGCAAGAGATAACATTGCAAGGATATTGGTGTAGGTAAGTTCTGATTGTAGCGTAAATCCAACTATATCAAACTCATTAAGTGCTCTTTTTTCTTCTAAAGAAAATAATTTTAAAGATTCATTAATAAGCTGTTCTCTCATGTCCGGCATTGGCATAAAAACGCGTTGACACCAAAGCCAATCCTCTGAGTTCATTATTTCGTATAAAACTTTTAACCCGAGATGTGACATACCTATCTCATAACTGTCTGGAAAACAAAATGCAAAATTTATATCTACATTATTGATATCCTTTATTGTTGATAATCTTTCACCGCCTATATATCTTGCCGGTTTTTGAACACGAGGCAGGATTCTTTCAAGCTCCTTTTTTATCATTATAATCAATCCAAATTTTTATCGTGATTATAATTATAATCCCTATTAAAGAAATTTGCAATACCATAGACCCATTATTAAGTATCATATAAAATAAAAATGATAGTAACAACGCCGATGAAACAGCAAACATCTGGTCAAGATACGGTAGAATCCATGTCGGCGAAAAGAGCGACAACAATCTTCCCCCATCTGAAAATGAAAATGGCAAAGAATTGAATAGTGCTACAACTATATTTGCAAAAGCAAAAAAATATCCGTTATAACTTGGTTTAATAGTAAATGCTACGGCAGATATTATAACTGCTAAAATGTTTGCTGCCACTCCAGCCGACAAAAGCATAGCACAATTAAATCTTGATGCCTTTGGCATTTCTATGGCCACACCGCCGGATTTTAGAGTGATTTTCGGAAATGATTTATAAATGAGAATATATACAACTATATGGCCAAGTTCATGTGTTATCGCTGCATATAACCCGTATGCTGCTATTGTTCCTCCGTAGTATAGTCCTGCAAACAATGCTACAAGTAATGGAATAGCAGAGCATCCGATACTAACTAAAAATGCCATTAGGATATGCATACATCGGGTTAACTCTTATACCGTCAAGAACAAAGGAAAGATGTAAATGTGTTCCGGTCGATGCACCTGTTGAACCAATAATTCCGATTATATCGCCCGCTTGCACAACATCACCATTGTTTACCGAATAGCTTTCAAGATGAGCATATCCGGAAATGAATCCAGAATCATGCTCAACTTTTACATAATATCCACTTATAGAATCAAAACCCGCTTCGGTTACTATACCGTCTCCTACCGATAGGATTTCGGTTCCTTCCGCTGCAGCAATATCCAAACCTGTATGAAATTCGGGCTGACCTGTAATTGGGCTTATTCTTGACCCAAATTCACTGGTTATAGTTCCGGTTTTTAGCGGAGAAACAACATCTATTGGTAAAATATATTCCGTTTCACTCGTTGGAGTAGATATAAATTTTTCATAACTTGAATCAACCGATCCTTGTGCAGCCTGACTTGACACGGATTGAGGTAGGGTTATTTCTATATTTTCTTCACCATATTCATCTTCTTTATCGTCAAGATTTGTTTCATCAACAACATTTATAAAAAGTTCTTCTTGTTCCAATGTTAATGGGTTACCTATTATTAATTTATAATTATTTTGTAGCTCGGCAAACTGAATTGGAAGTAAGGTTTTTATTATTATTACTAAAAGAAAAATAATAACTGTTATAGCAAACTGTACCTTAAGCAGTAAATAATTGTGTTTATTTTTTTTATCGACCTTTGGAATATCTTCTGCAAAAATCATACCGGATTTTATCGCACGATTAGTTGGGCGTGCAAATAAAACATCGGACGGCATCTCATACTCTTGTTTTTCCCACATAGTAAACCTCCTTTTTGTTTTACTATAAAGGATATGAGAATTTGTCCGAAATTATGATTAGCAAACTAATCAAGGTGTGAACTATAAAAGCTTTACAGCACTTGAAATATAATCCACTGGGATTATTTCTATCATAGAGTTATGCATCTTGGATATTTTTTTAGCATTTTGCTTAGGTATTACCACTTTAGAAAATCCTAGTCTATCGGCCTCATTGATTCGTTGTTCTATCTGGGAAACAGCTCTAATTTCACCGCCTAGGCCCATTTCTCCAATAAAAAGTGTTCTTTCGTTTATTGCTTTATCATTAAGACCTGATATTATCGCCATAGCTACAGCAAGGTCGCAAGCTGTTTCATCTATTTGAATTCCACCAACAACATTAATATAAACGTCTAATGCACCAAACGGGTACCCTGCTCTTTTTTCAAGAATTGCCAAAAGAAGATTTGCTCTGTTATAATCAAAACCTGACGTAGTTCTGCGTGGAGCGGCATAGCTACTTTTTACTACTAATGCTTGTACTTCGGCAAATATTGGTCTCGACCCTTCCATAGTACATACAACGCAACTACCACCAATTCCGGTAGGTCTACCCTCAAGTAATGTAATTGAAGGGTTGGTAACCTCTTTTAGTCCCCCGGCTGTCATATCAAATAAACCAATTTCGTTGGTTGATCCGTATCTGTTTTTTGCAGCACGCAATATCCTGTAGGGAAGTGTTTTATCTCCCTCGAAATATAAAACTGTATCAACGGTGTGCTCCATAACTTTTGGACCTGCAATTGCACCATCTTTATTTACATGGCCAACAACAAAAATAGGAATTTCGTTGCTTTTAGCTGAATATAATAAACGGGAAGTACATTCCTTAACCTGAGTAACACTGCCAACCGATGAGCTAACCGATTCGCTCTGCATTGTTTGAATTGAGTCAATAACGGCAAGGATTGGCTTAGTTGAGTCAATAAGTGCGCAAATATCTTCAATTGATGTTTCAGTTGCAAGAATAATATTTTCTCCATCAATTCCAAGTCTATTAGCACGTAGTTTTATTTGACGAATAGATTCCTCACCCGAAACATATAAAACTTTACCTCGTTTAGAAATAAAATTACATATCTGCAATAAAAGTGTTGATTTTCCGGCACCCGGTTCGCCAGAAAGTAGCATGAGTGCCCCAATAACAATCCCACCACCGAACACCCTGTCTAGCTCTCCAATTCCTGTTGTTATTCTGGAGTTTCCACCCTCTTTTTCGTCAACATCAATCAATAAATGGGTTTTAGGTGCTACCCCTGAACGAGCAACTCCTGAGGAAGCTTTTTTCTGTCTAACTTCATCCTGTATTAGGGTATTCCATTCGCCACAGGAGGTGCATCGACCCATCCAGCGCGGAAAAGTTTCGCCACAATGATTACATAAAAAAACTGTTTTAATTTTCTCTTTCATCTAATAGCAAATCCTTTCTGAATGGAGTGATAACATATTTATATACAGGATGGGATAACAAAGTTCACAGCCTTTTCCAACACCTCAATTTCAGCTAATTGTGAATTAAAACATTCTCCATCAACGTTTACAACTACATTATTTTCGGAAGAAATAACAACTCTTTTTACACGTCGTGCTTCAAAAATATCTCTTAATTCCGGTGTAATAGTTTCACCCTGGAAATGTTCTCCTCTTTTATACTGCCCAATAACCTTTGCTACTCTTAAAAGATTGGTTGATCTAACAAGGCATAACTCAAGTATTCCGTCATCAATCAACGCCCTGGGTGCAGCGCAAAAACCACCGCCGTAGTATTTACTGTTAGCAATCGAAACCAATAAAAAATCACCCTCGAATTTTTCACCGTCGGCAGTTATTTTAAGTTTAGTATTAAGTGGTTTTGTAAGCCTTTCCAGAATTGACATATTATATGCCATGCTACCCCCGCCTAAAATTTTAAGGCGGCGATATTTCGGAATATTATACGCAATATCTGCATCAATTCCAACTGAACAAATAGCAACACCAATTTTATTTCCAACTTTAATAACATCTATAGGCTTAGAAACACCTTCAATAACGTTAGCCCTTAGATTTAAAAAATCTTGTCTTGCACCGATTCCTTGTATGAAATCATTGCCTGATCCGCAAGGAAGCTGACACACATCTACAAATAAATGCCCTAACGTGGCATTGGCAATTTCATTAAGTGTACCGTCTCCCCCACAGCTTACTATTCTAATGTTATCATCTTTATTTATATATTCCTGCGCAATATGAAAAGCATCATTTGGTGCTTTTGTTATTTCTATCTTTCCTTCTATACTCTCTTTCTTAATAAACTCAAGGAGTTTAGGGACTAATTTTAAACTTGAATCACTCTTTCCTGCTACGGGGTTTACTATAAAAAGGTATCTTCTATTCATAAATTAATATCCTATTTTTTATCCGATGGTTATATCCCCATCTCTATACAGTATAGTTGAAGAACCATAGTTGCTGTTAATATTTTTTGTAATAGAATTTCCAAAAAATACTTTAACCGGTGGATAAAGCTCACTTCTTATATTAACCGAACACAGCTCGAATGCATTGCAACTTTCAGTTTTTAACTCTAAATCAGTTTTAAGTCGCTTTAAAATCATAAGCATTGTAGGTTTTTTAGCCTTAAGTTTTAAGAGCAATTCTTTGCGATCTGCAGTAATTTGTCCTTGTTGTTCCAACAGCTCAAGATAGGTAATATTTTTGCCTATCAAATCCATCTCTTCTTCAATTTCGGCTATCGAATTTTCAAGCTCTTGTATGTTTTGAGTAAGTTTTTGAGTCATCCCCAATCTTAATACTGTAGGTATATTAACTTCGGAGCCTATGGTATTTGCAGATATTCTTTTAACGGCAATTATCTCCCCTCCGGAAATAACACCTTTACCGGTAGTAGCGGATATTTCTTTTTCAGATGAAACATGGCTGTTAATAATAACCTGAGATGTTATATTTCCTTCTGCATAAACTTCACAGTTTTCGATAAACATAGCTTTAATATCGCCCTTGGCAGAAACAAACCCCTTTTGTTGCCCATTTATTCCATATCCTACAGTTATATCTCCGCCTGCATAAATATTAGCGCCTTCGACAGAACCAGTAATCTTAACATTCTTTTTTGAGCTTATTGTATATCCAAAAAACACGTCTCCTTTAACCTCAACATCTCCTGAAAATTCAATGTTTCCAATAGCAGAATCCACGTTTCCGTTAATAACAACCAACTGTTCAACGCAAAATTTGCCCTGCTTAAAAACAAGGTTACCGCTTACGTTTGCAATTAAATGAGTTCCATCAGCAGAAATACTGGTATTTGTTCCCTGAGGAATAACAGGTGGTTTTCCAGGACGTCCGAGCAGTTCATTTCCTGAAACTCCGGTTCCGGAAACAGGAGGGACTTCCTTAACTACATCTGCAATAATTGCACCTTTTTCAACATCAACAATTAGGCCCAATTCCTTGTGGTCTATATCACCATTATCTAATAAATGAGGTTTAACATCTCGTTCCCGACTGTAATGTTCAACGACATATCCATCAACGCCATCAGTTTGTGCTTTACCACGTGCAACAAGGTTTGAGGTATTATAGTTAGCTCTTTCAACAATTCTATTTAATGCATTAACATCAATTCCAAATTTTACCCCATTTTTATTTAATGCAGTAATTAATAATTCAACAGTAATATTCTTAAGATCCTCAATAACATCAGCTTCCTGATCTTCAGAAAAAAGTGTGAGAATTCTATTAATATCAAGCTTAAAACCTGCTAACATATCCTTCGATTTTTCTACAATGCAGCACGTAATAACAATATCGTCTGTTAATATATTAAAATTACTTATTGGCGCTTCAACCTCATTTTCATTAGATATTGCTTCGTTTGAATTATTCTCTAACGAATCACCTAAATTACTCATCACATCACCCCACAATTTATTATATTAATATCCATAGCCACAATCAATATATGTATGTATTATTTGATTATCTAAAGATAATTTTATAAACTCCACTCACCCTTATGTGCAGACTTAATAATCATTGTTCCTGTGTCAGCATCAAATTTTTGAGTACGACCAAAGTTTTGACCGGTATCAGATGCGATAATTGGAATTTTCAGTTTTGTCAAGGTTGCTTTAACCGCCTGAACATTCCTATCGCCAATGTTTGAAATATCATTATTTCCAACCGTTGCAAACATTTTTGCACCACCGGCAATTTTAGCTTTAATGGATGATCTTAATGCTCCTGCTGCAATCATTTTATTTAATAAAATAGGTATCGCAGTATCTGCATATTTTAATTCCTGACTTTTAGCTATCGTTGCCTGCGCAGTAGGCAGCATAATATGCGACATACCTGCAACTTTATTGATTGAATCATATAGGCATATACCAACGCATGAACCAAGTGCATAGGTAATTAGATTGTCGCCAGATCTAACTACATTTAAATCCGATATACCAACTACTACAGTTTTTCCCATTTGCTACATTCCTAAGGCATTCATTAATCTATCTAACGATTCAACATCAGGTATCAATAAAATTGAATTGTTACCACGTCCTTCTTCTATTTCAAAACCATCATCAATGAAAATAATATTATCACTTATGTTTGCAAAATGAATAGCCGGCACACTTAAAATTGAACCTAACATGTCTTCATTAAGTGAAGGTGTAGAAATGTTAATCCTCATGTTAGTTAGCATAGAAATAGCATTTACATAGGAAGCCGCCATAATATTTCCAATCTCCTGTAGCATGGAGACGCCCATTTCATCAATCTCGCCAAAGTCGCTTAGATCCTGTCCTAAAAGAGCGTTAATTGTAATATGTGCAAATTCTCGATCTAGCAGAAAAAGCATCATCCCATTAATGTCTTCAGAAAGCGAAACCAACATTCCGATAATCATCTTTTCGGGACCACCTAAACGTTCGGTAACGATGTTGTAATCAAGGATTTGTATTTTAGGAACTTTAATATTTGTGGGTCTACCCAAAAGATTAGAAAGTGCAGTTGCTGCATTACCGCTTCCTATATTTCCAATTTCTCTTAAAACATCAAGCTGAATATCCGAGAGATCATCATAACTATTTATTGGCATTTTAATCCTTTCAATGCTTAAAATAAAAATTATCTTAAATTGTTAATTATTTCCTGAAGTTGGTCAGCTGTTTGAACTACCTTTGAATTGAGGGTAAATCCTTTTTGAGTAATCATCATGTCTACCATTTCGTCAGACATTTCAACCGTTGAAAATTCCAATGCAAATTGAACAATTTCAGTTCCTTCAACATTTTCGCCAGAGGCAATTGTTGGCGCACCGGATTTTTCCGTCTCTACAAATGCATTGTTACCTACAGGCATTAGTCCAAAAGGATTTTCAAATGTATTTATACCTATTTTATCCATAACCTGAGTCATATCAATGCTTTCAGTAGTTGGATCAACCTCAAGCTGTATACGCTCACCATTTTCATCTAAAACAAATCTCCCGGTACTGTCAGCAAGATATGGAACATCGTCTAACATGCTGATAATAAAGCTACCATCCCTCGTATATGCGGTAGATCCATCAAGCTGTTCTATAGCAAAAAGCCCCTCACCAACTAATGCAAAGTCGGTATGGTTTCCTGTAAAATTTAAACTTCCTTGTTGAAAATTCACATCTGTATAATCAGTTTTAGAACCATGACCAACCAGATGATCACCTTCAACATTTGTATCAATCTGAGAATACAATAATTCAACAAAGGAATTAGTTGTTTCCTTATAACCTGTAGTATTAATATTTGCCATATTATGTGCTATAGAATCAAGCCTGCTTTGATAAGCAATCATTCCGGAAACCCCGGTATAAAAAGAAATGTTCATGTTAGCCTCCTCTTAGTTATAGTGATGAAATCTGCGATACTGTCTTTTGGTTTATTACATCAATCATTTGAAGTGCTGAACTACAGGATTGAAACCCTCGCTGAGCTTCCATCAGTAGAGTATATTCTCTGTTCAGATCAATATTTGAATTTTCAAAATGACCCTGTAAAACGGTTAACGGCGTTCCGTCAATATTATCTACAGCCTGTGCATCGTTGGGGTTAAAATACAGTCCACTTGTAACCTGCTGTAGATCATTATAATCTGCCGGCACTCTTAGCCGAAGAGTATCTACTTGATTTCCTTCAGAATTATAAATAACTCCATCACTGGTTACGGTAAAGTCGCTTGTGCCAAGAAAAATTTCTCCGCCCTCACCGAGCACCCTACCTACGCCACGGAGTTCAAGATATCCTTCATTATCAATATCAAAGTTTCCATTTCTGCTATAGGCAATTTGGTCTGATCCATCTAAATTAATAGAAAAGAAGCCGTCTCCTGTTATGGCAAAATCGAAAGGACGACCTGTTTCCTGAACAAGACCCATATCAAAATCGGTAAAAACAGTATCAACTATCCTAACCGGAGATTGTGATCCAATAACCTCGGTGTTGCCTGTTTCAAGCCTTGTGGTGAGCTCTTGTTCAAATGTTGTACTAACTAATCTTGCACTTCTTGCTCCCGGTGTGGATGCGTTAGCTATATTATTTGATATTGTATTTAAGGTCCGCTGTTGCATCAAAACCCCTGAAGCAGCCGTATAAAATCCGCTTAACATTTTTCATCCTTTCTTATTACCTAAGATATTCCTCTAATTTATCCTTTAATTTATTTAAAGCTTTAACATGAAGCTGACTTATCCTTGATTCACTGACATTTAAAATTTTAGCAATTTCATGTAGTTTTAATTTTTCATAATAGTATAACGATATTATTGTTCTTTCCCGTTCTGTTAACGTATTAATAGCCTTAATAATCTCATCACGCTGTTCTTCCCTAAAAATACCGGCATCTAAATGATTTTCATCATCAGATATATCTTGCCCTCCATCTTCTTTATCCTTGTGATAAAGTTCATCCAGTGAAATTAAAGATGCTTTAGATAGTTCTGCATATGTTTTTGTGAGTTGTTGTTCTGTAACATCAAGAAATTTTGCAATTTCTGCGAGTGTAGGTTCTCTCATTAAGCTGTTGCCAAGTTTATACTCAGCTTCCTTAATTTCCTTTGCGCTTTGCCTTAACCGCCTTGGTAAAAAATCCTGTCCTCTTAAATAATCAATTATTGAGTGCTTTACCCTTGTAAATGCATATGCTTCGAAGCGAACATTCTTACTTTCATCAAAACGTTCAACACACTCAATTAGAGTAATAACGCCTTGATTAACTATATCCTCCATCTGTGCATAATTGGCCGAAACCCCTCTCATTTGCCCTGCTACTGCCTTAGCAATGTAATTGTAAGCCATAACAATTTCGTTACGAAGACTCACGTCTTTTGTTTTTCGATATTGTTCAAATAAATTATGCATTGCCTCTGAGGTGGGCTTTTCATACTGCGGCATACACCTATACCTTTCTGCTAAAAAATTCTAAATCAGCTAAGCGCAATGTTGGCAAGAGCCTGAATTTGTAAAGTTTGGTCAATCTCGTTAAACGATAATACAGTTACACCGGGATAAAACTGATCTATCAATTTTTTAAAATATATTCTAACAACCGGTGAGGTAATAACAATTGGTTGCTGAACAATATCTTTAACCTTGTTTAGTTCCTTAGAAGAAGCATTAATAATATCCTGAATCACCTCAGGGTCGAGTGCAAGATAGCTTTGTTGATCAACCTTTTTAACTGCCGCCATGATGGTCTGTTCTATAGAATTGTCAATGCTTATCACCTTTAGTTGACCTGCCTCTGCAAACCTTCTGGAGATTGTTCTCTTAAGGGCCTGACGAACATACTCAGTTAACATATCGGTATCTTTTATCGAAACAGCGTAATCAGAAAGCGTCTCCAAAATTGTTTCGATATCTTTTATCGGAACTCCTTCCTGCAATAGATTGCTCAAAACCTTTTGCAGATCATTTAAGGATACGACTGAAGGGATTATATCATTTACAAGGTTCTCATTAGTTTTCTTTAAATTAGTTAAAATATTGTTTACTTCCTGACGTGTAAGGAGTTCATGCGCATATTTTTTTATAACTTCGGAGAGGTGTGTAACCATAACGCTGGTTGGATCAATAAGGGTATACCCTGAAACCTCAGCTTTGACCTTTTTATCGTTACTAATCCATTTAGCCGGCAACCCAAATGCCGGATCTACTGTATCTATTCCATCGATTGGAGGAGCATTTTCCGGAGGTACAAGTGCCATAAGATGGTCTATCAATACATCTCCCTTAGCGACCTGCTCTCCCTTTAGTTTTATTATATATTGGTTTGGATTAATATGCCCACTATCTTTAAGATATACTGATGGAACAACAATTCCCATATCAGTGGCAAACTGTTTCCTAAACATTACTACTCTATCTACAAAGGTTCCTCCCATACTTTCTACAACTAATGGTATTAGGCTATATCCAAACTCCATTTCAATAGGCTCAACAGTTAAAAGACCGTAAACATTTTCGATATTTTTATAGTACTGCGCTTCGCTTGCTATCTCCTGTATCGCTTCACCCGGTTGTTTTCCATCTGCTAAAAGCTTAACTCCACCGCCTCTTTTTAATAAAACACCTATAATAATTAGGAAAGCAGCAATAAATATTATTTGTAGTTTTGGAAACCCCGGAACTAATAAAAAGCTTCCAATTGTTGCACCCGCAAGAATAAGAACATTAGGTTGAGATAAAAACTGTTTAGAAAAATCATCATTAATATTGTTTTCAGATGCACTTCTTGTTACCATCATACCGGTAGACACAGATATAAGTAATGCCGGTATCTGCGAAACCAACCCATCTCCAACAGTTGCTGTTGAATAGATATTCATAATGGTGGTAAAATCGCCTACGTTGTTTAAAAATCCAATTATAACACCACCGATAAGGTTAATAAATGTTACTAAAATGGAAATAATTGCATCACCCTTAACAAACTTTGAAGCACCATCCATAGAACCAAAAAAATCAGCTTCTCTTTGAATTTTTTCACGACGGATCTTAGCTTCATCTTCATCAATAAGTCCGGTTGATAGATCGGCATCTATGGCCATCTGTTTTCCGGGCATAGCATCTAATGTAAATCTTGCTGCTACTTCTGCAACACGCTCAGAACCTTTAGTAATAACAATAAACTGAACAAGAACAATAAT
>CAYJDA010000045.1:0-9088 GCA_964368815.1 uncultured Oscillospiraceae bacterium
GCTCCTGTGCGTTTCATTCTGTATGCCATAGAGGAAACAGATATAAAGTGGTTAGGCTTGTAATAAAATTTTTTGCTTTTTTGCAACATACGGCAGAGCAAAACGGAACCTGAGATGAAAATTAGATATGTGCCCACTACCACAAGCATAACCGCAACAAAAAATAGTTGTATAGCCGCTAATGGGTTGTGTGCTGTAATAGAAATATAGTATGCTACACATAGTGCGACTACTCCTAAAAGCCCCAAAAGCCAGTTAGCCTTAGGCGGTTTTTCGCAGAGGTTTTCACTTTTTAATAGCTCTATCGGTCTTTTTAGTCGTATCGTTAAAAGTGATTTTACTAAAATAAAGCATGAAATTACTACAAACGCAATTACAGTAAAAAAGATATTTTGAAAATCAAAATCAAAGCTATAAATAACATTATCTTTTGTTATTCGCATTAATAAAAGCTCAAAAAGTTTGTAAAACAGAACTCCACAAATAAGCCCTATAACATGAGATGTAGAGGTGGTAAAAAAGCTCTCCCAAGTAAGAATGTGTGAAATGTTTCGTTTATTCATGCCTAAAATATTGTAGAGTGCATATTCCTTGTTGCGCATTTTACTTAAAAATGAATTCGTGTATAATAAAAATATGGCAGAAAAGAAGAATATAAACGGTACGCCCATCGATAAAATCATAACTATAGAATCGCCTGCTCCGGAGGATAAAATTTGCTCAGATGTTGCCATGCTCAATATGATATAAAACATCATTATCCAAAGTGCACTCGTTAAAATATAAGGTATATAAAGTTTGTTATTAACCTTTATACTGTTAATTGCTATTTTGGGATAAAACATTATTTCAGCCCTCCTTTTGACAGAAGGGTGAGTGTGTCAGTAATCTTTTGGTGGAATTCCTCGTTTGAGCGTTCGCCTTTAAATATTTGGTGAAACACCTCGCCATCCTTGATAAAAAGCACGCAGTTTGCGTTGCTTGCCGCTTTTGTAGAGTGTGTAACCATCAATATTGTCTGTCCTTTTTTATTTATGTCAGACAGTAGGCGCAATAATTCGTCTGAAGATTTTGAATCGAGCGCTCCTGTTGGTTCATCCGCAAGAATAAGTTTTGGATTTGTTATCAAAGCTCTGGCAATTGCGGCTCGCTGTTTTTGTCCGCCCGACACCTCGTAAGGATACTTGTTTAGTAGGTCGGTTATGCCGAGGTCTTTGGCAATAGGCAAAATTCGCTTTTCCATTTCCGTGTAAGACCTACCGGCGAGCACTAACGGTAAAAATATATTGTCTTTTAAATTAAAGGTATCAAGTAAATTAAAATCTTGAAAAACAAAGCCGAGATTTTCGCGTCTAAATGTGGAAAGATTGGCTTCTTTTATTTTTGTAATGTCGTTATTTTCCAATAAAACAGTGCCGTTTGTAGGCCTATCCAGTCCGGCTAAAATGTTTAATAGTGTTGTTTTACCACTGCCCGATTCGCCCATAATTGCCATATACTCGCCACGCAAAACGTTAAAATTTACATTTTTTAGTGCCTGCACCTTGTTTGTGCCAAGACGTGATGTGTAAATCTTTTGAAGTGAGTTAATTTGTAAAATATTCATCGTTATTTCTCCTTGTTTTAGCTCTATAATGATGATATCAAATTGAACCACCTGTTTTCCATTGATTTGACTTACATTTTACATATATATTCTTACATTTTTGTAAGGTATCTAAAAAGCTATTTTAATGGTAGTTCCTTTTCCAGGCTCTGATGCAGCGGTTATGCTTAAATTTAGCTTATCGCAAACTGTTTTGCATAAATACAGACCTATGCCGCTGGATTTTTTATATATGCGTCCGATGTTGCCAGTGTAGCCGTTTTCAAATATTCTCGGCAAATCTTGTGCGGTAATTCCTATTCCGCTGTCTTCAATACACAAAGAGCCCTCACTGCTCAGATATATTTTGATATATCCTTTTTGTGTGTATTTAAGCGCATTAGAGATAATTTGTTCTAATAAAAATAAAAACCATTTTTCGTCTATTACGACTTCTTTATCTAAAGGTTCATAAATAAGTTCTAACTTTTTTTCTATAAATTCGGTGCTAAAACTTTTTACTGCTTGTTTTATCAAATTATCAAGGCTACACGAAACAAAAAGATAGTCTGTATTATCAGAATTAATACGCAGATAAACCATAACCATCTGCACATATCGCTCTATTTTTGAAAGGTCTGTGCTGAGCTTTCTTGATAATGCGCTGTCCTCATTTTGTAGCAGTAATCGCATGGAGGCAATGGGCGTTTTTATCTGGTGAACCCAGACAGTATAATACTGTATTGTGTCTTTTAGCCGTGAATTGAAATCGTCATGCGCATTGCTCTTTTGTTTTATAAGTGTGTTTATAATATTAATGAAAGATTGTTCTTTATACGAACATGATTTAATCGATAATTCAGTTAAAATATCGATATTTTGCTTAGTAAGCACAAGTTCATCATGCCTTTGTTTATAGTGGCGAAAGCTTATTGCTGCAAAAACAAGTTGTATGAAAAAGCACACAATAAACGGATAGAACACCGCCGTAAGCGGCAGACGATAAAGGTAAAATGAAATCGAAAAAAATATAGCTATCAATAAATTCACAGCGACAATACTGCGCTTTTCTTTTATAAAGTTAATAAATAGACTCATTCTACAATATACCCCGATCCGACTTTTGTGGTTATAAAACCGCTAAGTCCTATTGTGTTCAGCTTATTTCTTATCCTGTTTATGTTGACGGTTAATGTGTTGTCGTCTACAAAGCTGTCTGTTTGCCAAAGGCTTTCCATAAGTTTTTCTCGGCTTACGATTTTCTTTTTGTTTTGAATAAGCGTTATTAATATTTTGTGCTCATTTTTTGTCAATTCTAATTTGTGTTCACCATAAACAAGGGATAAATCATTGATGTTTAAAAATACATTTTTATGTTGCAACACGGCTGTGTCGGCCGCAAAATCGTAAGACCTACGCAAAAGTGCTCTTACCTTAGCCATAAGTACCTCGGTATCAAACGGCTTTGCAATAAAATCATCTGCACCAAGACTAATAGCCATTACAATGTTCATGTTATCACAGGCAGAGGATATAAAAAGAATTGGTACAGTACTTATTCTTCTAATCTGCTCACACCAATGGTAACCGCTGAAAAAGGGAAGGGATATGTCCATTAACACAAGATGGGGTTTTTCATTCAAGAAAAAAGTCAAAACATCTTTAAAATCTTCAACACAAAATGCCGAAAATCCCCAGCTCTCTAATTGTTGCTTCATCAAAGAAGCTATGCCTGTGTCATCCTCTACAACCATTATTTTATACATAAAAAAGTCCTTTTGATTTGACGAGAAAAATTAATAATTCTATTCTAACACAAATTTAGAAAAAATAACATAAAAATTACTTACGGCTAATGTCTTTCAACCCGAGTGAAAATTTATATTTACTCGCGAATATCTACACCAGCAATGGATGGTTTTCAAAATCAATGCATGCACAAGGCACGGGGATGGCTGAGTTTATCGCTGATATGATAAATAAAATTGCGAGAGAAATGTATGAAGCCGAGCACGGGATTATTCCCGGCTCGGCCTTAACAAGTGATGAAAAACAAAAATTCGAGGAAAACTGTGTGTTTACCTCGAACAGATGTGGCGGAGAGAGAGGGATTCTGAACCAAAAGGGTTCGTCTGTCCTGCTCCCCAAAAAGAAACACACCACATCCCTCGCTAATAGCTCGGAATATGGTGTATTTCTTGGCGGAGAGAGAGGGATTCGAACCCTCGTCAGGGTATTAGCCTGAACACGATTTCCAATCGTGCGCCTTAGACCAACTCAGCCATCTCTCCAAGCTCAAAATTGCTTATCTTTGATTTGCTTTTTTGACTGCTATGTTATTATACAATACAATTAAGTAAAAATCAAGCTTTTTTTATTATTGGAGTTCTTAATTTATTCGTGCTAAAAATTGACGTGTTCTTTCTTGTTTTGGGTTTTCAATAACATCGGTTGCATTTCCTTTTTCTACTATTAGTCCGTCATCCATAAAAATAATATCGTCGGCAACTTCTTTTGCAAAGTTCATTTCATGTGTTACGATTATCATAGTTGTATGTTTTTCAGACAATGCTTTTATTACCTTTAACACTTCGCCGGTAAGCTCAGGGTCGAGTGCAGAGGTTGGCTCATCAAAACATAGTATATCAGGGTTTAATGCAAGCGCTCTTGCTATAGCAACGCGTTGTTGTTGACCTCCCGATAGCTGATGTGGGTAGTTGTTTAGCTTATCCGACAAACCCATCTGTTCTAAAAGGTTTGCCGAGTGTTTCTCGATGTTTAGTAGTAGTGTTTTACGAATGTCACGATTTTCATTATTTTGCTTAATAAGCAGTTGTTGAGCAAGCATAACATTTTCTAAGGCTGTGTATTGTGGAAATAGATTAAATGATTGGAAAACTAATCCGAAATGTAATCTTTTTTTTCTAATTTCCGATTCGCTTTTTGCTTGCTTGTCATTGCCATTAAATAGTAATTCAGAATTAACGCTAAAGCTACCTTTGTCGGCTGTTTCTAAAAAATTAAGACATCTTAAAAGGGTTGTTTTTCCGGAACCGGACGAGCCGATTATTGCTAAGGCTTTACCTTTTTCCAGCGTAAAACTAATATCCTTTAAAACTTTAACAGACCCAAATGATTTTTCTAAATTGTTCACTTGTAAAACCGACATTTAACACTCCTATATTTTAAAATAATCAAGTTTTTTTTCTATTTTAGAAAAAAGTATAGTTAATAATCCAACAAACAACAAAAAGTATATTCCGGTAGAGAAGAGAGGCCATATGATTCCTGAAGCGGCATATTCTCTTGCTGTCATAAGAATCTCAACATTAGAAATATAATTTGCAAGTGCAGTATCTTTCACTAAGGTGATAACTTCGTTTCCCATAGGCGGCATTATTCTTTTAAAAAGTTGAACAAGTTTAACCTTGAAGAAGATTTGTATAGGACTCATTCCAAGAACCTGAGCCGCTTCGGTCTGGCCCTTGGGAATACCTTCAAGCCCGCCACGGTAAACTTCAGAAAAATAGCAGGCATAATTAATACTAAAAGCTACAACAGCGGCGGTCAACCGTCCGGCACTGCCGGGTGGCCAGGGAGAATGAAACCCTAAAAGTCCCGGACCTAAATATATTATTAATATTTGGAGAAGTAGGGGAGTACCTCTGATTATCCATACGAAGAACCGAACTATTGAACTTATAGGTTTAATAGAAACGCGTTTATTATTCATTTTAAACGAACATAACGACCAACCATTCATTGAACCAAAGGTAACAACAAAACCAAGCGGAATAGCAAAAATCAATGTGAAGGCAAAAAGCTCCACATTGATTAGAAAACCTTCACTCAATCGAATAAAAACAGCCAAGACTTCATTAATTGACATCTGCACTATACTCCGTTAAAGGTGTGATTACTCCGCAAGTTCGAGGTTGTATTTTTCGGCAAGTGTTTGCATGGTTCCATCGCTTACTAGCTCTGCAAATATTTCGTTTACTTCATCTCGAATATCTGAACCCTTTCTAAATGCTACACCATAATTTTCTTCGGCAAGATAGTCAACTATCTCAAGATCAGAATAATCGGTGCCTTCACCAACCATGGCGTTTGCTAGGGTCATATCTAAGATGGCTGCATCTGCGGTTCCGGCTTTTACTTCAAGTAAGCAATCGGTTTGAACAGATTTACCAACATATTCTGCCTGTGCTAAGTTGGTTTCGGTTTCAACCTGAGTTTCACCGGCGGAGCCAACTTCAGCAACAACAGTCTTTCCTATAAGAGAAGCTGTATCCTGATATTCAGTGCCTGATTTTACTACAATAACCTGAGCATTTTTAACATATGGATCGGTACAAGCCATATTTGCCATACGATCTTCATCTAATGTCATTCCATTCCAGATGCAGTCGATACTCATTCCGGCAAGTTCAGTTTCCTTTGTATCCCAGTTGATAAGTACAAACTCAACATCAACGCCAAGCTTCTCAGCAACAATTTTAGTTAATTCAGTATCAAATCCGGTAAACTCACCATTTTCATCGGTGTAGTTCATGGGTTCGTACACGGTATAACCAACAATAAGTTCACCTTTGTCCTGTACATACTGTAAATCACTTTCACTACTCTGGGTACATGAAGTAGCCGTTAATAGAAGCAGAAACGATAAAAGCATTGTAAGTGTTTTTTTCATAATCTTAGTCATCCTTTCTTAAATATAAACAATTCAACTATTTGATTTTATCATGAATTTAATATAAAGTAAATAAAAAAATAATAATAATTTGTATATAAAAAATAAACCGTGACGGTAAATATGCCATCACGGTTTATTTTTTGGGAATTATTCAGCTGCTTCTTCAGTTTCTTCAGCTTCAGTATCATCCTCTGTGGTCTCGTCAGTTACTTCCTCATCAGCAACTTCTTCGTCAGTTGTTGCATCATCGGTAGCTTCTTCATCGGTTGCTGCATCGTCGGTAGCTTCTTCGTCAGTTGTTGCATCGTCAGTAGCTTCTTCATCGGCTGCTGCATCATCAGTAGCTTCTTCATCGGTTGCTACATCGTCAGTAGTTTCTTCGTCAGTTGCTACATCATCAGTAGCTTCTTCGTCGGTAGCGGTTTCGTCTGTTGCAGCATCGGTAGCTTCGGATGTTGTTGCAGTATCTGTAGCCTCAGATGTAGTGTCATCGGTGCAAGCTACTAAAGATAGTGCAAGAATTGCAGCTAATGCTAAAGTAATAATCTTTTTCATAATAATACCTCGTAAATTGTTTGTAAAATCGTATTAGGCTTGGCCGTTTGCTTTTGCCTTGAACCAATAATATCACAGCAATTTTTCGAAGTAAATAGCATTTTAGGTAATGTAATTTTATTGATATTTACACTTGTTTAATGTTACAAGTACAATCAAACATATGTATAAAATTTGTATATATTTTTGTGTAAAATGTATGAAAAAATGATTTTACAACCAAAAAATGGCTTAACTAAGGTGTTTGTGCAATAGTATCAAAAAAGTTAAGATAGATTTAACAAATTGTTACAAAAGAAATTTGATGGTTATTTTCAATAAATTATATCTTTAACTTAACCCATTCTCCCTTTTTAAATCGAGCGGATGCCAGAATAAGGCGTGCCGCTTGATCTACAATTACGCCCAACCATAGCCCAATAAGTCCCCATTCAAAAACAAATACAAGCAGGTATGACATAGCAGGCCGTATAACCCCGATTGCAATAAATGAAATATATGCTGTGTACTTTGCATCACCGGCACCACGAAGGCAACCCATATATATTAGTTGTGCAATTTGAAAAAGAACAATTGCTGAAATGAGATTTGTAATTATAGTCCCGTAGGACAAAATATCCGCTCTGTCTGAAAAAAGACCATAGATGTTTGTGCCGAAGAAAAAATAGATTGTTGCAAGTACAGCAGAAATAATTATTCCAATACGTTGACATAACGCACCATATAGTTTAGCAAGATCGGGACGGTTTTCCCCAAGGCTTTTTCCTACAAGAGCAATCGCAGCAATAGAAAGACCATCAGCAAAGGAAAAAGATAGCGACATAATGTTTAATCCTATTTGATGCGCTGCTAATGCAATTGTTCCGAGTGAAGCGGCAATTGTTGTGAATACCAAAAAACCAAATCTCAAAAAAACTTGCTCTACCAAGGACGAACCGGCCAACTTAAATATAGAACGTAGTGTTGGAATATTAAAATTAAAGAAATTAATACCATTTAGTTCAACAAAACTTTTTCCGGGAAGTGCTGACACAATCGACATAATCATAGCAGCAACTGTTCCGAGAACGGTTGCAATAGCTGCGCCGGTTATTCCAAGTGCAGGGAAACCAAAATTGCCGTAGATTAATAAATAATTAAAAACAAGATTTACAAGATTTGAAACAATATTGCTTCGCATAACAACTTTTGTATTACCGCATCCACGTTGCGCCGCATTTATTGTAATAGAAACAACCTGGAAAATCATGAAACTCATTACAATTCTAAGGTACTGTGCTGCATCTTCATGAATTTCTTCATTACTGCCAACTAACCATAGTATGTCATCGGTAAAGAAGAAAAATATTAAGCTTATTATTAATGTACCAATAAGAGTTAACCCTAAGGCATTATACATGGTTTTGTTTGCTTCCTTAGGATTGTTTTCTCCTCTTCTGCGCGCAACGATTGCACTAACTGAAATATTAAGTGCCATAAAAAACGCAAGGCCGATAAACTTAGGTTGAGTTGTTATACCTATAGCTGCAACAGCACTCTCGCCAAGGGAGCTTACCATTATGATATCAATCATTCCCACCAAAGCTATAAAAAAGGATTCAACTGTGCTTGGCCATGCAATTTTAAGAACTGTTGAAATTAAATTTTTTGTAGGGGGTATTTCACCAATTGTACCGGTACCACTTAGAATTTTTGACTGATTATAGAATTTTATAGTCATCTCATCCTTTAAAAATATTTATTCATTAATATAAAGTTAACACTTTTTTGTAATTTGTCAATAGAAACTTTATTTAGAACCATTTATTATTTATTTTTCTTGACTATACTTTAGCTTTAAGGTAAAATTAATATACACATAAAGGAGTTATATTATGAAGGAAATAGTTTTATTTTATTCTTTATCAGGGGTTACCGGTAAAGTTGCTAAAAAAATTGCCGAAATGCGTGATTGTGATATAGTTGAAATAAAACCAACTACGCCATATACACTTAAGACAGCATTTTCCAAAGGGGTTGTTGACACAAAAAAAGGAACTGCTATTGAAATAGAAAAACTACCCATGTTGAACGAATATCAGTGCATATTTTTAGGTACACCTATTTGGGCTTTTGGATATGCAGCACCATTAAACACAATATTTGAACAAAAAATACTTGATGGCAAAAAAGTAATATTATTTTCCACCAGCTCAGGGTTAGCCGGTTCAAAATCTCTTGAATCTGTTAAGGTGAAGTTAAATAAATCAGAA
>CAYJDA010000045.1:9098-13589 GCA_964368815.1 uncultured Oscillospiraceae bacterium
TACGGTTAGTACCTGGATAGACAGTATAAAAGTAAAGTTGGATGAGCAATGATAAAAAGACTTGGTATAAAAGGCATGAGCTGCGCCGCTTGTAGCTCTAGGATAGAAAAAGTTGTCGGAAAGCTTATTGATGTTGAAAATGTCAGTGTTAATCTTGCTGGTGAAGTATTAAGCTATTCATCAAAAAAAGATGTTGATGAAATTGTTAAAGCTAGTATAGAAAAATTAGGCTTTGGATGGTATGACATTGAGGAAAAAAAAGCAGAAAGACAAAAGGAAAAAGAAAGAGAAAATAGTATATTTAAGTTAAGACTTATTGTTTCCTTAATTTTCGCTATACCATTATTATATATAGCAATGGCTCCAATGATTACTGTAAATGGGATTACCTTGCCAAGCTTTATTACTCCGGAAGACGGATTTTCGTTTGCGTTAATTCAACTTGTTTTAACTATTCCCGTAATGATTACAGGTTATAGCTTTTACTTGGTTGGATTTCGCTCTCTTTTTCGAGGCTCTCCAAACATGGATAGTCTTATTGCGGTAGGTACTTCAGCTGCATTTATATACAGCATATATTCAACCATAAGACTTTCGCAGGGCGATATGCATGCTGCTCATAATTTATACTTTGAATCTTCAGCTGTTATTATTGCATTAATTACTTTAGGAAAATATCTTGAATCAAGGTCAAAGAATAGGACAGGGGATGCAATTAAAAAACTTATTGACCTTGCACCAAAAACTGCTATTGTTATAAAGGATGGTGTAGAAACCGAGACAGCTATTGAATTTGTTAATATTAATGATCTGCTTGTTATTAAACCCGGCACTTCAATTCCTGTTGATGGAATTGTTGTTCAGGGCGCTTCTTCGGTTGATGAGTCTATGCTTACCGGTGAAAGCGTTCCGGTTGAGAAGGTTGAGGGGGATAAATTATTTGCTGCCTCCATGAATAGTAACGGTATGTTGATTGTTAAGGCTACAGGTGTTGGGGAAGACACTGCTCTTTCTCGCATTATTAAATTGGTTGAACAAGCGCAGGGAAGTAAAGCGCCTATTGCTAAAATAGCAGATACTGTTTCAGGATATTTTGTTCCTGTTGTGATTGCGATTGCTGTTATATCGTCTGCACTGTGGTTTTTGAGCGGACAGCCAATATCTTTTGCCCTTTCTATCTTTATTTCTGTTTTAGTTATAGCTTGTCCCTGTGCGCTCGGACTTGCAACTCCGACAGCAATAATGGTAAGTACCGGCAAGGGAGCGGAAAATGGAATTTTAATTAAAAGTGGAGAAGCATTGGAAACCGCTCACTCCATAGATACGGTTGTGTTGGATAAAACAGGAACAATAACTCGGGGTAAACCAGAACTCGCCGACGCCATACCATTTAACGATTATACAAAGGAAGACCTTATCGTTCTTGCGGCTTCTGCCGAAGTAGGTAGTGAACATCCACTTGGTACAGCTGTAGTAAAATACGCAAAGGAGAAAAATTATTTATTAAAAAACGTATCTGATTTTAAAGCACTAACAGGATATGGTGTAGAGGCTATAATAGATGATAAAAAAATATTAATCGGAAATGATAAGTTAATGCGGTTGAATGATATTTATCATAGTGATGCCAAAAAACAGGAAAATGAACTATCCTTGAAAGGCAAGACAGCTATGTATGTAGCGCATGGTGGTGCTCTGGTTGGCATTATTGCAGTTGCAGACACTGTTAAGCCTACAGCTACAAAGGCAGTTTTAAAGCTTAAAGAAATGGGCATTACTGTGATAATGGTTACCGGAGATAACGAAAATACAGCAAAGGCAATTGCAGACGAAGTTGGGATAGAGAAAGTTATTGCCGGCGTTCTACCGCATGAAAAATCAGCTGAAATAATTAAAATAAAAAATGAAGGCAGGAAGGTCGCTATGGTTGGTGATGGAATTAATGATGCGCCTGCTCTTGCAGAGTCAGACGTAGGAATCGCAGTTGGAAGTGGTACCGACATTGCTATTGACAGTGCCGATATAGTATTGGTAGACAGCGACCCTATGGATGTTGTTACAACAATTAGATTATCAAGAAGTACTATTAGAAACATTAAACAGAATCTTTTTTGGGCATTTGCATATAATGTTGCAGGAATACCTTTAGCAGCAGGAATATTGTATTTATTTGGAGGTCCGTTGCTAAACCCAATGTTTGCTGCTGCAGCCATGAGCCTATCGTCAATATCTGTTGTAACAAATGCATTAAGATTATTGAAGTTTCGACCGTAGTATAATATGGGAGTAATTTAATAAGATATAAAATAAATTGGAGGAGATATGAAATATCAACTATTAGTTGAAGGTATGATGTGTGAACACTGTGTAAAAGCGGTTACAGATATACTTGTTAATGAGGTAGATGCAACGGATGTATATATTGAGCTGGCTGAAGGTCGAGTTACTCTGTCTACAACCGCACAAGTGCAGGATATTAAAAACTGTATTGAGGGTCAAGGTTACGATGTTACCCAAATTGATCCAATAACAAATTAATTATTACACGGAGAAGCAATGTCAAATATATTACAGTCAGTCCCTTTTTTTATAACATTTGCAGCACAAAATTTGCTAATGTTTTATCTTACAGGCAGAATAATGGATTTGCGCTCAAAAAAGCCATGGTCTATTTTAATAGCGCTGTTTAACAGTACATTTCTTGTTGTAATGTTAAATCATTATCCAAACAATTTAACGGTTATTTATATATTGCTAACCGTTCTTCTTTCGTTAGAAATGATGTTGACATTTAAGGGTAATGTGTCGGTAGTAGCTTCATGTGCACTTGCTATACCAATACATTTAATGGGAATAAGAAATGTTGTTGTTGCATGCTATATTTTATTAGATGATGAAAACATTGACCATATCACATCTTCATCTGACCTATTCTGGAATAGCTTTTCTATAACATCTATTTTGTGTTCTGCATTTATTATGATGGTTTTACTATTAATACCGGATAAATATTTTAAGATGATGAATCAAGATATTACAAGGATGACTCTTTTTCTTGCTTTTTCCGGTATTGCAACTATAAATCTGATTATTAACACACTGGAATACAGAGAAGATTCATTACCTGCTTTTCAGCCTGTTCAGCAGGTTTCTGTTGGTGTTTCATGGATGCTGGTATTTTATGCCGGTGTTTTTATGTTGGTAGGATTTGATCTAATTGATGAAAATAAAAACAAACTACAACAACGCCTTGCAAGGGAACGTATGTATAGAAAGGCTTTACTTTCAAACTCGGTTATGACATTGGAGGTTAATTGTGAAAACGATACATTAACACATGTAACAGTTAATGGCGCGGTTAAAGAAAGCTTGATAGGAAGTAGTTATTCTGAATATATTGTCGGCCATATTCAATCAACCATACACACACATGAAAAACTATTAATGCGTAAAAACATATTGTTGGATAATTTGAAAACAAGATACATGCGCGGCGAAACTGATTTTGTTGTTGAATATCGTATGAGACAAACTACAGGTGACTACGAATGGCACAGAGCAGCCGTTAGCCTTGAGAATAATAAAGAAACTGATCAGCTTAATGCAATTATTAATTTCGAAAACATTAACGAAGAAAAATTAAAGGCGCTGGAACTAAAATATAAAGCAGAACGTGATCAGCTTGTAGGTTTATATAATAAGGTGACGGTTGAAAGATTAATAAACGACCATATTTTGGATGGTGGTGCTGGTACACTTTTAATGATTGATCTTGATAATTTTAAAAACATCAATGATAATTTTGGACATAGCTATGGAGATAAAGTATTAATCGAAGTAGCCGAAAAGTTAAATCAACTTTTTAGAGAAGACGACCTTATAGGGCGCATCGGAGGAGATGAATTTATTGTTTTTATTAAAGATGCTTCCGACCTAAAAGCAATTACAGATAAGGCAAATAATTTATGTAAGTCATTGAGAAAGACATATTATTATCAGGGTGATAACGGCATAACGGTTTCGTCCAGTGTTGGCATTGCGAGAAGCCCTAAGGATGGACAAAACTTTAAAGAATTGTTTGACAATGCTGATATTGCGATGTATAATTCAAAAAATGCAGGAAAAAACACCTATAAAGTATATGAAGAGCAGATGAAAGACTACATGAAAAGAAGAGCCAACGATATATAATTCTTATAATTTTATATTAAAATAAATAAAATACAAAAAAATATAATTTTTTTTAATAAAGTACTTGCATTTATTTTTTATATGTAGTATAATGTCAATTGCGACTGTGAGTAAAAAAGGAAAAACTTGCAGTACGGCGATAGGACATACTTTGCAAAGAGCGTATGGACAGCACATAGGATTGAACGAATATACCCATTTTAGTATATTAAGTAATTCTGCTCTCCCTCTGGCTACGACTAAATGTCGACTTTGCCTAATGTTTCGCCGATACAACTAACAGGGGTTGGTTGGTCGGTT
>CAYJDA010000046.1:0-13511 GCA_964368815.1 uncultured Oscillospiraceae bacterium
AGTATCGAGGTCTTGTGTTCAAACGCAAGTTTTGTCCAAAGCCTTGTAATCCAAACCGTTTTTGATTTAGCCAAAAGCCCCGTGGCTGCGTCAGTGAACCTTGTAATGCATTAAGCATTACTTCAGCATACTTCCTTGCCACAGAACTTTCGGCGGTATCAAAAATTCTTTGAACCTCTTGCGAGCAAATTTTTGTGGTAGACAAGGCAGACGACCGAGTAATACTTGCCGTATTGCGAGCGAGGATAACACAGCATACCGCGAAAATTTGTCGCAAGAGGCGGTTCGGAATTGGTAGGCTTGCCCTTATACTCCACCGGCTGCCGCAATTCTGCGACAGAAGTATCATTATAGGTTCAAGTTGTCGTTGCGTACCTGCCCGGTCTCGGTCAGGGTCACATATGGTTTTATCGCTCCGCTATATATTTTGCATCATGGCGCACCAGTATGTAGTCGCTTCGCCTTATGGCGGCTTGAACTAACGTATTTCAACAAGGTATATTCAATTGTCAAGGATCGCTTTGCCGGGAAACACCGCTCAATCGGGTGACAGGTGACAGGTAATTTCGCTACCCAAAACAGCCGTCACCCGTCACCCGAAAGTGCGGATTTGTGTGGTAAATATAACCAAAATTGCATTTATGGTAAAATTTTACCACTTTACATTATATCACAGTGTTTTTGATTTGTAAAGAGTTTTTTATAAAATATTTAATTTCTTTTTCGGAAATGTGTGTCGATTGTATTTATGTCAACTGTTTTTTAGTTGTAAGGCAAAATATTCCTTGTATTATACAATATATAGTGATAAAATAAAGCTGTAATATTGTACAATCTGTCACAGCTTGATGATGGCGGAGTTACCGAAAACTTGAATACAAAGATTTTTGTTGCTACCGCCACTCTCCTACCACGTTCAACAAGTGACGATATATTGTGTTTTAAATATTTAATCATGGAGTGAAGTATGGAAGAATTATTAAATCAGATTTCAACTGAAATTTACAAACATTCACTACCCCGCCCGTATGATTGGTTTTTGCTCATGGCTATGGTTGCAAGCATTGTTGTAGCAATTTTGGTCGCAAGATATACATACAAAATATATATAAAGCAGCTTGAGTTGATGTGTGAACAAAAAGAAATTGCAAAAAAACAAACCTCGATATCGGAAAAACAATCAGAAATAATGGAACAACAAAATAAAATTGCTTTGTTTGAGAAACGCAGCAAATATTATAAACAAATCGAATTAATATTTCATTATCAATATTTACTATTTGAAAATATTGACGATGACAGTGACTCCAAAAGTTTTTTTAATTGTTGGATAGAACATTTTAACACCCCATTGATGGTTGATACATTTAGAGAAACTGAAAGTTGGAAAATAGCATCAGAAGTTGAAAGAGAGTATCATAGGCAAGAAGCCACATTAAATACAGGTGAATTTGTTTTTAGTGAAAATATGAGGATTCGATTGCATGAAGTGCACACGACATATTTGGATTTATTTAGGTGTATTATAAATGCTACGTTTTACAAAGAAGAGTTCAGACAATCAAAAATGTTAAACTTTGCGAATAAATTAGAATATTGTCTGACGCGTGAATTACTGCATGAAGTAAAAGCAATAACAAAGCTATACTAAATTAAGGTTATTTTGCAACTTCCGCCGCATTGCATCAATAATCTTATTCTGTTATAAAATCATCAAACCTATCACATTGCACAAAAAAGCAATATAAGATTGTGGAATTCGTCACTTGACAAAAACGTTTTCATGAAATATAATCAAAGCAGGTTAAATCGATCTAATATCACTACAAACAACGTCGTTTGCAATTATTTTTTTGCCTTTTCATGAAAACGATTTCTTAACGAGCGACAATGAGTTATTGTTTTTATTATTGGGAATATTTAAACACAACAATTAGGAGGGAACATGAAAAAGAGAATGGTATCGCTTTTGTTGGCAGGTAGCTTGATTTTTGCTATGTCAGCATGCACAGCTCCAACTGAAGACCCGGCAACCAGTGATTCAACGGCACCCACAGATGCATCCACTTCTGAGGCGGTTGGCGACGAAGTAGTAGAAATACAATTTCTACATAGCGAGGTTGAAACTGAGCGACAGGCAGTTATTACAGGCATTATCGAAAAATTTAATGTAGAATATCCCAACATAAGTGTAGAGCAGATACCTGTCGAAGCAAACTCAATGGCGACAAGGATGACATCACTCGGTTCTGCCGGTGAACTCCCTGAAGTTATGCAGCTTAACTCCGCATTTGCAAGATTTAGTGCTAAAAACCAATTTTCTGATTTTGAAGCAATGGATAGAGTGCTAGAAAATGTTGGCAAAGATACTCTGAATGCCGCTGTTTTAGAAGCTTCCAAAACAGAAGATGGTGAAAACTACTTGGGTCTGCCTTCTGGTGCATGGGTACAGGGAATCTGGGTCAACAAAGACATTCTTGAAGCGAATGGTGCAAGCGTTCCCTCAACTTGGGATGAAATTTTAGAGGTTGCCGAACTTTGCAATAACCCTGATGATAAACAGTATGGTATCACTTTTGGCACCGGCGCTGTTGAAATAGCGCAACAAAACTTTGAACAATTTGCACTTTCTAATAACGCTAACTGTTATGATAGTGAAGGCAATATTACCTTTGACACTCCTGAGATGCGAGAAACTTTAGAATATTATCAACAGCTATATCAGTTTACATCACCCGGTTCAAACGGAGTTGTTGAGATTCGTGATCCATTTGTTGCTGGAAATGCTGCAATGGCAGTGTATCCAACATACATGTTGAAGTCAATTGTAGAGACTGACTTTGCACAAAATGTAGAATTTGTAACTCCAATGAATCAGCAAGAAGCAACATATGGTGACGTTGCCTACTATGTAATATCCAACACCACAGAAGATGAAGCTAAAAAAGCTGCAGCCGAAACTTTTGCTACATTCCTTATGAGTGATGAAGTTATGGTTGACGTCTTACTGATGGCTCCCGCCGGTATGCTACCTATTAAAGATGGCGTTTACGAAAACGAGCGCTATCAAGCAAACGAAATTATTAGCGCATACAGCCACCTTCTTCCATCGGTTATAGATTCATTTGATAACCTTCAAATGTTTGGTGTGGTTGACGGTAAATCGTTCATGAATATGGCAGACATAACTGCTGCGGCACTTATTCCAAAAGCAGTCAATGATGTTACGGTAAATGGAAAGTCAATTGATGAAGTCGTGAGTGGCACACAGTCTGCAATGGAAGAATTAAACCAATAACAATACAGAAAAATCCAATTATGGAGCCAGCACAATTTATAAGCTAGATTTTTGTGCTGGCTTCTGATTTAAAGGAGAAAAATGTCAACAAACAGAAAACAGACAATATTTGCTTATAAACTATTAATGCCTACAGTCATTTTGTTTTTAGTTTTGATAGGCTACCCCATTGTTTATAATATTATATTAAGTTTTAATGATCAACCATTGAATCCAAAACTGCCGTCGGAATTTGTTGGTTTTGAAAACTATCTGCAAGTTTTAAGTGATCCGGAATTTTATGCCTCGCTTTTAATCACTCTTGCTTATACGGTATGTGTAGTGCTTTTAAGCACATCAATTGGCTTGTTTGTAGCTGTGTTCATGGACAGAGATTTTGTAGGGAAAAAGATTATAAAACCTTTTGTCATGGTATCATATATCATCCCCAGCATTTCACTTGTCTTTTTAACAAAATATATGCATAATAATATTTACGGTATAATAAACTATATTTTTGTTGATGTGCTTGGCATATTTGAAACGGCACCGCTGTGGTTTGATGACCCACTAATGTCATTTGTCATAGTTGTAGTGTTTGCTACATGGAGATTCTTTCCGTATGCATTCATGTCTTTTGATGCCCTGTTGCAAACAATTGACAGGACACTTTATGAGGCTGCGGATATAGATGGGGCGAATGAGTGGAACAAATTTAAATCCATTGTGTTTCCGTCGGTGCTTCCTATACTAATTACCATAGTCACACTTAGGACAATTTGGTCTTTTTACATGTTTGACGAGGTCTATCTGCTTACTTCTCAAGTCAATCTGGTTGGAATTTATCTATATGAGCAGGCGTTCGCTATCAATGATTTATCAGGTGCAGCTGCAATGTCTGTCATTCTATCAATTATAATTTTCACATTTATTATTTTTATTAGAAAGAAAGAGCAGAAAAATGAAGATTAAGCAAGTTAAAAGCATAATATTTTATTTTGTACTTATTATTATATTGATATTTTTGGTCTTTCCATTTATAATAATGTTGACAGTATCATTCAAAAATCAACAGGAATCTGTGGCATACCCGCCAACCATTCTTCCTATAGAGACAACCTTTGAAAACGTTATTGATTTATTTAACCCACAAATCTTCCCCTACTGGACCTTTTTTACCAATAGTTTTATTATAGCGGCTATTGCCGGCTTAATTGCGTTAGTGGTGGGTGTCTATGCAAGCTATGCGCTTTCAAGGTTGAATTTCACAGGTAAAAAGCTGGTGGATCAATCATTCTATTTTGTTTATATGTTTTCAGGCTTATTACTTATAGTACCACTCTTTCAAGTTATTTCCGGTCTTGGCTTGTATGATACTAAAACTTCCATGATCATTATGATGGTGGTACAAACTTTGCCAACAGTAGTATATATGTTGCGCAGATATTTTGACACTATACCAAAATCATTGGAAGAAGCTGCTATTGTAGATGGGCTGACTCAATTTCAGTGTATACAAAAAATAATACTTCCGCTGTCTAAATCCGGCATAGCCTCGGTATATGTCTACGCATTTATGATCACTTGGAACAATTTTCTTTTCGCATCGGTATTTTTGAGTACACCAGAGCAGTTCACCTTATCAATAGCGCTAAACTCACTTTTTAGCTCGCCTGACTATGTTTGGGGACGCATGATGGCTGCATCTATATTTACTGCCATACCGGTACTGTTGATGTATGCTGCTGCACAGTATTTCATTCGCAAAGGTGAAGTTGACGGTGCTGTCAAAGGATAACATTAAAACAGAGGTGTAAAATGAATCGCCGAGCATCAATAAATGATGTGGCAAAATTAGCCAACACATCAATATCAACTGTTTCAAGGTATTTAAGAAAAAACGCATTTGTGAGTGAAGATGTAGGCGAACGAATAAGGCTGGCAGTTAAGGAACTGGATTATATTCCGAATGTCGCAGGACAGATGCTCTCAAGCAACATAAGGGATAAAAGCATCGGAATCGTATTGATGTGTTCCTCTGAAGAGGCTTTTGATAACCCCTTTTATGGGCAAATAATAAAAGGGATTGGTAGCATAGCGCAAAAAGAAAACTATTATGTCGACCTCATACCTGCTAGGAATGAGCAAGATGAATATAACCAATGCATGCAGCGCCTTAAAAGTGGAAAGGTTAACGGCCTTATAATTTTGCGCACAAAAAAAAGTTATCGTTTGGTTGAAGATCTTCTAGCATATAATTATAAATTTGTTGTGTGTGGTAGAGTAGTAGACGAGAAGATTGACACCTCTAAAGTTTTTACGGTAGACACCGACAACATTGATGCATCAGAAAAGCTGGTTCGATATCTTCTTGATGCAGGGCACAGGAAAATAGGTTTGATTTTGGATGAAGAGGATTATATATCGGACTATGATCGGTTTTGTGGGTACAACCTTGCATATATGCGCTATGGACTTGAAGTTCCTCAAAATTGTATATTAAAAACAGGGCGAAACATAATCGAAACCCAAGATGCAATAACAGCATTTTTATTGAACAATCCTGACATTACTGCAATCTATGCCAGAGACGACTATAAGGCGTACCAAGCAATCGCAGCTGCAAAAAAAATGGGGAAAAAAATCCCTGAAAATCTGTCAATTGTCGGGTTTAACGACTATGACTTTTCTGAGTGGGTAACACCTGCACTTACTACAAATAGGCTCGACATTTTTAAGATGGGCGTACAAGCAGGCCAGCTGTTAAGTGATATAATGGAAAATCGTGAAATACCCAATCCGCATATCATTATCAAAGGAGACTTTGTTGAACGAAATTCTGTAGCGAAATTAATATAAATAGGAAATAATATGAAACTTAAAATATTGGAAGGTAACATCATAGCAGTTGCATTTGGTGAAGAAAACGATTTCTTGCCAAGACTTGAAGAAACGAGTATCGAAAAAGTTGAAAAAAAGTTCGATGTTACATCAAATCTATGTGAAGAAGATTTTGGAACATACAGACTGAAAATAAGTGAAAAAAAATTCGAGGTTTATGAAGATAACAAGGCTATTTTGACAAGTAAAAATGAATGCTTTTTACAGGACGAAAAACAGCAAGGATTTCGCTTTGATTTGGGCGATGATGAAGTTATTTTGGGGCTTGGGCAGGATGCAACAGGGAGACTCAACCAACGTGATGTACAACGAGTGTTTTGGCATCAAAACAATGTCCAGGAAGCTCCTTCTAATGCAACAGTTCCATTTTATATGTCTTCAAAAGGATATGGCGTATATGTTGCCACATCTTATCCGGTAAGGTTTGCTGTCGGTGTTCCCAACATACAGCCTCGAATGGCTATGGCAGAGCTTGCACCTACCCCTTTTGATTGGGACGAAGTATTGTGGGACAACAAAGCCGACGAGCTGTCATTTGCAGTTTTTAAGGACACTAAGTTTACCGTTTATTTTATGTTTGGTAACTTTGAACAAATATATAATAGTTACCTTAAGATAGTAGGTTATCCCGGAGCAATGCCTGCGTGGTCTTATGGATATATGCAGTGTAAAAATCGCTATAAGTCCGCAGAAGAGCTTGTAGCAATATCCAATAGATTTCGTAAAGAAAACACACCATGCGACTGTATAGTTCAGGACTGGAAATGGTTCAAAGAATTTGGAGATTTTGAATGGGATGAAGAGTTTTTTGCAAACATGGCAAAAAACATATCACTTTTAAATGAAAATGATATGCAACTCATGCTTGCAATTCATCCGATGATATACAAAAATTCTATTAGCTATGCCGATTTCAAACAAAAAGGTTTGCTGTGCGAAGACGGTGTAGGAGAGATAAATAACTTCGATGTGTTTCACCCCGATGCATCTGAGATCATGTGGAATAAACTTGAAAAGTTTTATGATCAAGGAATTCGCGGATTTTGGACTGACATGGGTGAGCCAAAAACAAATCTTATCGGATCGACCTGTTCGGCCGGTGAAAGGGAGCGTTGGCACAATTATTATACTTTTTATTGGAGCAAAATAATTTATGACAAACAGATAACAACAAAAAAGACTCGTCCTTTTATACTGGCGAGAACAATGTCCCCCGGTGTGCAAAAATATAATACTGCTCTTTGGTCAAGTGATATCGGTGAGTGGTGGGATATGATAGGTGTTAGCGTTGTAGAGTTGCAAAATGTTTTCCTATCCGGACAGTCAAACTGGGGTACAGATATAGGTGGTTTTATAAGGACAGACGACTTTTCACCTGAGATGTACATTCGCTGGTTTTCGTTTGGTGTGTTTTGCCCGCTATTTCGTGCACATGGCAGCCGACCGGCAAATGAGCCATGGTCATTTGGGGAAGATGCAGGTCAAATATTGACCCAGCTTATCAACTTGCGCTACAAGCTTTTGCCATACATTTATATCGGAATGATTAAAAACTCACGTGATGGCTATCTTTTCATTCGCCCATGTTATGTTGATAGTCCGGAAAAAGATTGTCTTTCAAACCAATACCAATTTATGTTCGGTGATATGTTGATCTCCCCCGTTGTAAACAAAGGTGAAAGAACAAAGACAACATATCTGCCATTGTCTTCCGATTTATGGTTCAGAAGTTCAGACTACCGTCCTTTTAAAGGTGGTTGCTTTGTTGAAGATTCTTCACCGGTAGGTGATGTCGTCAGATACATTAAAACCGATAGCGTTATAGTATACGACGGTGACCCAAAATTACACGTCAAAGATATTTCAGAACATTATATTGTGGAAATCTATGGCGATGGCAACTCAATAGGCAGTATTTATGAGGACAACGGAGTTGACTTTAAATATCAAGAAAACGTTTTTAACGAAATACAAATATCACATAATGATAATAAAATAGTGATTGAGACTGTCAATTTCGGTTATAGAAACGATTTAAAAGACAGAACCCTTACCATAAGACTTATAACTGAAAGTGGTGTGCGTCAAACTGCCATGCGCTATACCTTAGGTGAAGTGTTGGTGTTGAGCAAAGATGACGTGCGGTTTGAGGATGTAGCGATCCAGAATAATATCGAGCTACATGCAGAAGCATTATGCGCTACTCGAAACGGTGATATTGTGCTGAATGTTTCGGTGGTAAACAACACAGATTTCGACCAATTTCACCTTGTGTTTGAAAAACCGAAATATTACTATTATCAAAATTCAAGGGGGGGCATAGATAAAGAAATTAAAGTCGCTTCTTTCTATAATGAGTCGGTAATTTTGTTAGAAAAGCAACAAGCCCTACCGCAGTGTGAACAAATCACGGTGTTGTTGCAAAATGAGCAAGGAGAAAACATATGCTCAAAAAAAGTCATGATAGGAAATGGTTATGTAAAAAGATGGAAAGTAGCTGTGGACGAAAACACGCAACCGCAAACTAATATAAGTCAAATGATGACCGCCGCCACATTAGAACACAACCCTTGGGGATACGTAAATCTACTTAAATTTTTGCATATTAATAAAAAAGGCATGATTCCTTGGGAGCTTAGAGACTATCGTGGCATTTACAGTGGTTATGGACATATTGCAGTAAATCTCGATGTTCTAAAATCTGGAACTTACAACTTTGTTATTAAAGGGGATCAATCATACAAATGTTATATTGATGAAACTCTATTACATAATGTAGAAGTATTTACAGAACAAAGTATTGTAACAACAACACTGCAAAAAGGAACGCATAGGTTTTCAGCTGATTTATCGTTTGAGTCAGATCATCCACTCACCGGTAGAGAATTTGGGTTTAGTTTACAAATACAGGATAAGAATGGCGTGATATCACAGGAGATATTGTGTTTTTGATAGGAGGATTAATGTGAAATATCAATATGATTGGGAAAAGACAAAACAACGTTACCGTGCACTTTGGGAAAAAGAGATAGTCGATAGAGTTTGCATATCTATTCCCGTCATTCCTTCTATTGATGGGCGATACCCTGCCATAGATAAAATGCCAAAAGATATGAGCGAAGCGGATTTGTGCAAAAACTATACTGATGCAGATATTATTACTAAACGCTGCATTGAAAAATTTGAGAACACCTATTTTGCCGGTGATGCACTGGCGTGCGTATTTCCTAATTTTGGTACAGCAGGTCATGTGCAATATTTGGGTGCTGAGCCGGTGTATCTACCGGAAACCATATGGTATAAACCTTCAATGGAAGAATATGACCTGGATCGACTTAAGTTCAGCAAAGACAATAAGGCGTTTAAACGTCATTTCGATCTGGTGAAGACGCTAGTAGAAAAATCAAACGGTCAGTACTTTGTGAGCATGCCCGACAATGTCGGAGTACTAGATGCTCTGTCGGAGCTTCGTGGCTCAGACAATCTGCTTTTCGATCTTTTTGATGAGCCGGAGCTGGTGAAGGAAGCGTGCAAAAGGTTGGTTGAGGTGCAAAAAGAGAGCAATACTGCCTTCTTTGAAGCTATAAAGTCAAACAACGACAACGGTTCTACACATGGATGGATGCATACCTGGAACGATGGATTTCACGGTCAAATACAATGTGACTTTTCGGTAATGATATCAGAAGCACACTTTGAAGAATTTGCGCTACCCAATCTTATTGCTAGTTCAGAGTGGATGGATCGAGCGATATATCATCTGGATGGTTCAGAACAACTGCGACATCTTGACATGATATTGTCCGTAGATAGCATAGACATGATTCAATGGGTACCTGTTGCAGGCCAGCCACCTGTAACAAACTACATCGATTCGTTGCAAAAAATACAGCGCAGTGGTAAAGGACTTGTGCTTATACTGGAGCCAGATGAACTGGAGCCAATTATGTCTTCCCTCTCCAGCAAAGGACTACAGTTAATCATAAATACAGTGAAATCAAAAGAGCAGGCAGACGAAATGATACGATATGCCGAAAAGCACACGAAGGAGTAACTCTCTATGAAGGTTGTATTGGTGCCGGATTCCTTTAAAGGAACGATGAGCTCTAAAGATATATGCGTCACGATGTCGGATGCCATTAAATCAGTTCTGCCCGATGCCGAGATTATTTCTATACCTGTTGCGGACGGTGGTGAGGGAACGGTTGACTCGTTTGTTGAGGCGCTTGCCGGCGAAAAAGTTTACTTAAATGTGAAAGGTCCTCATAGCGAAAATATAGAAAGCTATTATGGTGTTTGTGGCAAAACCGCTGTGGTGGAGATGGCGGCTGCGGCCGGATTGCCGCTTGTTGGAGACAAGCTGCTCCCCGACATAACCACTACATTTGGAGTAGGGCAGCTGATTCTTCATGCACTTGAGAATGAGTTGATCGACACAATCGTTATCGGTTTGGGTGGGAGTGCAACAAACGACGGTGGCTGCGGCGCCGCTGCCGCAGTTGGTGTAAAATTTTATGACAAAAACGATACCGAGTTTATTCCGGTCGGTGGCACATTAAAAGACATATGTCGTATAGATGCATCTTGCGTCCATGGGCGGCTTTCAAAGGTTAAGATTATATCCATGTGTGACATAGACAATCCGCTATGCGGTGAGGATGGTGCATCTGCTGTTTTCGGTCCACAAAAGGGGGCAACCACAGAAATGGTGGCCATGTTGGATGATGGTCTTATGCACCTTTCAAATAAAGTTGAGCATGACCTAGGCACAAGCATCCTAAACCTACCAGGCGCAGGCTCAGCAGGCGGCATGGGAGGTGGTATGGTTGCCTTTTTCAAGGCAGAGCTCAAAATGGGTATCGATGTTGTATTGGACACTGTCAACTTTGAGGATGTCATTAGAGATTCTGATATGATACTAACCGGTGAGGGTCGAATCGACGGTCAAAGTTTATGCGGCAAGGTGGTGGTCGGTGTAGCACGCCGTGCAAAAAAATCATCTATCCCAACCATAGCAATTGTCGGTGATATTTCAGTAGGTGCCGAAAGAGCATATGCAGAGGGTTTGAGCGGCATTTTCACCATCAACCGTCTGGCGGTGCCGTACGCCAAAGCGAAAACGACCGCAAAAGAGGATCTGTATTTCACGGTGGCAAACCTATTAAAATGCAGTTGCGCATTGCGAAAGTCGTTGTTGTAAGTATGGTTTAAACTATCTTTAGTACAAAAACATACCCACCTAACACGATAACAGTTAAACCTAAACCAACTACAATGTACAGCGTTGTGTTTGGATATGACAATAAAGCTCAAATTAGTACCAAACGCAACCCCGAATTAACTGATTTAAAGCCGCTACAAAAAATATGTAGCGGCTTTGAATATTCATTTGTAGATAATTTCGTTAATTGCTATTTCCCTTGCCTGTTCTTTAAAAGTGTTCATATAACCTACCCAAAGCATTTGTTTTTCTGCTTTTAACTTTTCATCAACACCGTATTGTTTAGCCAGTTTTTCAACAACTTGCTCGATCATTTCACTGCACTGTACATCAATATCATGCAAATGCTTATTCAATTTACACGAGGTAAGAAGTTGTGAATAAACAATCGGACGATATTCTTTAATATATCGAAGTCGCATTCTCCCATACATTCCGAAAGAGGAACCTTCTTTTTCGGTAGGTAATGCAAAATTTGGTAGGTAATAGTCGCCGTGCAGGGTGTAGGAAATACCGTTTTGAATTTTAGTTTTAGGTAAGTTGTTGTTTGATGTTGTATTAGACATAATGTTAAATCCTTTCTAAATGTTCGGATTTACACAGATTTAGTACAGAATTATTTAGCTGAATATGCCTGTGGTATAATTTTACTTTGGTTATGAATATCCGTACCAAGTACCGTTGGCAATATAGATGTCAACAGAAAAAAAGCCCGTAATTACAGGCTTTTCGGAGCAAAATCGAGAGATTTTGCTCCGTTTTTTTTACCCTAATATTATGGATATCATAGGGCATATTTTTCATTGTGGCATGACTTGAACTTTCGTTTGTGCAAAAATCTAAAATCTACAAGTACAAAACACATATTTTAAGCCGAGATTTTCTCTTTTGAAAGTCTCGGCTTTTATGTATTCATTACGAAAGGAACGACCAAAATGACAAAAACAAAACAGCTACCCCCTACCTTGCGCCAAATACAAATTTTTATGTCGCAGATACCGAATTTCCCCACTAAAAGAACAGGCACACATATTTATAAGGAAAAAGGCAGTGCAAATCACAGCGGTTGCAGTTACTGTGCCGACTATCTCAAAAGGCGTGGTTGCAAGCATCGCTCCTGTCAATATCTTGGTGAAAGAATAAAAGGTGGTGGCATCGGCTACGGTGAACTTTTGAAAAGCACCTACTTTGACATCACAGACAACCTACAATTTAAAAAGCGGCTCTCGCACCTCTCAAGAACATTCAGCGGTAGTATGTTCCTCACGAAAGAACATCACTACCGCTTTTTTTGCGCCTTAAATGAGATGCGAAAAATATCCACCAAGCAAAGCAACAGTTACCTTGCGGCATTATATCTACTGACCGCCACCGAGCAGTTATGGGATATTGTTAAAAAACATGTTGGCTCGCTTGATGTGTTTTTCGCAGAAATTAAACTTAAATCAATGGACACCGACAGCTATATTTTTTATCAAACCGCCAAGGAATTGCTCACCGAAACATCTAAAATTAAACTTAGCGAAATATTAGATGAAGCAATAACCTCGGATGATGCGTTCGGGGGTTATATAAATTCTGCACTCATAAAAATATACGGCATTAAAATATTAAACACAGACAGGAGATAAATATGAATCAAAACTTTTATACAGAACTCACTCGTGTGCTAAACGGGGAGAATATCAAGTCAAACCTTGCGAGCGATGGCAACCTTGAAATATTTTACGGCGATAACATTGCCTGCCATATTTCAAATACAGGCAAAATCTACTATATGAACGGCGATTTACCTACAAGCGAAACAAGTATACTGACAGACAAAATCCACCCCATTGCATATCAGGTGCATGAGTATACCGGTCTTGTGGAAACCGCTCCAAATATAAAATCGGACAGCGGAAATGATGATTTTAAACTGCTTGCAGATTTCACCGATACAATCTTAGCGGGAAAAATTCTTGACAGTGGTGGATATCAGTTTGTCACTTGGCTTAATGGAATCCACTCCACTTGCCGTAAAACTGAAATCTCAGAAAGCGGAGTATGACGAACTAAAAAAAGAACATACACGTTGGACGAACAGATTAAGGGAGTTGTTGCAAGATAGCT
>CAYJDA010000047.1:0-12791 GCA_964368815.1 uncultured Oscillospiraceae bacterium
AAATTGCAAGACCTGCAGCGTCGTCGCCTGCACGGTTAACCTGGTAACCGGAGGACAACTTCTCGAGGTTCTTTGCAACCATGCTGTTGTTGATTCCCAGCTGGCGGTTCGAGTTGATCGCCATAATGTTGTGTTGAATAATCATGATTTCTCCTTAAATATAATTAATCGTTCTTGTTGTACACCCTGCATTCCTTGCGAGGTGTTTCGTGATGCAAACTATAGGTTTTCGTTGACGCAGATAACCGGTCATGACTTCGGATATCATTGAGCAAGTATAGCCAATAATTTACCTCTTAAATATATAATCGCACATCAAAATTAAAACTTTAGTGTTTTATCAAAATTTTTTAAGTTAAACAACTATAGCCGATAGGAAGCAATCCGAACACGTTTTTTAGGCTAAATTTCCCGTCATAACAATATCACCTTTTTTGATGTTTATATCGGTTGATGTTTTTTTCAAGTATCTTGCGGTAGTTCCTACCCAGCTTTTATCGGAATTTTGGGTTTCGGCAATAAAACTGTCCTCTACGCTGTCAAGCTGTAAAACCACTTCTTCATGCACATGCTGAGCTATTTTTGCAAGCTCGGCAGCACGCTGTTTTTTTAGTTGTTCGGATATTTTTCCATCAAGCTGTGCCGCCACGGTCTGCGGACGAGGAGAATATCTAAATACATGTACCTTTAAAAAGCCAACTTCTTCTATTATACTACAGCTTTCCTCAAAATCCTGCTGTGTTTCGCCCGGAAATCCCACCATAATATCGGTGGTAAAGGTTGGATGATAAAAATATTTTCTTAATCTGTTTACAATATTCAGATAGTCATCTCGGTTGTAAAATCTGTTCATTGCCTTTAAAACATTGTCACTTCCGCTTTGTAGTGAGAGATGAAAATGCGGGGCAAGTTTTTCACATACGGATAATTTTTCGCAAAGCTCCTCGGTTAACATATCCGGTTCTAACGAGCCCAGCCTTATTCTATATAACCCCTCTATCTCGGCAAGCTTTAAGCACAGCTGTGACAGATCGGTGTTTGTATCACAACCATAATAAGAAAGATTAATGCCGCATAAAACAATTTCTCGGTGTCCCTGCTCCACTAATTTTTTTGCACCTTCAATAAGCTGTCCTTCGTCGGCAGATCGTGGATTTCCCCTCGCTCTACTTACTATACAGTAGCTACAGCTACGGGGACATCCGTCCTGAACCTTTAAAAAAGCTCTGGTATGTCCATCACCCTCCATGGGAAGCGGCTCAAATTTCTCGTCATCACTGTGTGGAACCACTGCTATAGTTGTTTTTTTATCTAAATAAAATTTTTCTAATAACTCAAACACCGAATCTCTTTTGGTGTTACCTACCACAATATCAGCGTCATAACTATCAAGAGCTGTTTGCGGAAGGCATCCTCCCATTATAACAACTGCCGCCGGAGATGCACGCTTAGCTCTGCGAACAGCCGCACGGCTTTTCGCCGCACCATCGGCGGTTACGGTACAGGAGTTTATATAAATAACATCGGCCTGTTCAGCGTTTTTTGCACAAAGATAGCCTCTTTCTAAAAAAAGGTGCAATAAACCGTCCGATTCTCGACTGTTCACCTTGCACCCCAAGGTAATAAAGTATATTTTTAGATTTTTATTCATAAACATTACCAAATAAGTTACTGCGGAGGGGTTATGAGAGATAAAGGAATAAAACGAGCAGCAATAGCCTTGTTGGTTAGCATAGCTTTAGGGACGTTGCCCGTTTCGTCCTCCTATGCACCGCCGTCAACGACGGTTATGGCAACTACACCGGTAGTTATCGAGACGGCTACCAATGATGAGATAGTTCAACAATCCACAACAGCAGAGCAGCAAGATTTTTCGGCATACAGCGCAAACCCCGATGTTACTGTTTATAGTGACAATCCTCTTGCATTTGCCGAATCGCCACTAAAGCCTACCGATATAACTGTTCCGGTGGCAGTTTCGTTAGATGCTACCGTGGACTTACAGCTTCCTATTAAGGCAGGGGTTTTAATGTCTGCCGATACAGGTGAGATTCTTTATAAACAAAATATGGATACACAGTTGCCGGTTGCCTCCATAACAAAAATTATGACAATGTTGCTGGTATTTGACGAAATCCATAAAGGCAACATTGCATTAACCGACCTTGTTAGTGTATCAAATCACGCCGCAAGCATGGGTGGCAGCCAGATATGGTTAGATCCATCTGAAAGTTTTACCGTAGATGAAATGTTGCTCGCGGTCTGTGTCTCATCGGCTAACGATGCTGCTGTAGCCTTGGCAGAACATGTTGCCGGTAGTGAAGCGGTATTTGTTGATATGATGAACAGACGAGCAGCTGAACTTGGCATGACTAACACAAATTTTGTAAATGCATGCGGGCTTGATGCCGAGGGCCATCTTTCTACTGCGTATGATGTAGCTCTAATGGCAAGAGAAATAATGCAATATGATGAGTTGGTTAAATATACTACAGTTTGGACCGATTCGTTAAGAGATGGACAAACTATGTTGGTTAACACAAATAAGCTTATAAGAAGCTATGCCGGAATAACCGGTTTAAAAACAGGAACAACCAGCCTTGCGGGAGTTTGCATCTGTACAACGGCAACAAGGGAGGATATGTCTATTATAGCGGTAGTTCTTGGTGCCGCAAATAGTGACGACCGATTTGATGCCGCAAGAACATTAATGGACTTCGGTTTCGCAAACTTCCAGTTGGGACAGTTACCAAGTTCTGTCGATTTTCAATCTGAAATACCACTTAAGCAGGGGTTAGAACAAACAGTTAATCTTTATTATAACCTTCCGGAAAAACTACTGCTTCAAAAAAACCAAAATCCCGAATTACGTGAGGAGATAAGTTTACCGGAATATGTTGTTGCACCTATATCAAAGGGCGACAGCGTCGGAACGGTTACCCTTTATTCCGGTGATAGTGAGATTGGAATTTATGATATCCTTGCTGATGAAAGCTACAGCAAAATAACCTTTAATTCCTCTTTTAATAGGTTTGCAACTGCTTTATTAGAGTTTTAATTATAGTTGAAGATCGGGATAAACCTTAGCGGCAATCTTTGCAACCTCGAAAAGAAGTGTGGGTTTAAAGGTCTCAATGTCGGACATATCTATAAAAAATATATTGGAGTTCTGTGCGGCGGTTGAATTTTCAAGTCCGGTATCGATTAAATCTTCCATGGTTAGAGTGTTTGGCAAAATTAAAACCTCCGGGTCAGCCGCCGCTACCTGTTCAAGGGTGGTGGCGTATCCCTGACCGGCAACAGCAACCGGCCCTAATATTGATGAAAAAATTTGTGCCTCTACCGTTTCCGAAGTTGCAGTATACCCGGAAAGGTCAAACATCAAGGCATATGTAGGACGATCATCGGTTACATTGTTAACAGCGGCACTGTAGAGTGATAAGGAGTTCGACATTCTTCCATATATGCCGCTTCCTATCTGCGGGCCATCTTCCTTTCCTAAAAATAATGTTGCGATTTCGGAGGCAAGGTCGGAGAACCCTGATATCGTGGTTGGCATTTCAAATTCTAAAACTTTTGTTCCTGTTTGCTCTAAACTTATTTTTTGCTTGGTAGTTAGCGGCGTTATCGTTAATAAGTATTCAGCATCCAACTCGATTATGCTGTCTATATCCGGAAGCAACGGCGTTCCTACCGTGGGAAGTTCGTTCGGATTGTTGCAGTATTCACTTACCGCGGCAAGGGAATTTCCTATCGGCAAAGTTTCGCATAAATCAGTAAGCAATGGCGAAAGTGATGCCACGGCAACCGGAGTGGTTTCGATATTTATTCCACCTACAAGAGCCGGATACCCTTCTATCTCTTCTATGCCACTTTGTTCGCCAGAATTGTTAAGTGCAAAGAAGTAAACAATAAACATAACTGCGGCAATGCCTGCCGCAATGGCAACACCTATGAGAACCCTAATAACAATAGCATGAATGCGTTCGGAATCCATCGGTTCCTTCGGGGGTTTATTTGCTTTGTGTGCATTTTTTATGGCAGAGGAAATATTAACCTTAACGCCATCACGTTCGGTTATTATAGGTTCCGGTATAGGAGGGGCAACTCTGTTCGGCTTTACATTTGGAAGGTTCGGTCGAACTTTCCTGCCCTTCTTATCTTTTTTGCTGTCACTGACATATCTCATAGCCTGATAATTTCCTGTAAATTACTGATTTTCTACTGCCTTTATCAGTAGATCAACTCGGTCGGTTTTTTCAAAGGAGATATTAAGCTCTTCCCTACCCATGTGTCCAAAGGATGCTAGTTGACGGTAGATTGGCTTACGGAGATCGAGAGTCTTAATAATGCCCGCCGGCGACAAATCGAAAACCTCGCGAATTGCATTTTCAATTTTCACCTTTTCCACTGTTTGGGTGCCAAATGTTTCCACCAGTATCGATACCGGTTGTACCACGCCTATTGCGTAGGCAAGCTGTACTTCGCACTTTTTAGCAAGTCCTGCGGCAACAACATTCTTTGCCACATATCTTGCCGCATAGCTGGCACTGCGATCAACCTTGGTCGGGTCTTTTCCGGAAAATGCACCACCGCCGTGACGAGAGTATCCACCATATGTGTCAACAATAATTTTCCTTCCGGTAAGTCCGCTATCACCCTGGGGACCTCCAACAACAAAACGGCCGGTCGGATTAATATATATTTTTGTGTTTTCGTCAACAAGATCAGCAGGAACGGTTGTGTCGATAACATGTTTTTTGATGTCAGCGCGAAGCTTCTCGGTAGAGACGCTTTCAGAATGCTGACTCGACACAACAACAGCCTCAACCCTTGTCGGTTTACCATCATCGTATTCTATAGTCACCTGACTTTTGCCATCGGGACGAAGATAGGGTAACAATCCTGTTTTTCGAGTTTCGGATAACTTTTTAGTAAGGCTGTGTGCAAGCGAAATTGGAAGGGGCATGAGTTCCGGGGTCTCGTCGCAGGCATATCCAAACATTATTCCCTGATCGCCTGCACCTCCGATATCAACACCCATGGCTATATCGCCTGACTGTTCGTCAATTGATGTGATAACGGCACAGGTATTACAATCAAAGCCATATTCGCTATGGTCATAACCTATATCTTTTATCGTCTGTCTTATCAGCTTTGGTATATCCACATAGGTTTCGGTGGATATTTCTCCCATAACTAAAACCATTCCGGTTGTCACCGCAGTTTCACAAGCAACGCGACTGTTAGGATCTCCTGCAAGCATAGCGTCAAGAATTGTATCTGAAATCTGATCACAGATTTTGTCGGGATGTCCCTCGGTAACGCTTTCTGAAGTAAAAAATTCCTTATTCATATTTCATATCCTTTCTATAAAATAAAAAACTGTTCCGTGTAAACCGAACAGTAAAGAATTTTATCTTTCGGCTTACACCGCAGGATTTAACACCTTGCATACTGTAGGTTGTCGGGCTTCACAGGGCCTGTTCCCTCTGCCTCTCTTGATAAATTATATTTAAATTTGTGCTAATTTTACCATATTACTCAAAAACTGTCAAGTTAAAGTTCCCGTTATTATGAATTAGTTATGCAAAATAGTCAATCATACAATCAGAAGTTCATAAATACACTTTTTATGTTGCATTGGTATCTATTCTATGATACTATTAACATAATTCATTTATTTGTAAAGGAATATATAGATGAACCAAGCACATTTTAAAAAAATATTGCTTGTTATCACCTATGCAGTACTGCTTCTTGCACTGGTGTTCAGGTTTGAAGCTATCAGCGGGGTATTAAAAGTATTTATCAGTGTGATACAGCCGGTAATAATCGGACTTTGTATAGCCTTTGTTTTATCACGTCCCGCAGGTTTTTTTGAGGATAAACTACGGGAACTATTTAAAGGAAAGCGCAGGAAACTATGCACCGGACTGTCAATTTTTTTGGTGTATCTGTTGTTACTGCTTTTTATATCCGCTATATTTGGGATGATAATTCCAAGCCTTGTAGCTAGCATAAGCCTATTTGTAAGCAACCTTGAAGTTTATGCCGATAACATTGAGGGGTTAATTGCATCATTACCGCCAAATATTATACCATCCTTTATTAATAGCGATTTTTATCAAAACTTTACCGCAAACCTGGGAAGCATTATTCAAGATTTTTTAACCGGTGTATTTCCTCAAATATTTAGCATAACAAGTTCGGTAGGTTCGGCAATCGGTAATGCGCTTTTTGGAATTATTTTATCAATATACATTGTTGCCGAAAGGCACCACCTTGCGAAACAGGCAAGCCGATTAGTCAACGCATATGCCCCTGTGAAAATTCGTGACTATATATTTAAAATTTCAAAAATTTCAAATTTTGTATTTACGAAGTATGTTGTAGGTCAGATTACCGAGGCAATTATATTAGGTGTTCTTTGCTTTATAGGTATGAGTATACTTAGATTTGAATACGCTATGCTTATAAGCGTTATAATAGGTGCAACTAACATAATACCGATTGTCGGTCCCATTGTCGGCTCCATTCCTTCGGCTTTTATTCTGTTGATGGTAGAACCAATAAGTGCTGTATGGTTTATTGTTTTCATCATTATATTACAACAGCTGGAGAGCAATCTTATTTACCCCCGTGTTGTAGGTGGTTCGGTTGGTTTGCCGGGGCCTTATGTCCTCTCCGGGGTTTTGATAGGTGGTGGATTGTTTGGTGTTTTTGGAATGATTTTGGCTCTGCCTATTCTATCGGTTATTTATCAACTTATTAAGATAAATATAGAGGATCATGAGTTAAGGGTTAACCAATCTAAAAATTCTTTAAAATAATTCATTATCAGCTATAAAGTTTCAGTTCTTTTGGTCGTATTGTATTTATGAGATATTCTATAACAGTGAGGTTTTAGATGAAAATTGATAATATTAATCACTCTGCTGCAATCGGTAGTTACCTCAATACCGGTTCTGCTTCTAAGTCTGTTACTGCAGGGAAAAAGACCGATACGGTTGCTATCGACGGTCGAGGTTTTGATGCAAAGGCATACTCGGCAACGGTTGCAAAAGAGATATCCTCCGATGTTTCTGCTGAGCGACTAGCAGCAATTAAAGAAGCGGTGGACAAAGGTAGTTATAACATTCCTGCCGAACTTCTTGCTGATGCACTATTGGGTAAAATTTAGTGTCGGAGGTTTTTTTGAAGGAGCAAAAGCAATTTTTCGACTTTCTTGATGAATATGTCGTTTTTTACGAGCATATCGAAGTTCAGGCAAGGGAGAGGTTTGAATACATCTCAACCAACAACCTTGCAGGTATTGAACGTTCGATAGCAAACGACCAGTCTGCGATTCTTCGTGCAGAGCAGATGGAAAAAAAGCGTATTGAGTTTCAGGAATCTGCAGGATATAAAGATATGCCTATGCGCAATATAATAGAGAGCGTTGAGGGCGACGAAAAAGAATATCTATCCGATATCTACGGTAGATTGTCTTCTCTATTAGAGAGTATTCAGTTTTATAATGCTCGTTGCACCAAGGTAGTTAGAGCCAACCTTAAAAAAATGGAGCGTCAGGCAGAAAAACATGCTCCGCCAACCACTCTAACTCAGGAGGAGTTGCAGAACATTAAGTTAGACAGCAAGGCATAGGAAAGGAATATACAATGAGTGTGAGACCTACTTTTTTAGGTATAGAAACTGCCTTAAGGGGAATTCAAACAAACCAAAAGGCTTTGGATATAGTGGGCCAAAATTTAACGAACGTGAGTACCGAGGGATATACCCGTCAACGTGTTGATCAGGTTTCGGTAACCATAGCCGGAGGTGGGCGTTACGATGTTCAACAAAATATTCAGCTTAAAGGTCAGGGCACCGAGATAGTGGGGGTTGCTCAAATTCGTGACCCGCTGTTGGATAAAATGTTCCGTGAGGAATATGCCACGGTTGCCTACTATGACCAAAGCGCTGTTATCCTTTCAGACATGGAAGCTGCCATCAACGAACTTGGCAATACCGGACTTAACAATGCAATGGAGGATGTAATCTCCGCTTTAAAAAGCTTTTCCTCCAGCCCCGATGATGCTACCAACGCATCCATTGTTATGAATTCCATGGTTCAGCTAACACAGGTTATGAATTTATTCGATTCGAAGCTACTTGAGATTAGTGAGCAACAAAAGTTTAATACCGAAGTGGCGGTTGAGGATGTAAACTCATTGCTTGAGCGGATTGCTAAACTTAATGGTTCTATCGAGGACAATATGCTGGTTAGTTCCATTGCGAGCGAGGGCAATTACGGTCCTAACGAGCTTTTCGACGAGCGCAATCTTCTCCTTGACGAGCTATCGTACTACGGCGACATAAAGGTAGAAGAGCTTGAGTATGGCGTTGTTAACGTTTCTATAGGCGATAGGTTGGTAATTGACGGTGAGTCCTTTGAATCTTTGGGCTATAGCAACACCGAAGACGGTACCATAGCATTAACGTGGCAAAAAGACGGTTCGTTATTTGAATCCGAGGGTGGAGCGCTTAAGGCCTATGTAGATATGATTAACGGTGCCGGCACCAATCCGGAATCGCCAAACCACAACCTTGAAAATGGTATACCTTATTATCAACAACAGTTAGATACTTTTGCCGCAAAAGTTGCCTATGTATTCAACAATGTTGTCCCGTTAGAGTCCGGAGGCTTCAAAACGCTGTTTGAGCCTACTTCAGGAGAGGTTACCGCTGAAAACATTACGGTTGCTACCGATTGGTTAACTAATCCGGAATATATAATGGAAGATGTCGAGAAAAATGGCGAACTTGATAACACCTATATTTTAAATATGCTTTATCAATTCGAGAGCGAGCATGATTTTGGCGAATTTACCGGAAGCTTTGAAGATTATGTTAGTTTTGTAAATACTACACTCGGTCAGCAGGTTACATACAACACCAGTCGCCTTACCGCTACTACCTCGGTTGCCAACGAAATATTAAATAGCAGAGATGCTGTTTCGGCAGTTTCCGATAACGAAGAGGCCGCCGACATGATGATGTACAACCGTGCGTATCAGTCTGTAGCAAGGCTAATGACCACCCTTGACGAAGCTCTGAATACTATTATTAACAGTATGGGTATAGTGGGCAGATAATTTTTAGCAACTCGAAAGGAGCTATAACATGAGAGTTACTCAAAGTAGTATGAACCGTAACTATCTTGATACATTACAAACCAACATGTCCAACCTAAATATGACAATGAGCAGGTTGAACACAGGATTGAAACTTAATAGTGTTTCGGATAATGTTGCAGATGCAGCAAAGGCTTTTTCGGTTCGTGAACAATTATATAAACTTGATCAGTCGGTTGATACAATGCGAGATGCGTTTAATGAACTTTCTGCCGCTGAAGGTAATATAATGAGCGCCAACGAGATTCTTAAGTCAGTCATGGAAGAAATGACCCGAATGTCGAATGACACCTTTGATGAAGATCAACGTGAAATAGCTGCCAGCGAGATGTGGGAGCTACAGGAGCAGGTGTTGCAGATGGCCAATGCACAGTTTACCGACAAAAACTTATTTGGCGGTACAAACAACTCTGGTACTCCGTTTGAAATACATGACGACGGAACGGTTACCTATAACGGAGTAAACGTAAACGAACTTGAGCCTTACGATTCAGCAACTCATAATCTTTCGGTTGCAAATCTTCCCGTTAATTTTTCAGCTGAGGAAGGAATGGCGGTAATGGAAGATCCGGCAAACCCCGGTTTTTACATTCCGGTTTCGTCCAACGGCACAGTATACATCGACATTGAATTAGGTCTCTCGGTTAACAGTACGTCATACGGCAGTTCAATTGACCCTTCTACAGTCGTAAAACTTTCTAACGATGGAGCGGAAGTTTTTGGATTCGGAGTTGACGCCGATGGCAATTCTCAAAACATTATCGCCTTTATAGGCGAGGTTGCTCAATCCCTTAGCGACAATGATATGGATGAGCTTCGCAGCTTATTAGACAAATCTAAAGATATTCAAACCGGTCTTACGACGGCACTTGCCGACATCGGTGCGCGCACTAACTTTTTGGAAACGACCACCGACCGCTACGAAACAGACATTATTTCGTTAAAAGATACACAAAACGACCTTGAGGCTGCCGATTTAGAGGAGGAGTCTATTAACTACCAAATCTATCAACGCGCCTGGATGATTTCTTTACAGCTTGGGTCACAGGTTTTACCTACCTCGTTGTTTGATTTTATGTAAATTAGTATAGGATAGGAGGTGTTGAACGGTGCAACTTGCTACACTCAGCCTTAATAGGATTGATGCCGTTTTCAACTACACTGCCACCGGTGCAAAATTGACCTCTAACAGAGGTACGCACACCGGCACAATCCATCTAAAACAAGAGCCCGGAAGCCTTGATATAGAGACCGAAACCACTAAAATGCAACAAAAAGGCGCAGGACCTGAACAAACCCGAGCTGTTTTTCAGAACGGGTTTACTGGTAGTCTCCCTCATTATACTGCCCAGTTGGGTGAGCGACAGATAAAAGAGTTTACCGAAAAATTAGCACGACTTGCCGATCGGCTCGGTGCAATTCATACCGGATCTACTCCTTCACGAATAATTTCAGAGGATATGATGCGTGAAGAATCCATGCCTATGGCAGGCCATGCATTTTTACCAACCTACCGACCACAGGTGTCTTTTACCAAACCTGAAATATCTATTAATTACACTCCGGCAGAAGTAAAAGCCAGCTATACTCCCCCATCTAAAGGCTTTAATTATTCTCCTCCAAGTTTTAATGGGCAAATGGTGGTGAGACCGGATGTGCAAATAACATATAATCCGGCTATAATAGCATAGTATTTAATCTTAAATATATACCGATATAGGATGATAAGGATAATTTATGATAATAACGACAAGAGATTTTGGTGAGATAGATGTGCCAAACGAGGATGTTTTTACTACTAAATCTCCAATACTTGGCTTTGAAGACTACACTAAGTTTACCGTGCTAAAGGATTCAGATATAGGGAATGATATCTGTTGGTTGCAGTCAATAGAAGAGCCTAATATATGCTTTATCTTGGTTGCGGCTACAGGGCTCGGCAATTACAGCTTTGCAATAACAGATCAGATAAAGAAGCAGCTATGTGTTGAAAAAGATGATTTTCTTTCGAGAAGCTACTGTATTGCGGTTATAGCGGATACTCCGACTGATTGTACCGTTAATAAAAAAGCCCCGGTGATTTTTAGTGAACATAATAACTGTTTTGGACAGTATGTTTTGGATGAGGATTTCCCGATTAAAGCACCTCTGCTTATTTCAAACGAGGAGGAGTAGCCATGCTTGTTCTTTCAAGACGTGAGGGCGAATCCATTAAGATAGGTGATGATATCACCCTTGTTTTTTATGATGTACAGGGCGACCGCGTAAGGGTAGGAATTGATGCTCCTAAAGAAATTGCAATTGTTAGAACGGAGCTTTTACAGATCGCCGAACAAAACAAAGAGGCAGTATCCCGCCCTGCTAAAAATTTGCGTTCTGTTATTGGCGGTTTGAAAATCGACAAAGGTTAACAGCCGCGCATCTATTATTTTTTACCTAATAAGTAGTTTATCTGCGTCAGGTTTGCTCTATTATTTTTTATTGGCCTTGCGATATAGAGTTTCACCATGTTGTGAAGGTGATAAACTTCCTCAACGATTACTGTGTATTTTTTAAGTGCTGGTAAGGAATTATTATTTATTGTCAGTTCAGATTTCATATCTATATTTTCTATGGACGTAAAACAGCACTCTTCAATTCCCAGCCTGATAATGCTTATGTCATAATCCTCTCCCTGCTTAAAAAGTCTAGCCGACCTTGTTGCATAGGTTTTAATTGCTACATTTTGTAACAATAAATGATTAAGCTTATCTAAGCCTGCCTTCTCGACATCACATATACCAACTATTCCTCGTCCGTAAAAACTGACACTTCCTACCAAAGAAGTCAATATTGCATTCTGAGTATGCACAATTACACCTATTGTTGCACCAACATTAAGACGGGGAAGGTCGTTCCCCTTGATTTCTATTTCACCCGGTGTGGGAGAAAGAGTTACCAAACCATGTGCAACTGTTTCTCCTGTATCATCTACTAATTCTGCTACAAGTGCGAGCGGTTCTATCTGCATAACTTACCTCAATAAATATATTTCTGAAAGGAATAAAAATAAATATGAAAAGCAAAAATTTAGCTGAAATTTCAGAGCTTCTTTCTGAAAAACAAGGTTTGCTTTCCGAACTGCTAAAGCGTAGCTCGGATTATGGTTGGGAAACTGTCCAGGCATTAACCGAGTGGGTTGAGGGTAGAACCGAGGTTATCGATTCAATTGATATTCTTGATAAAAAGATAGAATCTATTGTTACTATATGTGAAAAAAAATATCCTAAAATAAGAAACGCACTAAACAACAGCTGTAATCGCGGAGAGCTTTGCAGTGAGCTATTGCCTATATTTGATACCACCCAGCAAAATTACACTATTCTAAATCGCATAAAAACCATATCAGACGAGGTGATGATAAGAATAGAAAAAATGCAAAACGAGGTGCGGGAAGGTATAAAACAAAATAACCAAAAAACAAAAATTGTTAAGTATTTTCCAAATGAAAAAATTGAAATATTTAGAGAAAGAGGCTAAATTTAATTTGGGAAGCAATGACTATGTTGTTATTTGTATTGCCCGAATCTGCCACACCGAGAAATATTGAGTTTTTGCTTGCAAAATAACGAACGA
>CAYJDA010000048.1:0-11787 GCA_964368815.1 uncultured Oscillospiraceae bacterium
CATCGGAAGACAGATCAGAAAATTCAGAAAAATGAGAAAACTCTCGCAGGAGAGCTTTGCGGAAAGGATTGATCGTGATACAAGCGTTAGAAGCTGTGTAGAAACCGGAAAAAAAGGTGCCGAGTCACAAGACTTTTGTTTGCGCGTCCGGCGCACCCAACTGCTTTTTCAATTTCATGTTGCACGAGTTTGAGGGGTTACTATTTTCGTCCCCCGAAGCCTTTGCCGAAATCGCCGAACCGGAGCCCTGCACGCTTTAAGCCATGTCTAAAACCTCCGATACCGGAGAAAAGGTCTAAAAATTTCAAGTAAAGCCTCCTTATTTTCTGCTTTGCTTGACTGCCTTGATTTCCTCATTTAAACCCCATTCGTCTTTGTAACGATAGGGGTATATTTGTTGTGAGCGCATAAACCCGACCATATTTCCAATTTGGTCTACCACGCTCTGATTATTTAAGTCTTTTGTTGTCATCATCACTGATCCGAAAATACCTGTAAGCACACAAACAACTGTCATTGCTACATTTTGTGAAAACAGCCACAAGACACAGGCAACAGCACCACCGATAAGACTACCGACAGCACTTTGTAGTAGTTCCTTTTTTCCAAAACCATTAAATAATTCATTTTGTGCTTTTACTCCCATAGGGATGTATAGGGAAGATTCGTTTTGCATAAAAAACCTCCTTTATTAGCCGGTTTTTTAATGCCTTTTTCATCTATTCAATTTTCCTAAAACGCTTAAAACTAAATAGACATAAGATAAAACCAACAAATGTTATTCCTATCCAACATATAATATTACCGCTCCATCCTACTGAGTCTGCAATTTCCGCTATTGCATAGGTGGCAACGGTGCTTCCCACATATGTGCATGAATTTAATATACCCGATATGGTGGACATGTTATTAAACTTTATATATTTTGCCGGCAAATTCCCAATTAAAAGTAAATTAATAGAATGCATACATGAGGTTAATGTAGTTAATGTAATAAGAGATAACGCCATATTGTCCATCCATGCAAACAAAACAATACATGATATAAAAGATAGGCACCAAAAACCTGCCGAGAGGGTTAGTTCATTATGTATTTTTTTGCTTAAGAAGCGTGTAACAGTGATTGCAACAATACTGAAAATCGGAAGTAAAATTGTCATAAAAATGGAGCTTTGAGCCGACTGATTGAAATTTTCACTCACAAAAGCGGGCATCCAAACCGTAACTCCCTCACGCAACATTCCTTGTAAAGTTATTATTATCATAATCGGAAGAAGGTTACAGGTAACAATAATGCTACGAAAAGATTGTTTGGTTTTTGATCGGCTGAATTTTATATTAGTATCTAATCTAATGTTTTTTGTTCCAAACTTCCAAACAGCGGCCACTACTAAAGCCACTATGGCGCTGACAAAAAAGACAAAGTTATAGCTGAAATAACTAATACTTAGTGGAACTAACAAATATATTAATACGGTTGCGAAGGACGATGATATTACTACAAAAGAACAACTCTTTTTATACTGTTCAACACTAAATACCGATAACATGATTTTAACTAAAGGTGGCCATAACAGCGATTGTGCAAAACCGTTAACTGCCCATAAAACCATAATGGAATAGATGTTATCGCTAAGACCAACTAAAAAGTTCATTGCCATACTTAGCAGCAAGCCGACGGTCACTATTCTTATGCTGTTAAATTTGTCCCCCATATAACCGGCAATAAGTTGCCCTACCCCATAGGTGATTAAGCTCAGTGAGATTGGCAGTCCCGCCAAAGAGTTCGAAATCCCCAAGGTTTGCGACACATCGATGAGCAACGCACCATAATTAAGCCTTGTTAAATAACTTGTAAAGTAAACCAAACAAAAGAGCAACGTGTATTTAAGTTCTTTGCTATACATCAACCTCTCCCTTAGTTCGAAAGTGTTCTTGTTTCTTTATATTAGTGGTTGCATTTGTAGTTGTGCACAAATTATACATTACGGATATTACGGTGTCAATATACAAATTCACCTACTATTTGTTGTTTGTTGCAAAAATTGTAGCTTAGCAAAATAGATGTTTTTTATGTCGATTAAATAAATGATAATAATATCATTACCGATAAAAATCTTAAATATTAATACAAATCTTTGTAACAATTTTCCCGTCATTATTTTTGTGAATTATTAACAGATGATCACCTTGTGCTTTGTAACAACATCCAGAAAAACTATTGAGATGAACAGAGTTTCAATAAAAAAGTATAAAACAGTAAAAATGTATAGCTGAAAAAAAGCCGTTTGTGTGCCGGTTTTTTTGTATTTTTCAGACTGAAAAAAATGTATATTGATAAGTTTCATTTTTTGTTTTATAGTTTAGTTGCAAAATAAATTTACTTTTTTATTATCGCAACCAAATTTGTTTTTTCCTAAGGAGATGATTAGCTGATGAAAAGAAAAACAAAACTAAAGGGGAAATATTCTCCGGATTTTATCAAAGAAAATATCGAACTGTATCTAATCATGTTGCCGGTCTTGGTATTAATTTTTATCTTTTGTTACATTCCAATGTATGGACTGGTGATAGCATTTCAGAATTATACTCCCGGCGCGTCCTTTCTTTCCTTTGATGGGAGTATTGAGTGGGTAGGATTAGAGCACTTTATTACTTTTATAGAAAGTGAATACTTTTTCAGACTAATAAAAAATACGGTTTTATTAAGTTTATATGGAATAATATTCGGTTTTTGGGTTCCAATAGCTTTTGCACTATTGATGAACGAAGTAAGACATACTAAATTTAAAACAGTAGCTCAAACCACCAGCTATATGCCATATTTTATATCAGCTGTTGTTGTTGCCGGTATGGCGATTGATTTTTTACAACCCGATGGATTTTTCAACCTACTCTTTGGTTTGTTTGGTGCAGAACCTCAATCGTACATAACATCTTCCGAAGCATTTCCCTTTATATATACTTCAATAAATATTTGGAGGAATTTCGGCTTTGGTAGCATATTATACTTTGCAACCATCTCTGCTATTGATCCTGAGCTATATGAATCCGCGAGACTAGACGGTGCTAATCGCTGGCAACAAATGATACATATTACGTTACCGTATTTAACACCGATTATATCAATACAGTTAATCATGGCGGTAGGATCTATGCTTTCCGCTAACACGGATTTAATACTTTTACTTTATGGTCCTGCCACATATGAAACAGCCGATGTAATAGGCACTTATATATATCGAGTCGGTATTGAGGGCGGACAATTTAGTTACACTACCGCAGTTGGAGTCTTTACCTCGGTAATAAATTTCGTTTTACTATTTTCCGCAAATAAAATAAGTAATAAATTAACAGATTCCGGTCTTTGGTAGAAAGGTGGTTAACTATGAAAAGTAAGGTGAAAATCGAGGGCAATAAATTCGCTACAGTTATTATGTATGCAGCGGTAGTCATCCTTTGTATAGTTGCCCTATATCCCATGTATTATGTTTTAATACTTTCAATAAGCGATCCGACGCAGGTGGCAACAGGTAATATATTTCTTCTCCCCATAGGCATTACACTGGAAACATACGGATTAATTGTCGGCGATATACAAATGTGGATTGCCTATAACAATACAATTATATATGTATTGTTAACCACTGTTTTAATGATAATCACATGTGTTTTAGGTGCATATCCACTATCATTTAAAAGATTAATCGGTAGAAAATTTGTTGTCTTTTTCCTGCTGATACCCATGTATTTCAGTGGTGGTTTGATTCCAACCTTTTTACTCATGACAAGGATAGGGTTATATGATAATATCTGGGCTGTAATCATTCCTTCATGTTTTGGAATATGGAATATAATTTTAACACGAACGTATTTCGCCTCTATTCCCGAAACAATCAGAGAGGCAGCTAAAATTGACGGCGCAAATCATTTTCAAATCCTAATGCGGATTTATGTGCAAATTTCAAAACCTATTTTGGCAGTTATAGCAATATATACCATTGTAAGTGTATGGAACAGTTGGTTTAATGCGTTAGTATATCTCCCAAGCGAAGATTATCAACCCCTTCAACTTTACTTAAGAAGAGTATTGGTAGAGTTTTCCGTAGACCCAACCGCAATATTGACCATGGATGAAGCCGAAGCAGTGGCGGAAAAAAGTTTGTTAGGCGACCAAATGCGATATGCAATGATCATTTTTACAACGTTGCCGATTATTTTTGTTTACCCCTTTTTCAAAAAACATTTTGTAAAAGGTGTGATGATAGGCTCATTAAAAGGTTAAAACAAGTATATTTAAAGGAGGTTTTTCATGAAAAAGAAATTATCAAGCCTTTTGGCAGGTTTACTATTGCTCAGTACATTGGCAGCATGTACACAAGCGCCTGAGGCAGAGGTTGACGGTGGCACATCTGATGCGGCATCAGATACAAATGGCGGTGGTGAGATACAACACACCATAACTACATTATCTCCAATAGACAATAGCTATGCATTCGACTTTGATACGAAAAATGAGTATTCCGTATATCAACAAATGGAGGAAATGTTAGCGGAAAAAGGCATAAAGCTTGAGTATGAACTAATTTCTGAAGATCAGTATGAGGTAGCTATCCAAACGCGTATGGCGGCAGCAATCGACCTTCCGAATTTTGCAAATCTATCAGATTTAGACAACGAGACCATTATTAACCTCGGCAATCAAGGGATTGTTTTGGATATGAACGATATTCTTGAGCATAGTGAAGGGCCCGCAAGAGACGAGCTAAGTGGCGACTGGAAGTTTGCTAAAGATGTCACCACCACAGAAGATGGGAAAACATATTGGATAGGAAATATGCGCGAATCCATACATGATGACTATCGAATTGCTGTTAGCAGACCGGTATTGATAAGACAAGACTGGCTCACAGAAGTTGGATTGGATGTGCCCACTTCTCCCGAGACTTTCAGGGATGCTTTAATTGCCTTCAATGAACAAGATGTAAATGGAAACGGTGCTAACGATGAGACTTTGTTGGTTCAGTCTGATCAATTTGTGAACGGTATAGCACAATGGTACGGACTACCGGCAGGACTAATCGGGTATGAGTTCGAGGAAGGAAAAATATCTACTCCTTGGTATGAGCCCGGTGCAAGAGATTATTTTGAATATATGATAAGCTTAGTAGAAGCGGGCGTCTACACACCGGATATCGTTTCTAACACAGAGTTGTCGGATCAAATATTAAAAGAGAACAAAGGCTCCGCCACAAGGAATTACTCAACACAAGGTTGGCTTGAACCGCAAACCGGTGATGAGAATGCTTCTTATCTACCTATAGGACCTTTTGAAGCGACCGATTTAGATGAGCCGACTAACTATATTGAAGGGTCCAGATTAGCTTGGGACAAATGGGGATTTACAAATAGTTGCACAGATTTAGAGGGCGCGGCAAAACTGTTGGACATCATTTTTGATGAAGAGTTCCACATGCTATACTATTACGGCATCGAGGGTGAAACTTACGAGATGGTTGATGGAGTACCTACATATCTTCCGTCGTGGAATAGCTCAAATTGGGAAACTAATGCATCACAACGTATAGCCACAGGCTACAACTTCTTGCGTTATGTACTGCCGTATGCATCGGATCATGATGCGACTGCTGAGTTAGCAAATGCACCTGATTTCAAAGCAGAGTACGAACAAGCTTCATACGAATTCCCTAAAACTACTACCGACCCCGACACCTACATGGCTTTAACCACTACCGAAGAGGCGGAAAGACTCACAGCAATAAAAACAGAGTTGGAGACATATTCAGCAGAACTTGCCACCTTGATTATTATTGGTGAAAAACCTATTGATGATGCTTCTTGGGAAACTTACATGCAGGATTTAAAAGATCTTGGATTAGATGAGTATGTCCAAATTATGCAGGACAGAGTTGACAGAATTAATTAATTATATCTTTGATAGCAATAAAAAATGCAGTTATTGTTTTCCTTCGCTACGGCGAGGGAAAACAATAACTTATCCAATCGGTGAAAATGGCTGTTTCAAAACAACAACGGAGCATTATTATGAAAAAAAATAACTTTGCTGAAATACAAAACCGTATCTTTCGTGTGACAAAATGTAACTTTGACGGTAATATAGATTACATTCCGGCAGAACATTTATCCGTAGAACTTCGTGATAACAAGGCGGTAATACATTACGACTGTACTTCTTCAATCTCAAGAGGGTTAATGCTTTTGAGCATCGCTTTGTCAAAAGGGGTAACTACGTTTAATATAACACAAAAAAGACACTTTAAAGATTTAGGGGTTATGCTTGATGTTTCCAGAAATGGTGTTTTAACACTCGATGCCATAAAAGACATGATTGACAGACTTTCTGCACTAGGCTTTACTTTCCTAATGCTGTACACAGAGGATTTGTACACCTTAGATAATTATCCTTCTTTTGGCTATATGAGAGGGAAATACTCACATGATGATCTAAAATGCATTGATGAATATGCATATGAAATGGGACTTGAGTTAATCCCTTGTATACAAACACTGGGGCATTTAGATAATTTTTTGCAATGGGATACTTCAAAAAATATAAAAGATACCACCGATTGCCTTTATATAGGCAAAGAAGAAACTTATAACTTCATAAGCGAACAAATAAAAACAGCAAATCAATGTTTTCGCTCAAAGAGATTGCATATCGGGCTTGATGAAGCGCAAAGTGCGGGGTTGGGTCAACTGCTTTTAGACAAAGGTTATCAAGACAGATTTAAAATGTTTAACGGACACTTAAAAAAGGTGGTTGAACTATGCAGTGGTTATGACTACGAGATTATTATGTGGAGTGACATGTTTTTTAAATTAGGCTCTACCAGTGTTGACTATACAACCGATTTTAGCGTACCTCAAAATATACTGGATGATATTCCAAATGTTAATCTTTGTTACTGGGATTATTATAAAACAGATGAACTGCATTACAAACAAAATTTAGAAAGTCATAAAATTTTTAATCGTCCGATTTCTTTTGCCGGCGGCAACTGGACGTGGGGTGCTTTTTTGCCGCATACAATACGAACAAAGGACACCTTACTTCCTGCTCTAAAGGTTTGCGTTGAAGAAAAAGTAAACATGGTTTTTTCAACCGCTTGGGGTGATGACGGTGCGGAAACAAATTTAATGCTTGCCGTAGCTAATTTTGCCTATCTCTCAGAGTATTGTTATTATACAAAAGAGTGTACTGAAGAAAACATAAATGATGCACGATACGCTGTATCTCCATGCGGCCCTGAAATACTGAAATGTTTTGAATGTTTTTATGTTAACAACGAAAACGATAATCCCGGCAAAGGGCTGGTCTACTGTGATCTGTACTTTGATTTGTTGGCAAATCGTTGGGATTTAAATGAATGTATAGCAAACTTTAAAAAGGCATTAGATTTAATCAAAGATTCCAAAGATGCATATGCAACCTTTTGTAATGATCTATTTAAACTGTGCATTAAAAAAGCAGAGGTTATTAAAACTTTGCGAGCATCGTATGTTATTAAAGATAGGAAATCGTTGGATAGTATAGCAAATTATGACATAGCTATACTTATTGAACTCTACGAAAATTTGATAAAATCCTATAAATTCCAACGACATCTCTCGTATAAAAGATATGGCTGGGAACTGCATTGCCATAGATTTGGAGGAATTATTGAAAGGTTAAAATATGTACGCGAAAATTTAAATGAATACATCAACAACGAAGTAACAACTATTGAGGAACTTGAAGAGACACCGCTCAATATTACAAGGCGCAATGACAAGCAATCTTTTAATGCTTTCGCCATACCTTATTATAATATGTACAATTAATTGTTGTATTGCAGGCAGGTAATGTATATTGCATGATTAAATAAGAAATGTTATACTTATATTGCCCGTGTGTGCTATATGAATATGGATGATATTATGTTGCGTAAAAATTCTTTGTATAAAAAGAGCTTAATTGCTGTTTTTTTAATTTTGATGATACCTACCGTTCTGTTTGTTTTTATATATTTTATCAGAATTCATAACGATAACATTGAAACACAACAAGAACAAATGAAAAGTATGATTTTATCAATATCTGATTTTTTTGAAAATGATGTAAGTAGAATTCGTTTAATAAGCGAACAACTGCGCGTTTCACAGTGGATGGAAAACAGTATTTCATCATCGGATATTCTCAATGAAGAATATAATGTGATTCAAAAAGCAGAGGTTGTCGACATAATAAAATCATATGAGACAGGTAGCAATTTCGACAGTAGCATTGCGATATATCTATCAAATAAAGATGAGGTTATATCGAGCAAATGGTGGGCTGAAAGCGATACCTATTTAAACAGCCTGAATTTAATTTCCGATAATGAAAAGGAGAGCTTCAAGTCCCAAATCGAAAATGTTGAATACATTGATTTTTTTTCATCACAAGAACTGGGATTAGCAGAGGTTTCAGATTACACAATTGTTCATAATATTGATTATTTAAACGGGTCCGAAGCTTTTATAATATTTTCTGTCGATCACGGTGAATTTGAAAGCTTTTTAAAAGAGGCATATAATGAATCGATTTTAGGATTTGCCATATCATTTAATCAAAAACAAATTTATGAGTATAATCTGATGCCAACAACTGATTTTTCATTGGCAAGTCAAATAACAAATGATTTGGGAATAACTTATGATATAGTCGCAAATACGAACGATGTTATTTTTCGAAACAATGTATTTATTGGATTTATTGCTGCTTTAATAATCGGTGTTTTTTGTGTGCTGATACTGGCCTTGCTGTTTACTAATCTTATGCATAAACATATAAAAAAGGCGCTCTCTAAACTGATTAAAACAGAAAAAGCACCACAAAACACATCTGTGGAAGAATATTTTGCGCAGATACAAAATGAACATTCTAAAGCACAACACCTTTCAGATGAATATTATAGTGCGGCAAAACATAATTTTCTAAATGAGCTGGTAAATGCGTATTATTCAACTGATAAACTACAGGTTGTATTTGATAGATTTAACCTCTCCTATTCTGACAAAGATATGTTTATGTGCATAATTTGTGATTTGCATGACAATAAACATAATTTAAACAAATCGACTGCTGTCAAGCTATGCTCAAACGTTTTAATTAATAAAGTAGATTTTGAGATACTGGAAAACGGTTATGATGACTTCATTGTTATTGTACAATTTAAGAATGCTAAATTACTGCAATATAGTGTTGTTGAGGATTTATTTGCGGAAAATCTTGCGGTAGATATAGTTAGGTATTATGGAAATGTAGAACAGGGGATTTTGGGAATAAGTAGGTCATATAAAGTTGCGTATGAAGAAAAAAATCGCAGTCAAAAAAGTGACATTTTACAACTGCTTACTCAGTATTATTACCCCACTTCATGGGAAATTCATTTTATTAATAATCTAAAACTTGGTAATGGTGAAGTAATTGATAATATTATATGTGAACTTAAAAAAGAGAATGAGCAACGAGACATTGATGACGAAACAAACTTAAAAGTCACTATGTCAATTATTGAAATAATTGTGAGGGTTTCCGACGAACTTGAATTAAATACAAAAGCAATAATTGAAATAATGCATTTTGAGAATAACCTATTAACCGCCGACAATCGGTGGTCGTGCATTAACGACATGAGTCAGACTGTCTGTACGATGATAAAAAACGCAAATAATGATGCAGATAAAAACATTGGTGAAGATATTGTTGCATACATTAATGAGAATTTTAGCGATTTTACATTGTCTCTGAAATCAATCGGTGGTGAATTTAATATGTCGGTATCTTCTGTTTCGAGAGTTTTTAAAGCTACTAAAAGTGTTAATTTTCATGACTATCTATGTAGACTGAGAATTGAGAAGGCGAAAGAATATTTACAAGATTTATCAATGACTATTAATGAAGTGTCAAAACTTGTCGGATATGAAAATGACCTTTCGTTTCGCCGTGCTTTTATACGATATGAAGGTGTTTCACCGCGAGAATACTCAAAGCGCAGATAGAAAAATCCTGTATTAGTATATAACTACAAAAAATCATTAATTTAAATGAGGTGTATTATGTTTAAAAAATCTCAAAAACTATTTTACTACGATGTATATCCAAAGGTATTGCCTATTAATAAATCGATATCTGTTACTATTCACGCATTATCTTGCCATGTGAATTTTTCCATCGACGAGTCATATGAGATTAGATATGTTGGTGTTAACGATGGAATGAAAGATAAAGGCGAGAGTGCAAAGTATACTGTTGTTGAGGATGGAAGAAAACTAATAATTGATGCGAATTTTGTAAAAGAGCAGGAATATAATGTATCAATTGCAAAAAAAAATGATAATGAATACAAGATAATTGTAGTGGTCAATGTATATGCAGTCGAGAATGACTTGCTTGCAAAAAGACCTTTATTAGGAGATTTTCACGTTCACACTTGCCGTTCCGACGGGAAAGAATCCCCGGCATATGTTGCTGCCAGATATAGAGAAGAAGGGTTTGACTTTATTCCTGTTACCGATCATTATAAATACACTCCGTCTTTAGAAGCTATTGACGCTTTTAAAGATTTAAATATTCCCTTTAAAATCTATACCGGAGAAGAGGTGCATACCCCCAACAATGATACACATTTAATCAATTTTGGGGGAGAATTTAGCATAAATGAGCTCTCAACAAAAAATTACGTCGGTTCCTGTGAAAGAGAGTGTGATAATAATTGGCTATCAGAAGTAACACAAATACAAAACACATTGATAGATTTTGACAAGAGTATCGATACTTTTGAGTACGCTTCCTCTCTTTTGGCATGCAGAAAAATTCGTCAGGCGAATGGGTTGGCTATATTTTGCCATCCGCATTGGAGGCGCAACACCAGAAATGTAAGCGATGCATATACTGTGAAATTTTTATCCGAAGGACACGCCGATGCCTTTGAAGTTATAGGCGGACAGACGGTTGAGGAAAATATCACACAGATAGAACTTTACAATCAATTAAGAATCGACGGAATAAACATCCCGATAGTAGGTTCCAGTGATTCACATGGGACAACGGTAACCGAACAGGGAGCGCACGCGACTCCTTTCTTGGAGGAATTAACAATAGTTTTTGTCGAAGAAAATACAAAAGAGCATATAATTAACGCTGTAAAAAGTCACTATAGTATTGCGGTGGAGCAATATATCGGACAAAATTATCATTTTTACGGGAACTATAGATTAATACAATATTCTTTATTCTTATATGAGAACTTTTTCCCGCTAAAGGCAGAAATATGCAGAGAAGAGGGACGACTCATGCGCAACTATGTTGCCGGGTTTGAGAACTCAAAAGAGCAATTGCTGGCATACACAAATAATCACTACGAAATATACGATAAATATTTTTCTGCGATACAAGTAAGTACAAAATAGAACTTGATAAATGTTTAAGAATAGCTCACTATTATTAAATAATATTTATCACAAATGTGCTAAAGCATCACATATAGGTGAAAAACGTTGCCAGTACTTTTTCACCTACATAAGCCACTCATGTTTCAAAATTCCTATACACCGAAAGCATTATGCAGAGTGGATTTGTTAAAAAGGTAACAGGAATGCTTTACCGTTAACTCGCCAGCGCATCACACTGGCAGTGTGGGGGTCAGGAGTTCGAATCTCCTATGCTCCACCAAATGGACATTACACGAACACCTATTATTTTAATGGCGGTTTTGCTGT
>CAYJDA010000049.1:0-9635 GCA_964368815.1 uncultured Oscillospiraceae bacterium
CAGCTCCACCTTTGGTGGCGGCTATCGCTAAGTTACCACCCTGAGAAATATTATGTTTTTGCGCCTTTGGTGCAAAATGACGAGGAACCGAGTCAAGTAATATTTCAAACAGCTCCACCTTCGGTGGAGATGATGATATCCTTAATCCTATCAATTAAAGGTAATATTTCATCATATTCATATACTGCTACATGATTATCCATCTCGGTTAGCATTACTAAAATTTCATCGCTCCAGCTGTACTGCATAAGCAGTGCCAGTATTCGCTCTATCTGAGACATATTTATCGTTCCGACCGCCTCCATAAGTTCAGGCAGTGCATTTTTCAGAATTTTAATATCACCTTTTGCCTTTCGCTCCCTCTTTATTTCCTGAGAAAGTTTTAAAGCATCGGCAATATTCATTAACAGCTCATCAAACTCGTTAAGAAATGGTTTAATATTTGCATCAATATAGCTGTTGTCGAGTTTGTTTGCCGCATCTTCAAGAAGAGCTGCCTTAGTGGAGAGCGAATCCCCACCTATAGAGGCAGTTGCACTCTTTATAGCATGAACCTCGGTTTTAAAGGATTTCAGCTCGTCCGACTCATAGCTTCCGGTTATGGATTTTATTCTCTTTATTCCATCTCGGTAGTATGCCTTGAGAATATCTATATAGCTTTCCTTGTTTCCGCCAATCATCTTTATGCCCTGAGCAACGTTTAACCCTTTAATAATAAGCGTTTCTTTAATAGACTCTCCCGCATCCGGCGTTTCCTTTGCGGGGAGTTGTTTTTCTTTAGGCAACCATTTAACCAACATATCGTTAAGCTTGTTTATCTCGATGGGCTTGGAAAGAAAATCGTTCATTCCTTCCTGTATAAACAACTCTCTTGTTCCTACGATAGCGTTGGCGGTAAGTGCAATAATCGGTAGATTTGCAAAATAATCACCCTTAGTTTTTCGCACAGCAACCGTAGCATCTATTCCGTCCATCTCCGGCATCATATGGTCCATAAAAACAAGATCGTAGTTTTGGTTTTCGATTATCATGTTTACAGCCATAGCCCCGTTATCTGCGGTATCAATTTCAAACTGATAGGGCGCCATAAGTCCCGCGGCTACTTTTAGATTTACCGGATTATCGTCTACCAAAAGAATTTTTGCGCTCGGAGCAACAAATTTAATTCTCGCACCTCGATGGTGGCTTTCATTAAAGTTGTTATTAAAAACTTCGCTTATCTGAATACAGTTTGCCGGCAATGTTATATTGTAAACATCGTCATCGTAATAAGATATAACTCCATCCGAGAGAACAACAATTTTTGTATTTAAATTTCTCGCGCTGATTATGGTTCTAACCTTGCTCAGGTGCAGTGCCGGTGTGAAAATATAATCAAACTCACTCTTTTGTATATGCTCAAACAGCTCTGACTGGTTAGTGCAAAGGGAAAATTTACTTCCCATATTTTCAACGGCGTAACGAATAGAGTCTATCTGCAATCGTCTTGATTCATACAGTAAAACAGATTTAGGCTCCTCACAGTAGGCTATCGGCTGATAGGTAAGAAAACTTTGTGATATCTTTACGGTAAAGGTTGAGCCTTTTTCATAAGTGCTCTCTAACTCTATGCTACCGCCCATCATGTCGATTAGTTTTTTTGTTATGGCAAGGCCAAGCCCTGTTCCCTCGATGCTTCGGTTTTTGGTGGTGTTAACCCGCTCAAACTCTTTAAAAAGTAGCGCCTTGTCCTCATCTTTAATACCCATTCCGGTATCAAACACATCAAAACAAATATTTGCTGTGTTTTCGGTGTAATCACCATACACCTTTATTCCAACATGTCCGCTACTCGTAAATTTAACTGCATTGCTTAAAAGGTTTATCAGAATTTGCTTCATTCTTATTTCATCGCCGTAAACAAGGGCAGGCAGTGTAGCGTCGATATAGCTATATAGTCTCAGCGGCTTTGAGCCGATGCGCATCCTTGTTAGGTTGATAACGTCGTATAATAGCGAGGTTAGGTTGTATTCCGCTTCCACGATATCCAGCTTGCCGGATTCTATCTTGGATATATCTAAAATATCATTAATAATTGCAAGTAAACTATCGCAGGAGTGTTTAATATCAGAAGCATATTCGGCACAGCTGCCACCACTACTCTCCCTTAAAATAAGCTCGGCCATTCCGGAAATTGCATTCATCGGAGTTCTTATTTCATGGCTCATATTGGCAAGGAAGTTGCTCTTAGCCTGGTTGCTAACCAGAGCGTCCTCATGTGCTACCCTTAGCTCCTCAGAGGTTTCTGCCTTTAAAACAGCGTTCGCAAAAATTGAGCCGCAGATATTTAGCATGTTTTCATGAACATCTGAAAACAGTTGTTCCTCACGGCAGTTATCCAGGCCTATATACCCCCAAGATTCGCCATTAATCTGAATTGGTGATACCAGAAGTGCTTTAATGCCGCTAATGCCGAGGAAAAACTGCTCCATCGGCTGTAAATCCTTGGTAAGGGTATTAAGCGTTTTATCCTCAGCAAGGCTTTTATAAAAGGTGGGAAGCATTACTTGATAATTAATCGGCGTTTCTTTACTGTTGTACTGCGATGTAAGTTCAGCAAACTGATTGAATTCACTGTTTTTATATAAACCTTCGGTAATATCTTCTATGCTGTTTTGATTTAAAAATTGCTGTAGATAGTCATCACTATGTTTGAGTATATAATTATATGAGTATGCCTCAACACAGTGTAAACTTCCATCTATCTCAACATTCTTCCATATTGATATTCTATCCTGACTCGATGCAACGCAAAGTTTTTCTAAACACTTCTCAATAACGTTGCTAAGCTCGGAATAATCATAAAGAGAAACAAGCTGCTGCGAGATTTCGGCAACAACCAGCAACATTTTATCCTGCTCAACCAGCTCCTTGGTTCGCTGTTGTATCTCTTCCTCAAGGTGTTCCTTGTATCCCTGCAGCTGGCTTAAGGTTTCTGCCTGGCTCTCCTGTAGTCTAACAAGGTTATCGATGCTGATATGACCGCCTACAACAACCGAAGCCTTGCCGTCGGGGTTACGTTCAACAATGCTTCCTATGTCTCGCGCCCAAACGTAGTGCCCATCCTTGTGTCGCATTCGCATATCACAATTATATGCAGGAATTTTGCCTTCCAGATAGTCGTCCAGCTCTTTATTAACCATATCAAGATCGTCGGGATGAATAAGGCCCATCCAGCACTCTATAGATCCGTCGATATCGCTTTGTTTAAAGCCTAACATATCAAGAAAAACGTCGTTATAGGTAATGTTGTTTTTATTAAGGTCCCAATGCCAGGTTCCAAACTCTGCAATTTCGATAGCAAGATCTAATATCTTCTGCTTGTCCTGCAGCTCAAACTCGGTGGTTTTTAGTTTGGTAACATCCTGCAAAACTCCGCTAAGCATCATGGGGCTACCGTCTACATCATACTCTGTTACCTTGCCTTTATCATGCCCCCAAATAATACTTCCATCTTTTTTAATTAAACGAAACTCCGCCTCATAGGTTGGTGCATCTCCGTACACATGATCCTCAATTTTAACATTGGCAGAGGGCAGGTCGTCGGGGTGAACCGCAGCTTCCCACGCCTCAACAGTTGGCTTCATTTCGCTAAGATCATAGCCAAGAATGTCGGCATATTCGTGGCTGTACTGAACCGAGTTTGTTTTTAGGTTCCACATCCATAGGCCAATCTTGGTAATGCTAATAAGCTTAAACAATTGCTCCTTGGAAAATTCCGCATTAATTTTATTCTTTGCCATTTTTAACTAACTCCCTGTTCCTTTGCAATTACTTTAAACCTATCCGATATACTTAAAAATATATCAACCAGGGCAGGGTCAAAATGCGTTCCGCTATCTTTAGCAATGATATCAATAGCCTCTTCATGGGTCATTGCTTTTTTATAAGGACGCTCCGAGATAAGCGCATCATATACATCCACAATAGCCATCAATCTGCCGGTTATTGGTATATCCTCACCCTTTAAACCATGAGGATAACCCGAGCCATCCCACTTTTCGTGATGAGTATTTGCAAATTCTGCGGCAACCTCTAAAAACATTGCATCCTTTATGCTGTTAAGTGCATTGATAATAGCGTCCGCTCCAAGCGCTGCATGCTGTTTCATTATCTCAAATTCATCAGCAGTAAGCTTTCCGGGTTTTAAAAGTATTCCATCCTGAATGGAAATTTTTCCAACATCATGCATCTGGCAGGCATGGGCGTACATTTCGTTGTCGATTCCATCCATAAGCTCGGAGTGCATACCCCTATCTACAACCTCATCAAGCAGTTCCTTCATAAACTGCCTGGTTCGAGATAGATGACCGCCGGTTGATCCGTCCCGTCGCTCAACCATATCTGCCATTACATAAACTACAGCATACTGAAGCTCTATAATGTCCTTCGTTTTTTCGCTAACCATCTCTTCGAGGTTGTTGCTGTATCGCATTAGCTCTTTTTGTTGCTTTGCAAGTTTTAGGTGTAGCTGTACCCTCTTTAATAAAAGCGGCACCGAGAACGGCTTGGTTATGTAATCAAGTGCTCCGAGGTTAAGCCCCTCAAATTCACTCTCCGCTTCTGCCTTAGCCGTTAAAAAAATAATGGGGATATCACAGATAGGGGTCGGCATTGCCTTAATACGGTTAATCGCAGTAAACCCATCCATGCCCGGCATTTCAATATCAAGAAGAATTAAATCCGGCTGAATTTTATTGAGAACCTCAATAGCTTTCTCTCCGCTTGGGATAAGCATAACATCATACTCCTCCTCCAGCGCCTTTCTTGCGATGTTGAGATTTGTAACGTTATCGTCAACCACCATTACTCTGCTTCGATTTTGCATAGCTACTCCAAATTATAATAAATAAAATTAATAAATCAATTATACTTTAATTTTCCCCCTGGTTCTTCTTTTTAAAAAAACTGCCGCCAGTGGTGGAACTGTAACCGAGATTGCATCTCTATATCCGTTTGCTTTATGTTTGTAGCTGGCAATCATGCCAACATTATGTACACCGCTACCCATAAACTCCTCTGCGTCAGAGTTAAACACTTCATAATAGTTGCCCGCCTTCGGAACCGACACCGCATAGTCGCTATGAACGGTGGGGGACATATTAAGTATTACAATCAACTCCTCCACAGCGGCACTACTGCCGATGCTACCCTCGGTGGTTCTAATAAAGCTTAAAATTTGATTCTCGCCATCTTCGTGTGATAGCCATTTAAAACCCGAAACCTTATCGTCTTTATAAAGTGCAGGGGATTCGCGGTAAAGCTTGTTTATAGCTATGGTAAAATCTTTTGTTTGGCGGTGCGCATCATAGTTAAGATGTCCCCACTCCAGCTGTTCGGCAAAGTTCCATTCGTTAAACTGTCCGAACTCCGAGCCCATAAACAGAAGTTTTTTTCCGGGATAGCTTAGCATATAGCATAAAAACAACCTAAGGTTTGCAAACTTTTGCCAATAATCGCCCGGCATCTTATTTATAAGCGAGCCCTTTCCGTGAACCACCTCATCGTGCGATATCGGAAGAATATAGTTTTCGCTGTAGGCGTAAAGGTAGGTATTTGTGATTAGATCGTGATGATATTTTCGATAAATGGTGGGAGTTGAGAAATATCTCAAGCTGTCGTTCATCCAGCCCATATTCCATTTAAAGTTAAAACCTAAACCTCCGTCATGAACCGGATGGGTAACCCCCGGCCAGGCAGTAGATTCTTCGGCAATCATCATTATTCCCGGAAACGCCCCAAACAGGTGTGAGTTTAGCTTTTTAAACAGCTCGATTGCTTCAAGGTTGCCGTTTCCGCCATAGCTGTTTGGCGACCAACCGCCATGCTCTCGTGAATAGTCAAGATAAAGCATCGCCGCCACAGCGTCAACACGAAGTCCATCTATATGGTATTTATCAAACCAAAAACTTGCCGCCGAAACAAGAAAACACTCAACTTCGTTTCGACCATAGTCGAACTGGTGTGTTCCCCAGTCGGGGTTTTCTCTTTTTTGGTCATGGTCGTACTCGTAGCAAAAGCTACCATCGAATCTTGCAAGGGCAAAATCATCTTTAGGGAAATGTGCCGGAACCCAGTCCATAATAACGCCTATACCCGCTTTATGTAGGGTATCTATAAGATACATCAGCCCGTCTGGCGTGCCAAAGCGTGAGGTTGCGGCATAATATCCTGAAACTTGATAACCCCAAGAAAGGTCGAAGGGATATTCGGTAAGCGGCATAAACTCAACATGGGTGTACCCCATCTCAAGAACATATTCGGCAAGATGCTCGGCAAGCTCGCCGTAGGAATAATAGTTGCCGTCCCAGTGTTTTTTCCAGGAAGAAGCGTTAAGCTCGTATATGTTAACCGGTGAGGAATAAACATCCGCCTTTGCACGGGCTTTCATCCAGTTTTTATCCCCCCACTTATAGCAATCCTCCATGCTATACACCTTAGAGGCAGTTTTTGGCCTTGTCTCGCTATGAAATGCATAGGGATCGCATTTGTCTACCCGATTACCATCCTTGCCGATAATTGCAAACTTATAGGATGCAAACTCCTCGACTTTAGGTATAAAACATTCGTATAGCCCCATCTCGGTTATTCTGGTCATGGGATTCGCGTCAAATCTCCAGCAGTTAAAGTCGCCTATAACCGAAACGGCCGATGCGTTAGGAGCCCAGGTTCTGAATGTAACCCCCTTTTCGCTATAGTGTGCACCGAGGTAATCGTAGCTGTGGTAGTTTGTTCCCTGGTGAAAAAGATATGCCGCGTAATCATCTCGCCTATCAGATGAAGTCATTCCTTCCCTCCTTTTACTCTCTCATATGTTATGTATTGATACTTAATGTCGTCAAACAGCATCTCCTCGCTCTGCTCGCTCATCCTCCAGTCGGATAACTCATCAATATTAACGAAAAAACTGTCCGCCTGCTTTATTGTATCAAATTTTGTTATATAAATCCTGTCGGTATAGGGAAGTAGCAGGCGATAAATCTCCGCCCCACCCATAACCATAACGTCCTCGCTCGGTATATCGGCAATCTGCTCTAACAGCTGTTCTATGCTGTTGCAAACCGTTGCCCCTTGAACTTTAAAATTCACATCGTTAGATAAAACAATATTCTTTCGGTTGGGAAGCGGACTTTGCTTTGGAAGTGATTGCAGGGTTTTTCTTCCCATAACAACTGTTTTGCCGGTAGTAAGTTGCCTAAATCTCTTTAAGTCCTCGCTACACTTAAAGAGTAAATCCCCGTTAAATCCAATAGCATAGTTCCTGTCTATCGAAAGAATTGCCGTCATATAGCCACCTCAAACTTCTCGTTAAAATCGCCATAGACATAATTTTCGAACGAAAAGCTGTTTAGGTTAAAATCGTAAAAATCATCTATGCTTTTATCCATAACAAAACTCGCCGGCTCATGCTGCGGCTGTTCTATCAACCTTTTTATTATCGGGATATGCCGGTCGTATATATGCGCGTCGGCTATAACATGTAAAAGCTCGCCCGGAACAAGTCCGCTAACATGGGCAAGCATACAAAGCAACACCGCATACTGGCAAACATTCCAGTTGTTAGCTGCAAGCATATCCTGCGAGCGTTGGTTTAAAACTGCGTTAAGCTTATCTCCCGAAACATTAAGTGTAAAGCTATAAGCACAGGGGTATAAATTCATCTCACTAAGATCGGAATGCACATATATGTTTGTTATCATTCTACGGCTTGCAGGGTTGTTTTTTAAATCGAACAGCAACCTGTCTACCTGATCGAACTCACCCTCAGGATAGCTGTGTTTTACCCCCAGCTGATATCCGTAAGCTTTGCCTATTGAGCCGTTTTCGTCCGCCCAACTGTCCCATATATGGCTGTTTAAATCCTTAATGTTATTTGATTTTTTTTGCCATATCCATAATATTTCATCTATGGCATTTTTGTAATACATGCGCCGCAAGGTTAATAGCGGAAATTCCTTTGAAAGATCGTATCGGTTTGTTAGCCCAAACATTTTAACGGTGTGTGCGGGCGTGCCGTCCTTCCAGCGTGGACGAACGTCACAATCGGTGTCGTGGTAACCGTTTTTTAATATGTCGTTAACATTTTGAACAAAGATTTTGTCCGCTAAACCCATCAAGCACCTCAAAGTATACAATAACACTACTACAATTACTTCTTATTATAATACTTTTTAATGAAATATGCAACCAAAAAAGATAAAATTTCGCAAAAAGACACAACATAAATAAAAAGGGGTTGACATTTTTGCATCAAGGTGATATTATATTAGGGTAAAACAAAGCAGATGCGTATTTTATGCGCACTCACCTTAGCCGCCAAGTAGGGTTGCGGGTCAATAGTTAAAAACCTTTTTTGGTTTTACTTTTGTGCAACTGTTTTTACGGTTGTTTTTTTATTATGTTAGGGGGTGTTTTTTTATCGCAACAGGCAAAAAAGATGCAGAGTTAAACGGAGCTATACGCGACAAGGAAATTCGTGTTGTGGATGAGGACGGTAGTCAGTTAGGTATCATGAGTTCCGCCGCTGCTCTGGAACGTGCCACATTAAAAAATCTGGATCTCGTGAAGATTGCGCCAATGGCAAATCCGCCGGTCTGTAAAATCATGGATTACGGTAAGTACCGTTTTGAACAACAAAAACGAGAAAAGGAACAGCGTCGAAACCAGCATGTTACCGAACTTAAAGAGATTCGTCTCTCGGCAAACATCGACATCGGCGACTTTAACACCAAGCTATCCCATGCACGCAAGTTTTTAGATGCGGGGGACAAGGTTAAGTGTTCTATTAGATTCAGAGGACGTGAAATGTCGCACACCAATCTCGGTGCCGATGTTATGCGCAGATTTGCTGATGAACTCGGCGATATTGCCCAGCCTGATAAAAATCCAAAGCTGGAAGGACGTAGTATGACCATGATATTGCAACGCCTTTCCAACGATAAAAAACCAAAGAAGCAATAGAAAAGGAGAGTATCAACATGCCAAAAATTAAAACTCATTCCGGCGCAAAAAAGCGTTTTTCGCTAACCAAAAACGGTAAGGTAAAACGTGGTAAAGCGTTTCGTAGTCATATTCTGACAAAAATGAGCACCAAACGTAAGCGTAACCTACGCAAGGGCGGATATGCCGACGTAACTAACGCGGCCGCTGTTAAGAAGATGATTCCCTACGCATAATACAAGCTTTTACCTGAAAGGAGAATATAAAAATGGCAAGAATTAAAGGCGCAACAATGACACGTAAGCGCAGAAAAAAGGTGTTAAAACTCGCTAAAGGATATTTTGGTAGCAAGAGTCGTCATTTTAAGATGGCAAAACAGCAGGTAATGAAAAGCGGTAACTACGCTTATATCGGACGTAAACAGCGCAAGCGTGATTTCCGTCGCCTCTGGATTACACGTATTTCGGCCGCATGCCGTGCTGAGGGTATCAACTACTCTACATTTATGAACGGCCTTAAAAAAGCCGGCATCGAGCTAAACCGTAAGATGCTTTCCGAGCTCGCAATAAGCGATCCGGCATCCTTCACCGCACTTGTTAACCAGGTGAAATAAATCATCTCCGGCAAAGCCGGAGCTTTTGGAAATATTATTTGCA
>CAYJDA010000050.1:0-9469 GCA_964368815.1 uncultured Oscillospiraceae bacterium
TATTCGCTTTTCACCCATCTATATATCCTCCTATTATCGAGGGTTGATATTATCTATTATTATAATAACATCGAGGATCGATATTGTCAAGTTTTTTTGCAATTTTATGCCTTGATAATAAGCAAGTCATTTGATATAATAAGTTAAGATTAAATTAGGACATTATTATGGACAACTTAAGAGTTTTTAACTGCAATATGGAGCTTACACTCGATATCATCGGGGGAAAGTGGAAGCCGCTTATTATCTTTCATATCGGCAACGGTAACAAATTACGGTACGGTGAACTTAAAAGGCTGATACCGGACATAAGTGAGCGTGTTTTGTCCCGTGAGCTTCGTGAGCTTGAGGGCAATGCGATCATATCACGTGAAGAGTTTAAAGAAAAAATATTGCGTGTTGAATACAGTTTAACCGACATAGGCAACGAGGTTTTGCCGCTGTTAAACGCACTTACCGCTTGGGGCAACAAGTATAACAGCAAACATAACTACGCAAAGGTAATATGTGAATAAATAGCAAACCCAATTACAACGGGTTTGCTACGGACAAATTTGTCTGTACGGATAAAAATATCCATAATTGATAAAGCCAAAGACATTGATTATACTATATACATACTAAGTAATCAATAAATTTTTGGAGGTATCATTATGGATATTTTAAATGCACTCAAAACACGTTACAGCACAAAAGAATTCGACGCAACAAAGAAGTTGACGAATGAGCAGATCTCACAGCTTGAAGATTTGCTGCAGCTCTCGCCGTCCTCAACCAACATTCAGCCCTGGCATTTTGTGCTTGCCACAACCGACGAGGGTAAAAAGAGAATCACCAAAGGCTCACAAGGCTTTTTCTCCTTTAATGAACAAAAGGTGTTGGATGCAAGCGCAGTTGTAATATTTGCATCTCAGGTGGATTTAACCGAGGAGCATCTGCAAAAGGTTCTTGCAAAAGAGGATAGCGACGGCAGGTTCCCACAGGCAGAATTTAAAGAGCAAAACCACGGTGCGAGAAGTATCTTTGCAAATATGCACAAGCTGGACTACAAGGACTTTCAGCACTGGGCTGACAAGCAAGTGTATCTCAACCTCGGCAACTTCCTGCTCGGAGCCGCAGCTCTCGGACTGGATGCCATCGCAATGGAGGGCTTTGACCTTAAAGCACTGGATGCAGAATTCGGTCTGCGTGAAAAAGGGTTCACATCCTCAATAGTCGTAGCGGTAGGATACCACAGCGACATGGATTTTAACAAAGATCTACCTAAATCAAGACTACCAAAAGAAGATATCATAGAAAGAGTTTAACAAATGCATTACACAGGTCAGGTGTACCGACACCCAATAGAAGCCGAAACCCCTCTGTTAGAGGTAACAGCAGGTTGCTCACACAACAAGTGTTCTTTTTGCACCATGTATCGGGAGACCCCTTTTAAGGTCTCCCCTCTCTCCCACGTGGAGGAGGATTTAATCGAGATGAAGATGCTCTACGGAGATGTGCGCCGCATTTTTTTAGTGAACGGCGAGCCGTTTATTCTATCGGTCGATAAATTAGTTGCAATCGGCGAGCTGATAAACAAGCATTTTCCGAATATCGAAACGATAACCTGCTACACCTCTATCAAGAGTTTAAAGACAAAGACGGTAAACGACCTTAAAAAGCTAAAATCTTTGGGTTATGACGAGCTGCATATCGGTCTTGAATCGGCATACGATCCGGCTCTTGCGCAGATGAACAAGGGGTTCACCGTAAAAGAAGCATATGAGTGCATCGCCAAGGTCAAGGAAGCCGGTATGCAGTGGGATGCGATTATTATGACGGGCGTTGCCGGCAAGGGTAACGGCGAAGTGCATATAAGGGAGACAGCAAAGCTTTTAAACAAATTCCCGCCCTACCTTTTGTCCATGATGACCACCTCGGTATCGACCGGCACTCCGCTTGAGAAGATGAGGGACAGCGGCGAGTTTATCGAGTGCACCGAGCTTGAAAAAATTGAGGAGGAGATTCTGCTTTTAAAGCTAATCGACTTCACCGACTGCTTTTTCTTTGGTGCGCACAACTATAACTTAATACCAATCAATGCGCCACTCAGCCGAAAAGCCGAGATAATAAAGGCGTTTGAGGATAACATAAAAAGAATCCCATCGCATATCCTAAACGGTGTTCAACAGAGGGCGAATATATGATAAAGACGATACTGCTGACCGGTGCAACCGACGGAATCGGTTTAGAGAGCGCTAAGTTGTTTGCGAAAAACGGGCACAACCTTTTAATACACGGCAGAAACGCCGAAAAACTCGACAAGGTTAAAGTCGAGCTTTTAGCCATAAACCCAAGCATAGATGTTAAATGCTTTACAGCGGATTTATCGCTTTTAAAAAATGCCAAAACCCTTGCAGAGGATATTCTGGGAGCGGTGTCGGCAATTGACGTTATCATAAATAACGCCGGTGTTTTTGTTGCGGACAACACAACGACGGCGGAGGGGCTTGACCTGCGTTTTGCGGTGAACACCATATCGCCGTATGTTTTAACAAAGGCACTTTTGCCGGTTTTAAGCGAAAAAGGCAGAGTAATAAATCTATCATCGGCGGCACAGGCGGCAGTTGATTTTGTAGCAATGAAAACCGGTGCTAAGATGCCGCACGACCTCGCCTATGCCCAGAGCAAACTTGCAATATCGATGTGGAGCATTACGCTATCGGAAGAACTTGGCGATAATGCCGTCGTTGTTTCGGTTAACCCCAAATCCTTTTTAGGTAGCAAGATGGTGAAACAGGCATACGGCAGAAATGGATACGACCTTTCTATAGGAGCCGACATTTTATATCGTGCAGCGCTGTCGGACGAATTTGCCGGCAGAACCGGGAGTTATTATGATAACGATTACGGCAAATTTTCGTCACCTCATCCGTTTGCATTAAATAAAGATAATAGGGTGAAGCTAATTGAAACGATGGAAGAGATAATACGAAATATAAACTAACCACATTTTATTTATTCACCACCACAAACCGCCCATTTATCGGCATGTAGTTGTTTGATCAAAACATCTTTTTTCACTATGCCTTTTTGTCAGAACCGTTGGTAACAATCATCAGAATTGCTAAGACTACATTTTCAATAACTATGGCTGTTGTTACCCAAAGCGAGGTAGCAAAAACATGATAAAAGCCCTCTAAGCTCCATTGTTCACCAAAAAAGGGTTTAAATACACTTCTACACATTATGCCATCATTTATTGATGGTATATTAGCTGAAAGGAAATTTAACAGTAGGTCGACAGTAACAAATATCGACATTGATAGTAATATAAGTGATATAATTCTAATTAATTTCATTTTGCAAACCCCGATAAATTCTCAATATTGTAGTAATTAATTCATCTTAACAACGTTTATTCGCTGTAATCTTGTAGCCTTCATCTTATTTGGATAGCCATTCCGAGGGTATCAAGCAGGTGAAAAATATCTATCTGCTTATCAGTTACACCGAAAATTTTCAACTTCTGCCTAAGGTGGATATAATATAAGCAACACAGAATAAACTAATGATTATTTATTAAATATGATGGTAGCATTGTTACAGGTTTTGATAATTACACTTTGCCAAAAGCACCTTGAGTAAGCTCATAGATAATGACGTTAATTAACCACCTATACAACAGATCATTATCCTTTTTCGAATCAACGCTATAGCTTCCCCCTCTATTCACCCGTTTTAGCAAAAATTTCACTGTTACGTACGTTAGCTAGGTCAAGAAAATTCACCTTGCCGTCATTATTAACATCGGTATCACTGTTTACACCCGGCTCGCCGACCAACTTGTTGTAGTTACCTACCTTTACAATTTCCTGCAGATCGAGAATATTAACCTTGCTGTCGTTATTAACGTCATATATGCTACCAAACACCGTAAAGCTGCCTAAATACAGGGGGGCATCAGGCGAAACTGAATTATATATTGACTCATCACTCATTATCACTGCAATGTAAACGTAATAATCTCCTGCTGTTGTCGGCGCATCTGTGGGGACAGGCTCAAGACCAAAATTCGGGTCTTTTTTGTTGCTGTAAAAAACAGTTTGGGTTGGATTGTTACTACTAATTACCTCATTCTCTATTATAATCGTTGCTTCTTTAGGCTGGCCATTTTCCATCAAATTTGCAGAAGGTACCATTGTAAAATCATCTGCTGTTATCGGCCTTTTTATCACCCTCACATTAAACAAGTCTTGGTGTCCTGCTACAGAGGCTGCTAAACAAACAATTGTGTGAGTATACCCTTCATCTCCAACATTTTCGGGAAGATCAAAATTAGTCTGCTCGAAATAGTATTCTGAAGAATTTAATATTCTAGAAGTATTATCATCATACCAACCTTTAACAACTATTCTCTCTTGCTCGAATGTCTCGTCGACATAATAGATATTTTTGCTTACTGATTCTACAGATATTTTTTGGAGCACAGCGGCAGACAGCCTCCTATATGTCACGGATAAAACTAATACCTTACCATCAGTCGAAAGGCTCTTTTGTGTAACGTCTGTAGTTCCGCTTACTAAGAACGATACCTCGTTATCAAATACAAAATTGCTATTTGTGCTTAACGTAATATCTGCAGAATAAACTGTATCGCCGTAAAACACAGTGGGGTTGTCGTGCCAAGTAATATCTGTAACAGTATACTTTGCGCCAATTGGCAAGGTTGTATCGGAAGCGATAGCAGGAGTGCTACCCTTTGTGGGTATCTTTGTGCCCAGCACCTGAATACCGCTTATGATATAACTCTCAGGCTCTGCAGTATAATCTGTAAAGCTGACGAGTTCCGGATATAGATATGCTGATGCTGTATCATAGATCCAGATGTCCCCAAATAAAAAACCTACAAACAAGCTCTTTTGCTCCATCTCTGCATCTGTTAACCTATAATCATAATCGTTAAAACTAAGACTATTTGTATTATTTATTATAGTAGCAACAATGTTATTGTTTGTAGAGGTGTATATACTTTCTACATACGGCGAACCATCATTTCCCACCACAGCGCCTACCCCACCGCCCATTCGACCACTGGGGTTTGTGCTGTCAATAGACCCTCTATTATAGCAACTGTAAACAGAACTGTTAACAAGAAAACCTACAATTCCGCCTGTGAAAACCTGTGATTCGTCCTGTTCTACCGTGTCTGGCTGATAATTTCCAACCGTAATATTTCCTGTATTATAAGTATTCGACACTATACCATTTAGCAAATATCCAACTATTCCACCTGTTCGCAGCTCCATTTGAAAAAGCACGTCTTCATTTGCCACTCTTGCATAACCCCAGTTGTAAACTTCGCCTACGTTGTAACAAGAATTAACTGAAGCAGACGAAAAACCTGCAATACCACCTGAATATCCATGTATGAGATTATCACTGTCTCTGGTATACCCGAGTACTTCTCCTTCATTTTTGCAGTTTTCGATATATGAGTCCGCGCCTCCTGCTATTCCTCCAACTAATGCAATTGCACCATCTCTGGCAGTCCCTCCTACATTACCTGTGTTTGTACAGTCGCTAATATACCCACCTGTGCCATAATCTGAGGTGACATCAGCACCTATTATACCACCGGCGTAGCAAGAGGTTACCGAACCCGATGAGTTATAAGCCAAAACTTCAGCCGAGTTGGTACAACCTGTGATAGTAGGCACATCACCTCTACCAACAATACCACCTGCTGAAAGGAGCACATAAAGTGGGTATGAAGTCATCGATTGATCGGTTGCTGCTATATCGCTTTTGTTTGTAGAGTTTATTACGGTTCCTTCCTCTACATAACCGGCTATACCGCCTGCGGCACCCAAACTAGTGTGCAGCCCTCCTGCTGCTTCAGCTTTTATCAAGCCTGCATTACTACAGCTGTCAACCATCGCATTTACATTCGACCCCACAATGCCGCCAACCTTTAAAAGCACTTCGGAATATTCATCATTAACGGACAAAAATGGAGATGCAGTACCAACAACATTGGCATTGTTTGTGCAAGCCTCAACTACTCCCTCTGAATTAACCTCACCCACAATACCACCTACTATGCTGTCACCTGCCACCGTTCCACTGACAGTACAGTTTATAACCATACCATTTTCGAGATGCCCCACAACACCAGCCGTAAACATTTCGACGGTTGAAGCAGTAGAAATGTTAACATCGACAAGATTTAAATTCTTAACTGTACCGTTTTCAACATGACCAAACAATCCTATTATATTTCGAAAAGTTCCGTCATACTCAGTGTATAGGCCTGTAATGCTGTGATTATCGCCGTCAAATACACCGGTAAAAGGATCAGGCCAACCACCTATCGGTTCAAAGCCAAGGCCGTACACACTCGAAACCCCGGGTTGAGGAATCGTGCCGTAGTAATGAAAATAGCCACCTTCAGCATAGTCGTCCTCTGTGAAAACTATGTCAGTACCAAGCTTATAATGGGCAGACAAGTCATTATATATACTATACGTACTTTTTGCCGACAATTGATATTTGCTCGTTATTATGTATGGATCTTCTTGTGTACCGCTACCTATCATCGGTATGTCGTAAATGAGGGAGTTTAGCTGCATAGATTGTGATAATTCACTCTTAGGTATTACAAAAAAATCTGATGCAGATACATCATTTAAGATCTTGCTAAATAATATAACAGACAATAACAAAAGAAAAGCAACTTTTAGGCAAAAACTTCTTTTGATTATGCTTTTTGTTATCATATAATCTATACCCTCCAATAAAAACGTATTTTATCATTTCTTTATGCGATGTGGGGTCGGGTTAAGTTACTTCATTTGTGCAACCAAAAAAACACATTAATACGATTGCACCAAAATAAAACAACAGAAACTTTGCAACTAATACAAACTCTCATAGAATTACCGAACTACAGTAAAACAATATATATTTTAATGCAAGAGTTAGATTTCGTCAACTTGTAATATCAAAAAATAAATTATAAATATAGACTTTTAATGTGAATTCAAATATAATATGTTTAGCACTATTATATAAGCCCTCAGACGTTAGAGAGTGCATTTTATATCAAACTAGATGAAGCGAAACAAACCTAGCCAACCATTTCAGACAGCTTATAGAGTTTATCAATCAGTCCCCCGAGCTTGCTGAAATATTGCTTAAAACATTATCGGCAAAAAAGGTTAGAACGAGTAACAATCAACTTTTATTTGCAAAAGAAATGTTTTGAGCTACCCCATATAAGGTAGCTCAATCGATAGCACCTATTTGATTTTAGTTGGGTCGTTCATTGTGAATTCCTGACCTTTTTGTAGGGTTGCTGGAAAAGGTTCACCTTTAACCACAGTACTTTCAACACCTGTTTTACCACCACGCGGACCAACTATCCCATATAGTACACATCAACAGAATGTATACAGTTTAAAGTTTATTCGAAACCGCTTTGTATGGGGAGTTGTATTGTTAATAAATTTTCAAGTTTATTTTAGGTTTGTTGATTAATCTTCTCAATATACATTTTGATCCACCTTGTCAATCAACCCATACACCCTTCAAGAATATTCACAAGCTAATCCGACTTACCAAATAGCTTGTCTAAAAACATCGATATGCCTATACCGCCTAACAGATATGTAAAAATGCCAATTTTATCTTTGCTTTGATTGTTTGCATAAAAATTATAATTTTTTAGTCTTTTAAGTTCATTATAGTCGCTCGGAGATAGATAATCTTCAAACCATTCTACCTCGTTTAACGAAAACTTTTTATGAAATCTGATGGCAAGCATGCCGCTTGTCTGTGCATTATCAAGCATAATTATCTGTTCAATTATTTCTTTATTCAAGTTTACCCCTTTATTAATTGCATTTTTAATAAATCCCGGTAATGCTTGTTCTGCATAATTATATAGATAGCTGGCAAGTTTTGAAATTTCCTCCTGTGTTCCAAAATCATTTAGCAAGGAGACAGCCTTTGTCAATTGCTCATCGGACATATCATAGCGAAGCTCGTTAAACTCCGCCCATGTTATGCCGTTAGCAGAATATGGTTTTTTAACCGCCTCTACTATATCCGAAAAGAACAAATCACTGTACAGCTCAATCTCTTGCATCTGTGCCATTGTAAAATTTATGTCTGTCGAGGCAAGAACAGCCTTTAGAGTAGCGGTATTAATGTACTCGCTAATTTCTACAATGTCTTTCTGCGAGAATGCAATACCATTTCTAACCGCCTTTTGGGCAAATTTAGATGCAGATTCTTTGCCGGAGGAGGTTATATACGCCATAATTTCCACTTTGCTGCCTAGTTCGGTGAGCAGTGGGATTAGTTTGGCTAAATTTCTGTCAGAGAAGCGATAGCTTATTTCTCTAAATTCTTGCCAGCTTATCTTTTTAATGCCTATAGCTCTTTTTGCAATATTAAAAATAACGTCAAATTTCCGGTTGCTGTATTGCTCGATTTTAATAACCTGTTGTATGGTTAATTTTTTGTTGTAGGAGATGATAACCGCCTGTATTGCTCCGGCATTAATTTTATAGCATATCTCAATAATATTATCAAACGAAAAGGCAACACCGTTATTTGCAGCCTTTGTTATGAGTAACGAAGCAACATCTTCATTAAGCCGCTTTGCAACATTAATAACCTGACTACTATCCGGGAACTCGGCGAGATAGTCAATCTTCTTTAACAGCGTTGCTTGCGGCCATTGCTCGTAGTAGGTATAAAAATCATTCCATTTCATAACAATGCATCCTCAAATATGAGTTTTCTCATCATTTCCTCGATTTATAATCCTTGTCAATTTTATCTCGCCAACCTTTGCTGAGTTTATTTGTTGCTCGAACATTGCTTATAGCCTCGCTCATAACCATGTAGTTCAACTCGGTCCCGGCACTGTCTGAGTGATAGTTAACCGCCATATCGCTGTCTATGCCAAACTTATCGGCCTCAGCCTCGGCATCGATGTTTGCTCCTAAGAAGATATACTCAAAGCCATATTTTTCTTTTGTAGAGGTGATAAGCGATTTTACCTTTTTGTAGTTATACTCTCTACTTGCATTTTCAAGTCCGTCTGTTGTGATGACAAACATTACTTTTTCGGGGCGTTCATCATCAGCTGTGTTTTTATAGGCATTCAGCGTTTTGTTTATGGTGTTTCCCATTGCGTCAAGTAGTGCAGTTGAACCCCTTACGAAATACTCTTTATCTGTCATCGCTCTTACGCCGTTAAGATTGATTCTGTCATGTAAAAGCTCATACTTATCATCAAAAAGCACCGTTGTGACTGTTGCCTCTCCGGGCTCCTTTTTTTGTATTTCAAGGAGTGAGTTAAAACCACCTATAGTGTCGCTTTCAAGTCCTCCCATTGAACCACTTCTATCAAGTATAAATACTAATTCTACTAAATTCTTTTTCATGATAATGTTCTCCTTTAAGTTTTGTTGTGACT
>CAYJDA010000051.1:0-9453 GCA_964368815.1 uncultured Oscillospiraceae bacterium
TAATAAATATCTATGTTTTGTGTGCGTTTGCCGTCAATCTCTACGGCTTCGTGTATACATTAAATAAATTATGACGCCTTGTTTTGTGGTGTCATAAAAAGTGTTTTACTTGAAAATTTCCTAAATAATAATTGCAACTTCAACGAGTGGAGTGTAACTTATCGTTTGAAACTAAATGCGTAATCATCAAAAAACGTTTATTTTTATTTAGCAATTTTGACCACATGAAATACCATATACAAATTTAAAACACTTGTAAACATCACCACAAGATATGCCAAAAGCGCAAATTCATTGTAGCGAACGCCGCTAAACAGCGTTATTTGCGTTGCTGCGTAATTTTTCGTTGGCGTTTGGGACCAAGATGCCGCACGTTCGAGTCATGTTATCTCAACCAAAAACCCCTGTAAAGCAGACGTTTTACAGGGGTTTTTCTTGTTTTGTTGGTGTGGGTTTATGGGTCCGAACGCAGGAATATTTTCCCCCGAGATAGAGTTCAAAAATGTTTCCTTCTCAACCTTAGCCCCCATCTGTTAATCAACATTTGCATTGCGTGATTTACGAGTTATGCTTTCTATATACAGTTGGAGAAATATGATATTTCTTTTTAAAAAGAGCAGTAAAATAAGAGTTTCCGGAAAAACCTACCTTTACACCTATCTCGGATACCGACATATTTGTGGTGGAAAGCAGTTCAGCCGCCTTTTTTAATCTTACATCATTAAGAAATTCAGGAAAACTCGATTTGAAATATCCATTAAATATTTTACTAAAATATGAACGACTAAGCCCGAACTGTGCTGCGATTGAATCAATATCAAGTCCCGGATTAAAGTAGTTCTCTTTTATATAAGCGCCAATCGCTTCATTCAATTCAACATTTAAGTTGTTAACCGAAAACCGAAAATCCTGCTTATAGGTAGATAGTTCATGCACGAGATAGGTAATTAAGCTATTGCGATCATTGCATTGCATCAGCTTGTTGTAAATATCAGAATATTCCTGCCAAGGTTCTTCTCGTTTGTTAAGGTTTTTATTTAGCTCACGAAATGCTCTACACAAAACAGTCGCCATTGTCATAATTGCCTCATGATATTTTAAACTTGAAACACGATTAGACAGCTCCTCTGCTACGCTATACCAGTCATCTTTTTTCTCATTAACAATAATATTAATTAAGGAATTTTGGTAACCATCAAGATCAAATGAGGTGGTTTGCGACACAAGCTCATCATACAAAAATATACGCTTTTTGTCGTCAAACACTCTTCTTTTCAATGCCTCATTGGCCTGGGAATAAAAAATGGATAGGGTGGATATTGAATTTGAGGGTAAAGAAATTCCAATATACCCTTCCTCTACAGTATTAATAAGCTCTGACAAATCCTGAGATACCGTGTTTGTAAAATCATCTTTGTCTTTTTCTATATCGCAATAGGAAATTATAACATGTAACATCTTCGATGTGTCAACAACTCGGTAACCAACATTATTATCCTTAGCTATAAGGTAGTCGAGCCGGTTGCTGTTAAATAAAGGGCCTGTACTTAGGACAGCAATGCTCACCCAATACCCGGACTTGTAGTCATCAACAAAGCTAAAAAGAGACTTGTTCGATGTAGTAAGTTGGCGCTCGTTAATAAAGTTGAAAAATTCGTCTCTATATTGAGTTGATTGTATTGAATCGACTACCTGATTTACGGTTTCGCTAAGTTCCTTATTAAATGGAAATGGTATTGATGTTGGAACAGGTGGTTTAGAGCTGCGAGTTGCCTGCAGCAAAGTTTCTATCGGTCGTGCAATTAAATAGGAAAGATAATATGTGCTTGAAAAAATAAACAGCATAACAATTGCAGTTATAACAGTATAAAAAACAATATCTCCAAGAACACTAAATGTAATATCATTTTTGCTGTAAAATGAATGTATTTGGTATGATTGGTTGTTTAGCTGAACAGAAGTATATAGGTAGTTTTCGTTTAATATAATATCTTTGCTGTTTAATTGGGTGTCGAAGTACTGTTGAAGTTCTTCATTGCTGTTAAGTGTTAAAAAAATCTCCGATTCATTGTTGGTGAAATACATTGTTGGTGAATTTTCGGGCGTGCTATTTACGAAAAGTTGAGTTTGCAAAACATCAAGGTTAATAATGAAAAATATACCGTATTCTATTTCACCGTTTAGCTTTGCATAGTTTAAATCGTAAACAACCAACTTTTTGGTTGGGCCATCTAAAATAAAATACATAGGTGAGGCAACTATAGGCTGTTCCTGTATTATTGTTAGTATTTCGTTTTTCACCGTTGCAGTGTTGTATTTCGAATCATAGGCCCATATTATTTCGTTCGTGTTAAATAGTGCCATCGACTCAAAGCCCGAAACGGCCTTTGAGTGCTGTTGGAGGGCAAGTGTCATTTGATATTTCTCTGCACCGGAGTGTTGACTATCTAAAGCATATATTTGTGTGTCCGACAAATCTAATGCAATTCTACACACCCTTGCGTGCTCGCTTATTGATTGCTCAAAGGTAGCCTTTGCTGTGTTAACCACGCTTTCATGAATAAGCATCAATTCTTTAGTCTGGTTACTTATAAGGTTAGTAAATAATATTGAAAAGAAAATCAAGGTTGCTGAAATTGAAATGATTAAAAAACTAACAAGGATATTCCGATGCACTTTAGAGGTGAACATTTCAGATAACCGTTTCAATATAACGCGCCCCCCTTTTTTCTTATTTGCAGCTGCTCTTCTTCTCTATTATGATGTATTTGTTTTCACATAATTATAACATATGCAACAAATTTTGTATATGTTTTTTTACGTAGCTAAAGTAAAAGTGTAACTCTATCATAAATTTAATAATAGATATCTGCTGCAACAATATAAAATTAACATTAATAGACGTTTTTGATATTTACAGCTCAGCCGGTTTTTGTTACAATTTGTGTATCGAGTCGAGCAAAGTATTTAGTAATAACCCACAATTAACGAGGTCGAACAGATGCAAAAGAAAAATAAAAACATAAAGACCCTAAACAGGAAACGAAAATATAACACAGAAAACCTACCGCTTTATATTCTCGCATTACCGGGTATACTTGCACTCATAGCATTTTCTTATATTCCTATGACCGGGCTGATAATGGTTTTTAAAGATTATAATTTCACGGGAGGAATATACAAAAGCCCCTGGGCTGACCCGATCACCAAAAACTTCCAATTCTTTTTTAACAATTTAGAAATGGCGATGCGCGCAACTCGTAACACCGTACTGTTTAACCTAGCATTCTTTGTATTTGGAACAATTTTTGCAATTGCAGTTGCAATAATGCTAAACGAGATAAAGAATAAAAAATTTATCAAAACAACCCAAAGCGTTATGTTTTTCCCTTACTTTATTTCATGGATGGTAGCCGGAAGTATACTTCAAGCAATACTAAGCCAAGAAAATGGCATTTTAAATGGATTGTTAGAGGCAGTCACCGGAGAACGATATGATTTTTATTCCGATCCTAATGCGTGGATTATTATTTTAATAGTATGCGAAATCTGGCATGGTGTTGGATATAGTTCTATTATTTATTACGCAGTATTAAGTGGTATCGACACCTCAATGTATGAGGCTGCGTCTATAGACGGTGCCAGCAAATGGCAAAGCATAAAAAATATCACTTTGCCTATGCTTCGTCCTACGGTAATTATTCTTTTTTTACTGGCAATCGGAAACAGTTTAAAAGGCGGTTTTGCAATGATAGTCGGACTAACAAACCTAAATCCATTGCTTTATAGTGTAACCGACTTTATTGATGTTTATGTCTATCGTGCAGGCGTTAGCAACGGCGAGATGGCTTTTGCCTCTGCAATCTCACTCTATCAATCTATTTTTGGTTTGATTTTGGTTTTAGTTTGCAATAAAATTGTTTCTAAGGTTGAACCAGATTCATCACTGTTCTAACGAGAGGAGCTAAATATGGTTATAAAGCAATCACTTTCTGATAGAGTACTGATAGTTGTTTTTTACGTTCTGTTAACACTGTTTGCTCTTTTTTGTATCTTCCCAATTGTTGTAGCTATTTCCGGTTCTTTCTCATCAGAACAAGCCATAGCCTCCAACGGATTTTCTTTGCTTCCACAGCAACCAAGCCTAGACACCTACAAATATGTGTTTGCAAGACAGGGGTATCTCTTGTTGAATGCATATGCTATGACAATAATAGTAACGGTGATAGGAACCTTAATATCGGTGATGATTACCACCAGCTATGCATATGCCACCTCGGTTCGTAATTTTGCCGGCGGAAGATTTCTAACCTTTTTTGCATATTTCACAATGCTGTTTAGTAGTGGTATGTTACCATGGTATCTCATATTAACAAAGTATTATGGGTTAAAAGATTCCATCTGGGCCATGATTCTGCCATACTGCATGAACGTGTTTTATATGTATCTTCAAAGAAACTTTTTTCGCTCGCTTCCTTATGAAATAGTTGAAAGCGCAAAAATTGATGGTGCAGGGCATTTTAGAATTTTCTTTCAAATGATGGTGCCGCTTTCAAAGGCAGGACTCGTTACCGTTACATTATTTTATGCCCTTCAATTTTGGAATGATTTTTATCTTCCGTTAATGCTTATTAATGATGACAGTCTTTACACAATACAGTTTATTCTTTATAAAATGATGTCCAACATTCAGTTTTTAGCAACCGGTGGGGAAGCGGCTACGCAATATACCATCCCAATGCCATCACAAACGATAAAGATGGCCATCACCTGTATTGCTATAGGTCCAATTGCACTCATTTATCCATTTTGCCAGAAATATTTTATGAAGGGGGTGACTGTCGGCGCTTTAAAAGGATAATAAAACACAATAAAAACACGTATTTTTTAGGAGGATTAAAATGTTTAAAAAGATTTTAGCGGCTCTATTAGCATCAGCTATGATATTGTCAACTGCCTGTAGTGCTCCGGCTGAGGAAACAACAGGAACATCTGACGCAGCAGAAACTCCATCAAGCGATGCACAGACCACAGAAGATAACGGCGAAACGTATGAAGTTACCATGTATGTTCACGGTGATGCCTCTCAACGTATGCAGGAATTTTTAGATAATGAGTTCATTGCTGAGGTTGAAGCTGCAATAAATGTAATCCCTAATGTGCAGTTCCTCCCTTGGAGTGAATACGCATCGGGAAAGAATGAAACCATGCATGCCGCCGGTGAAAAATTCATGACCCAGACAGATACAAACTACATGAATAAGTCAATCTCTAAGGGTTACCTTGCAGATTTAACCGATTCTATGGCAAACTATGGCCAAAACATCTTGGAATTTTGCGGCCAGAGCTCTCTTGATGCATTCCAATCACAGGGTAGGCAGTATGCAATTCCTTTTGGTAACAAGCCAAATTCAGGTCAGGACTATATGTTCTCTGTAAGACAGGATCTTCTCGAATCCGTTGGCATGACAGAAATAACTTCATTTGAAGATTTGGAAGAATTTTACACGCTCGCTTCTGCACAAACCCCCGGCATCTTAGGCTATAGTCGTGGCGTTAGTGTAAAAGCTTTTCTTGGCGGAATTGATACCGACATAAATGTTTATCTTCCATACTCATTCATGATGACAGATGGCAACAAGCCCGACGACACATCAGTATCCAACTTCTATGCATCAGATGAATACAAACAGGTTACAGAAATAACTTCCGACTGGGTAGAAAAGGGAATTATTCCTTCTTATATTCTATCTAATAAAGAACAGGCAATTGCTGAATTTAACAACGGAAACGCACTATTCTGCACAGGCGCAAGTTACAGAACTTTTGAGTACAACAACATTGTTCGCCAGGTAGTTCCGGAAGCTATTTTCAGAAACTACTATATAGGCGATAAAACACAAACACCTTGGATGACTCGTGGTAATTATTCTACAGCATGGCAGGTTGGCGCCGCTGTTGAGGGTGAAGAATTAGATGCATACGTGAAGCTAATGGATTTATTGCAAAGTGACGTAAAGTGGAACGATATGATGCTTTATGGAATAGAGGGCGTAGACTTTGAAATAAACGATGACGGCATGGTTGAAAAATTAGTTAGTGATGCCTTCTTTGATAGCTACATTCCAGACAATGTTAACTTTAAAAGATATGACGAATATATTACAGAGGACATGATAACCGAGTTTGAAAACTGGGACGACGGCGCAATACTACAAAAGGATGTTGGTTTTGCCTTTGATCCATCACCTGTATCGGTTGAACTTGCTCAAATCACCGCAGTTGAAGAAGAGTTTATAAGCCCAATTACAAATGGTTTACTTGACTATGACTCTAATATTGATGAAGCTTTAAGTCGACTTGAAGATGCGGGAATACAAAAATTCATGGATGAATACGAAAGACAGTTCACAGAGTTTTTGAATAGCAAATAAATTTTAATTAAAATTTAAGCAGACAAGACAGAAAAATTTTATGTTTTGTCTGCTTTGATTACAGGTTGCTTTTTATAAAATAATAACTACAAGGACGATATTAATATGAAAAATATTGAACAAACATTCAGACAAATTCATTTAGATTTTCATACCGGGCCGGCAGTAGAAGGCGTTGGTAAAGATTTTAATGCACAGGAATTTGCTAAAACACTCAAAAAATCAAAGGTGACGGCAATAAATGTATTTGGACGTTGCCATCACGGCTTATTATACTATAACAGCAAAAAATTTCCTGAACGTATTCACCCGCATTTGGTAAATAAAAATCTAATGGGTGAGATGATAGACGCTTGTCACAAACAAGGCATAAAGGCACCGGTTTATCTGACAATAGGGCCGGATAAATACACAGCCGAACATTACCCCGAATGGCTTTATCGCGGATTAGACGGCAGGCACACCGGCGGCTCTATTATCGAGCCAGGTTTTGGTCAGATGCCTTGTATAAATACAGGTTACAGAGACTTTTTGAAAGAGATGATTAGCGAAATCTGTGAGGATTTCAATGTGGATGGTTTTTGGCTTGATCTCCTTTTTGATATTGATTGCTCCTGTTCAACCTGTCGCAAAAAAATGAAAGAGGAAGGATATCTTCTACACAAAGCGGATGACCGCATGGAGTATGCAAAAAAGAAGGTTATAGAGTTTAAGCAAGAAATCAGCAATCATATCGCAAGTCATGGAGAGGATATTTCGGTTTTCTACAACTGCAGTCATGTTGGACCTTACATTAAAAAGTCGATTGAATCCTACTCTCACATAGAACTCGAGTCAATTCCCAGCGGTAACTGGGGGTATATCACCTTTCCGGTAAGTATGCGATATGCACGAACTCTTGGTAAAGATTGCCTCGCGCACACCGGTAAATTCCATATTGAGTGGGGTGATTTACATAGTTTTAAAAACTATCACGCTCTTGAATATGAATGCTACAGAATGTTAGCACTTTGTTGCAAATGCCTTATTGGCGACCAGCTTGATCCCGGCGGTGTGCTAAATGAATATGCCTACGATATGGTAGAAAAGGTTTACACCAGGGTGGAACAACTCGAACCATGGTGTGTAAACGCTAAACCAAGAAATGATTTTGCAGTTATGACAGCCGAAGAGTTTGTTGGTGGAGGTAGAGGCAAGTTACCTCCTGCAAACATGGGTGCAGAGCATATGTTTTCTGCACTGGGATATCAATACGACTTTGTAGACAGTGAAGGAGATTTTGATGCCTATAAGCTGTTAATTCTCCCTGACAACATTCCGGTAAACGATACCCTACATAAAAAGTTGCAGCGCTACCTTAACAATGGGGGCAAAATTATTGCTACGTATGAGAGTGGTTTAAACGAAGATAAATCTGCAATGACCTTTGCCGAAACCGGCGTTACTCTTGTCGAGCCGACATATCGACTCGACGGCACGCTGGCAAGAGGAGTTCTTTCGCCAAGTAATGAATATGTTGACTATATTGTTCCGGTTGGAGACATTGGCTCAACATTGCCCGAAACAGAACACGTTATGTATATTAAAGGTTTAGAGGTTGCGGCAGATAGTGCAAACACTCTTGTGTATTTCACAAAACCCCGGTTTGATCGCACCTATGAACATTTTTCCAGCCACCGTCAAAGTCCATCGAGCGGTGAATTCGGCAACCCGGCAGTAGTTAAGAGCGGCAATGTAATTTACTTTGCAAGCCCAATCTTCACCACCTATAATGCCCGTGCTCCAAAATGGTGCAGAACCATGCTTAAAAATGCTATAGACATGCTTATTGGCGAACAGATACTAACACACAATGGGCCTTCTACCGCATTTTTAACGGTAAATCATCAGGAAAGCGAAAATCGCGACGTTGTGCATCTCCTACATTATGTACCGGAACAACGTTGTAGCGAAATATTAACCATTGATGATATTATACCGCTACATGATTTGTCGGTTAATTTGCTAGCGGATAAAGCACCGATTAGCGTTAAGACAGTTCTGCAACAAAAAGATATACCGTTTACCTATGAAAACGGTAAAATCAATTTCATCATAGACAAGCTTAATGGATACGAGGTTGTTGAGGTAAAATATTAATGCAGTAATTCTTTCTAAATGTTTAAATTTACACAGAATCGGTGCATAACTGTTTGGTTGAATATGCTTGCAGTATAAGTTATCTTGGCAATGAACATTCGCACCAAAACCCCCTGTAAAACGGCTGATTTACAGGGGGTTTATTGTGTTTTGTAACTGAGCAGATTTTAACCGTAGCTCCTCAAGTTCCGTTTTTAGATCATTATGCGTTACGCTAAAATAATATTTGTTTGTGGCCAGGTTTCTCGTATTTTATTTATAGTATCCGGCTCGTACTCTGAATTTGTGATAAAAGTATTTATTTTTGACATGTCAGCAAATTTAAAAAGAGAGTCTCTGTTTAACTTTGTGCTATCCATTAACATTATGGTTTTACTTGATATTGACATGTATACTTTTTTTATCTCAGATTGTCCTTCATTCGGTGTTGAAAAACCGAACTCAGTTGAAAAGGCGTTTGATGCTAAAAAAGCCTTGTCAATATGGAGCTGCATTAAAGAGTTTATGGCAAAATGCCCTACAGTACAATGGAATCCTCTTCTTATCGTTCCTCCGGTAAGTATAATGGTAGCATCACTGTTGTTTTCAAGAAACAGTGCGATGGGCAGGTCGTTAGTAACCACAGTAAGCGATTTTTTATCCACTAACAGCTTGGCAAGTTCCATTGTGGTGGTGCCGGTATCTAAGGCTATGGCATCATAGTCATCAATTAATGTTAGAGCAGCAGCGGCAATATTTTTTTTCAAGCTTACGGATTGCTCCTCTTTTTCGCTTGTATACGGTTCATATGTAGTCTTGTCTGCCGACAGTGCACCACCGTGTGTTCGCCCAATTTTAATGACCACCATGACAACAATTTTATCAATGATACCGCCGTCTC
>CAYJDA010000052.1:0-5326 GCA_964368815.1 uncultured Oscillospiraceae bacterium
TATTCAACTTAAATTTTTTTTGCATATTGTAAACTAATATAAAATACATTATAATGTAACAAAGGCTCAGAATATCGTCTAATAACTATAAAGGAAGTATAATATGTATAAATATGAATTTACACCCGAACTTACAACGGGCAACGCTACCATAGACGGGCAACATCGCCGTTTAATCGATGCAACAAACGAGCTGATGACGGCATGTTCCATCGGAAAAGGCAGGGATAGCATTATTAAAACATCTGCCTTTTTAAAAAACTATGTTAACGAACATTTTTCTGACGAGGAGCGTTTGCAAAACGAATTTAAGTATCCCGACACGGCAAAGCATAAAGCTTTTCATGCCGAGTTTAAGAAAAGGCTTTCGGTAACACTAGCTGAAATAGAAAAGGAGGGCGCAACCATAAGCACCCTTTCTAAATTAAACACCGATATCGGAGTTTTAATATCCCATATTCGCCTTGAAGACCGCCGCTTAGCACAGCATATTAATTCGCTATAGCCAAACAAAAGGCAACTCGAATTTAACACACACGATGGCAAAAACAGAAGGTGAAAAATGATTATAACAGCACATTCCGGATGCGACAACACGCCAGAAAACAGCCTTGAATTCGTTAAATATGCTATAGAAAACAATGCCGACATTATCGAAATAGATGTGCGGTCGGTTAACGACTGTCTTGTTATAAGCCATGATAAGCCGACAGGTGAAGCACCGCAATTAAGCGCTGTTTTCGAGCTTGTAAAAACCCATCCGGGCGTTAAGCTTAACTGTGACCTGAAGCAGAACGATATTGAGATGGCGGTGTATAATCTTGCCATGCAATATGATCTATCGGGACAGTTGGTTTTTTCCGGTTCTGTTAACCCTTTAAATTTAAACGATGCAATGAAAAATTATATAGAGGTTCATTTTAATATAGAGCAGGCGGTTGATGATGTTCAAAAAAAGTTTAGCGAGATACCGAATTTTGATGCAACCTGCGCCGAGATAATGTCAACCGCATGCCGAAATAATAACTTTCGAGTCGTAAACGCTCACTACCGGCTGGTAACGCCGCTTTTTGTATCCACGCTAAAGAAAAACGGCATTGATGTTAACTGCTGGACGGTGGACGATATTGCATTAGCAAAAACTCTTTATAACATGGGTGTTAGAAGCTTAACAACCCGCAAGCTAAAAGAGATGAGATCCGAATTTTGATAAAATAGAACAATTCGCCGCCATGCGTTTACAGGTTGGTTAGCGGATTTATAGCGTGTTCGGACGATATGTTGTTTCCTGTGTCGTTATAATAGTTTAGTTCACGAAATGCTTGATAGTATCGCCCGCCCAATTCTCTTAGAGATTTTGCATCAAAATGCAATAAATCATCGTTAGATGTTAACCCATCTGCGCTAACAAAGTTACAGTTTGTTTGTGCGGTTGCAACCTTGTTAACAATTTCATTAAGCTTTACACACAGGCTGTAATCAATATGGGTGTTTTTTGAAAGATATGGGCCAAGACCACCCACAATAAACGGTAGGTTATTAATTTGCAAATCTGCCCTAAAGTTATTTATAAGCTGTGTTAATTTTTTTTCATAGCCTTCGAGCTTATTTTGCATACAATTGGATTCACCCTGATGCCACAGTATTCCTTGCAGTGAAGAAGAGCGCATGGCAAGCCTTGCATTATTTAGCGCATTGATATAAAGCGGATTAGGTTTTTCCCATTCTTCAATAATGGTTCCACCATCGGCACAGGGGATAAAGCCAATTTGAGAATGTGGGTTTTCGTTTACATATGCAGTAGCAAAGCCACCGGCTAAACTAATTCCCGCCGTAGGTCTGTCGTAATTAATCGGCTCGGTTAGTTCTCTCCAAAGGCCATTTCGTAACACAAACATATTTGTATTGTCAATAGCGGGAACATCGCTGATATATCCTCTGCCGGACATATTGGATTGCCCTATCAGTAAAAATGAATTCATATAAAAATTTCCTTATATTTACAGCTTTTATCTGCGGCACACTGCCGCTTTTTTTATTTGAGCATAACGTTTTATTCCTTTAAAAGAACCGCCCTTACCGAGCTTCCGTTGGCTTTTTCTATGAGAACAGGGAAGGCTATTAGGGTGTACTCTCCCGGCTCTATCTCTGTTAAACGAATTCCTTCTAAGATAATAATCTCGTTCGATAATAATATTTTATGCGCAATAAACTCCGAAGCCCCAAACTGCTCTACCGATAAATAATCAATGCCCACAAGGTTTACCTGTTTATCAACCAAAACCTGTGCCGCTTCGGGGGTTATGTAAACAAAATCTTTTTTAAATTCGCTATTAAATAATGCATCGCCATTGCCGGTTTTAAATAGTATATTCATGCCCTGTTCTATGTTTAGCGGCCTAACGTGTTCGGCAGTAACGGCGTTGCAACTGCCTATATCCACCACCAGAGCCCTACCCATAAACCGCTCGAGAGGCAGGTCGGACACCGATTTGCCATCCTTTATAAAGTGTATCGGGGCGTCCATATGCGTCGCCGAATGTGACCCGTAATTGTAGATCGACAGATTGCATACGCCACCCTTATTAATCTCGCTATGCTCGGTAAAGCTAACCGTAGGATCACCGGGGAATACCGGAACATCGGGTGATAACGGAATAGAAATGTCGTATAGCTTCATCGTTATATCCTTTCTCATCATTTGTTAACTGCTTTTAAATATTACGCTTACGGTAGTTCCCTCACCGAGGGCTGATTTATACTCTATCTCGGCATCATGGCTTTTTGCAATCTCGAAGCACAGAGCAATTCCAAGCCCCGCTCCGCCCTGCTGTCGGCTTCTCGCCTTGTCCGGCCGGTAAAACTGTTCGCCTAAATGTTTAAGCTGTTCCTCGCTCATACCATTGCCATTATCTTCTACTATAAGTAATACGTTGTTGTTTTTCTCCTCGGTGTATACTCTAACCATGCCGCCATCGTCGCAGGCTTTAACGGCATTATCTAACAGATTTGTTATTAAGCTTTCCAGCAGTGCCGACTCTCCTTTAACAAAGCTATCCTCTCGTTTGTAGGTGGTTATTCTAACATTATCGTTTCGATGTTTTGCCGAAAGTGTTCGGTGTGCTTTACGGATAAGCTCGGTTAAATTTATATCCTCGCGCAGCGACTGTTCGCCTCGTAGGGATGCCATCTTTAACAGTATACCACACATGGAGGACAGCCGTCTCGATTCATCTATAATATAATTTAGCGACTCGTATTTTTCATCTTCGCCCACCGCTGCATACTGCAGATACTGCGCATACCCCTCAACGGCGGTTAGCGGAGTTCTAATTTCGTGCGCTAAGGTGTCGGCAAGGTTTTGTTTTTCCTCGGCGGTTGCCTGAAGCTCATCTATATGTGTTTTAACGTTTTGGGCAAGGTAGTTGAAGGACTGTGCAAGCCTGCCCACCTCGTCTTTACTGGTGTAGTTGCTCCTTACCGAGAAATCGCCCTCTGCCATCGTGGTTGCAACCTTGGTGAGGCGTTCCATGGGTCGATAGAGCCTCCGAAGAACAGGATAAAGGATAATTGCAAGCAAAAAAATTGCCGAGACAGCAGTTATTATTGCGAGCCGCCTTAGCGAGTTACTGCTCTCAAAATATTCCGACATGTTAAAGGCACAGCTTAAAACCATAGTGTCGGGCTGGGGGAGCCTTGCAGTTACAAATAGATAGGGGACATCATCTACATAGGAGAGCATATGCATTCTCTTGCCTATTTCCGGCACGATAAGGTTTGGCGAGCCGTTAGGAAGCCGATCTGCCCATACCTCGTTATCGTTGGTAATCGACATTAAAATTCCGTTGCCGTAATACTCGTTAACATAGCTCATTGCAAGGCTTTCGAGAGCTTCAGGGCGACGTTGAGCTACCGAGGCGGCATCGTTTGATAAAAGCTGGGCAATATAATGTTGCTCAGCCAGATGCTGCTCGCTTTGAACAGTGTACCCCTGCGATTCGCTAAGCGTTAGCAGCAGAATAAAGCTTGCTGCCAAAAAGGCAGAAAACAAAAATAGGGTTATAAAATAATTTTTTTGCCAAAACTTCATCGCTTGCCTTTTAATTAAATGGTGGTTAATCGATAGCCCAGCTTATAAACCGTTTGCAGCTGTTTTTCCCAGCCTAATTTTTTCCGTAACTTTTGAATATGAACATCAACCGTTCTGCTGTCGCCCTCATAGTCGTATCCCCAGGCAAGCTCTAAAAGCTTATCACGAGAAAGTGCAAGGTTTCGATTTTTTATTAAAACGTCTAAAAGCTCAAACTCCTGCGGCGTTAAAAAAACCTCCTTGCCAAAAACATGAACACGGCGCATTCCAAGATTTACGCTGCAACCGTCCAGCTCAAAGGAACTTTGCTGTTTATGGGTTCGCCGTAAAACTGCCTCAATTCGTGCAAGTAGCTCTAATATTTCGAAAGGTTTTTCGAGATAGTCGTCGGCGCCGAGACCTAATCCCTTTAGCCTGCTGTTTAGCCCTGTTTTTGCTGTAACAAATATAACAGGAATGTCGGTTGATATTTGTTCTTTAACCTCAAAACCGGATAAACCGGGCAACATAACATCCAACAAAATAAGGTCTACATCTCGTTTTTGTGTTTCGGATACGGCATCATAGCCGTCATAAACCTGTATTGCAGTATGCCCTACAAGGTTTAGGTTTCGTTTTATTAGCTCGTTTATAGGTTTTTCGTCTTCTGCGATTAATATAATAGCCATAATTTTTTACTCTTTTATTTGATTTTATTCTATTATATATTTGAGATGTTTTCAAGATGTAAAAATAATATTTTTATTTCAGCAGGCTGAAGATAAAATCTTCCCTGTTGTGAGTAAATATTCAAAGTGGTGAAGATAAAATCTTCACCATTGTGAATGAATCTTCAAAGTAGTGAAGATAAAATCTTCACCCTTGTGAAAAAATCTTCACAACGGTGAAGATTTGGTAACATTCGTTGACTTTGGGGTGGGGGTGGGATACAATTACGACATACTGAATTTGAGATGATAGAAACGGAGTTCTAATCGATGAGAAAAACAGCCTTTTTAAAGAAAATGTTATCACTAATGTTGGTGTGTGCAATTATGGCTACCAACTATTCACTTTTAGCTTTTGCTGAAACCGAGCCGGTAACCGAGCCCGTTACCGAACCGGTTACTGAGCCTGTTACCGAACCGGTTACTGAACCTGTTACCGAGCCAGCAGCTGAACCTGTAACCGAACCGGCTACTGAACCAACTACTGAACCTGCAACAGAGCCTGCAACAGAGCCTGCAACAGAACCTG
>CAYJDA010000052.1:5426-9394 GCA_964368815.1 uncultured Oscillospiraceae bacterium
AACAGAACCTGCAACAGAGCCTGCAACAGAGCCTGTAACAGAGCCTGCAACAGAGCCTGTTGCAAATAATACTTCTGATGATAATGAAAATGGCGAAGCCGAGCCGATGTTGGAGATGGCCTCCTTTGCTGCGGCACCTATGGCACTCGGTTTTGAGGATATCTCTTTTGATGTTGAGCCGGTAAGAGATATAGACGAAACACCGGAAGACCGTGCTTTAACCGTAACTTTTGCTAATGTTGGCAACAATGCTAAGAGCTACACCGTTACATATGATGCAAAATACGACGCTGAAACCAAATCCTTTGCTGTGGTAGATGTATCCTATCCGGTAGCCGGTCCTGACCTACCTAACCTCAATAAAAGCAACCATGTATTTATGGGATGGGATAACGCAGGCGCAAACACAGCGGTATCCTTTAGCATGAATGATTTTTATTCGGACGATGAGGGCGGCGCAAAGGCTGTTACATTAACTGCAAACTACATAAAGCAAAACTCCGAAGAGGTTGTTAAAACCTACAGAATAGTATATGAAGATTCCGATGGCAATAGCGTTTACGAAACAAAAAAAGTAGAACTCGTTTACGACCCCGACGCACTAACCCAGCCGGAAGCTACCGTTGCTTCTCCTTCTCTAACAGGATATGAATTAGCAAACGCAGAGCAAGCAACCATAAAGATAACAGCAGACCAGACAGAGTCTACAACTAAAGTTATATACAATAAAGTAGAAAATCTTGCTCATTATAAAGTAGAGTTTCACCTTGAAACACTTGATGAAAACGGTAAGGCATCGGGAACTTATGTTCCGGATGATTCCATGACACAAACCGGTACATATAAATACACTTCGGGATATGTTCTTGTAGGTTTGGGAGTGATAGAAGGTGTGCTTACAGGTAAACAAGTCAATTTTCCCGAAGGATTCGAACAAAATGGCAGTGCCGGTACATTAGGTATTGTATTAGGTGCAACCCATACCGCAGAAAATCCCGCAGTATATAAAGTAATGCTTAAAAGAATAGATGTTGATATAAAAGTTTACGGCATTGATTATAATCCGGGTAAAAATGATGACGGTGCTTACATTTCTGCAAAATACGGAGAAACCGTCGACATAAATGCAGCGATGAATAGCTCGCAACATAGAGATGATTTTATCGGCATAGCCTCCTTTGTTGGTAGCAACGGTTCTGTTGTTACCAAAGGAACTGATGATTTCAGCTATAATTTTCCAACGGTTGTTCCTTTAAATGATATTGAATACTACCCACAGGTAAACGGAAACGAAAATAAAAAACCTTTAACCATAACCTTTAACCCGAACGGTGGTCAATTTACCGACGGTACTACCGATAGCAAAAACAGTGTAATCTATCGCAATGCTTACATTTCTACAGTGCAGGTATCCTATACCGGACATTCCTTCCTTGGATGGTATGTAGATGTAGATGGTGATGGCGTTTTATCCGAATCTGAAACCACACTGTACAATAGATTTGGCGATACGGTTGTAAAAGCAGACCAGGGAGAAAATGTTAATCTTATTGCAAAATGGGAAAAAGAAGATACATATGTATACGTTAAATTTTCTCAGATAGACAGCGATGATAGCATCATTAGATCCTACCTACAAAAAGTTTTAATTAGCGATGCGAAAACCCTTAGCTATGCTCAACTACAGGAGCTAAAGCCTACATCGGAATACCTCGTAGAAACACTCGGCTGGCCGGAAGGATTTTACAACTACAAACAAACCGAGATCTTTGCAGATTATTGGCAGGAAAACACTTTTAGCTATGATCAGGAAGATAAAGGTAAAACCATAGCAGAGTTTGAGTTTAAGGTTACCGATAAATATGCATACAATGTTTTCTACTACGTTGAAAACGAAGATGGTTCATATAGCGAAATTAAAAAATCAGTAAAACGCAGTAGCGACAAAAAAGCGGTAGTTACAGAATATGCGCCGATAATTGCCGGATACGACCTTGTAGACAGCTGGCCATATGCATACACAACAAACGGTATCCTAAACGCCGTTACCATGAACCTTGAAAACGACGGCCAGGAAATGAGATTTATATATGAAAAAACCGACAAGGGCGAAGAAGTTTCCTACCAAATTAACATGTTCTACTACGACGAAAGCGGTAGCAAGGTAGAAATATCAGCCACAAAAGAGGCAGTAGTTGGCAAAGCGATCGACGTAACCCGAATTGATTTCTTTACAAATGTTTTAAAAGGCAACAAGGATAATGCCAAGTATGACTTTGCCGGTCGTGAAATTTTGGCCTCCAATGTTACATCTAAGATAATTCAGCCGGAGGGCGCAGACGGCACCCCAACCACCGTGTTTAATATAGAGCTTACTCCTAAGGTTAGCTACTACGATACCTACAACAATAACGCTCTACTTACCTATGAAATATTCCATGCAGGAAAAACTGTAGACACTTCAGATACCTATTATACTAAAAATTCACCTTCTGTTGATCTTTCAGTTTTAAAACCAAACGGCACAAAGTTGGTATTTGTAAACTCTAATGGCGACACAGTTAAAACCAATCAAAACATCGCTCCAACACAGGATATGGCACTCTACGCGCATATTACCCACCCTGTTGTTATTTTAAACGGTGAAGGAACAGAAATCTACAATAACATGGTACCTCACGGTGAAGCAGCCGACTATGATTTACCGCTTTCAAGCGAAATTCCTGCTATCGACTACAAAGATTTTTCACACTGGGAGATAGCCGGAGACTCAAAAAATTATAACAGAAACAAAGTTAAATCGATGCTTGCAAGTATTGATGAGGCAATTACCTTAGAGCAGGTTCATAGAAATAATCAGGCCCTTGATTTAGTGTTTGAAGCAACAGCTACCGATTACTCGCAAAGATTCGACAGAAAAGCGGTAGAGGAATCAGAAATTAACCTTGCCGTAACTAATGTAACCAACAATACAAACTTTAGCGACTTTACAGTTGAGTATAAAGCGCAAGGCGAAGCAAGCTGGAGCAACAGCTTCCCCAGCATCAGAAACTCGGAAGATTCCAAAGAAGTTCAATACAGAATTTCGGCTAAGGGATACCAAGGATACATTATAGGAAGCGTTAAGATTGACGTAACCCCGATAGCATTAACAATTGATGTTCCAAGCTTTTCGGTAACAACAGGCACACAGCTAACAGCAACACAGATTGCAACAGCAAATGCCGACATTGATGCACAGATTGAGGCTCAACTGCTTGCTCTTGGCATTGCAGATCCAAGCAAATATTCTGTTAATTTCGGAAATATCGAATTTGCATACGACGCAACCCTTGTAAATACAGCCGACACCTACAGTGCAGCATTAGGCTTGTTAATGGAAAAAAGGGGTGAGACATACAGCCCTAACGAAGGAAATTCGGAAGATGGCTTAGTTTACACAATTTCGAAATTTAACTACAACATTACAGTAAACCATGGCGACCTCACTGTTTCTAACGCTCAAACAAACACTACCGAGAACAACACTAACGAAGAAAACTCTGATGTTAACACAGAGGTAGTAACACCGGTGCTCGCAACCGTAGCAGACACAGCAACCCCGGCCGCAGCCGCACCGACACCTGTAGTTTTACCGGCTACAGATGATGAAACCACCGACATAGATGACTCGGAGGTTCCGACAGCTTCCGGCGAGCAGACCGAAATTGCAGAAGAACAAACTCCGACAGCAGCTGCTGCAGAGCAGGTTGAAATTGAAGATACAGATGTTCCAACCTCAGCCGCCGAGGAACAGCAAAACTACTGGTATTGGATAATTTTTGCAGTTATAGTTTTAGCAACAGCTGTTGTTGTAATAATTACAAAACAACGCAAAAAAGCTTAATAAATCCAAATACTTAAACTAATTTAACCCCTCTCGGGGCTGTCGAACTTTTTCGACAGCCTGGCCCCTCTCAAGGATGAAG
>CAYJDA010000053.1:0-9238 GCA_964368815.1 uncultured Oscillospiraceae bacterium
TGCTTTTGTCGCAAAAAGTCAATGCACCAGATTGTAAAGTTTGATAAATTGTTGTACGCAGTAAACCATCGGCTATCTCAACATCATCGGTATCGATTGCCAAAACCTCTGTGTTTATCTCGTTTTGTCGGTAAAGCAACACGCCTTTCGTGCCGGTTAAATCTACTGCAACATAACCAAAAATTTCTCCGCTAAATCTTCCGTCGTTAAAAAATTCCACCATTTCCGGTTCAATAATTGCCGTCATCTTTATCATTTTTTTGCCGCACCTTTCAAAGCTAATACCTCGGAAGGTTTTAATTCCCTCATCTTGCCGGACTGTAACATAGACAGCTTCAACGGTCCAACCGCTTTGCGGGTAAGCCGTGCAACCTGCAAGCCCACAGCACTGCACATTCTTCGTATCTGGCGATTACGTCCCTCCTTGATAGTTATCTCCAGCACCGTTCGGTTAGGAGAATCTGTAACAACCCTTACGTTACACGGTTTTGTTTTCACCCCATCGTCTAACACAACGCCGGTTGCAAGCTCTAAAATCTGCTCTTCATCGGCATGAGGTGTAACCGTTACTCGGTACAGCTTTTTTATTTCGTGAGAGGGATGTGTTAATATATTGGCAAAATTGCCATCATTGGTTAAAATAATAAGTCCTTCGCTATCCTTATCAAGTCGCCCTACCGGAAAAACTCTAACCGGAAGATCCTTTGTAAAATCTGCTATAGAGCGTCTTCCAAGCTCATCCGAGAGGGTTGTTATATAACCCCTTGGCTTGTTAAGCATATAGTAGTAAAACTCACTCCTTTTTGGTATATGAATTCTTTTTCCGTCCACCATTAAAACACTTTTTAAAGTGTCTATCTTGTCCCCAATAGTAACCGGACGTCCATTCACCTTAACTTTTCCCGCTTTTATTAATTTTTCTGCCTCACGTCGTGAGCATACTCCAAGCTCAGAGAGTAGTTTTTGGATGCGTAGTTCAGCCATTAAAGCCTTCTTCCTCATTAATAATGGTAACAGTTTGTTCGTTTGTTACCGCTGTTTTTTCCTTAGGTTTGGCCTTACTTGCAATAAGGGTATTTATCTTATCCATCATTTCCGGCATAAGGCTAAGCAATCTATCTATATTGTTTGATGTGTCCGCAAGTTGTAGCAGCTTTACTTCGGTTGTGGTGCATACCAAAAATGCAACCGGCACAACCGAAACTCCGGCTCCCGAACCTCCACCGAATTTTTCGGATACAACTTTTGTAGGTATATCACTTCCGCCCGAAGCAAATCCTACGCTCACCTTTGATATTGGTAGAATTATTGTCCCGTTATCCATCGTAATGGGTTGTCCTACAGTGGTATTACCGTCAACCATCTCGGCAATACGCTTAATGGCTACGTCCACAAGGTCAATTGTTGGATGTGGATTCATACTGTGTTCCGTTCCTTTCTCACTCTTCGTTTACTGCTCTTCATGTCACTTTTCATCTCTATAAAAAACCACAGCGCTACTGCCACAATTGAAATAAGCTGTGTGGAAACCCTAACAGTTATTAGGTTATTAACGCCCGCCTCTCCTATATAATCCGGCTCAAACAATACCTGCTTTAATTTAATGTTAAATGGCGGCGTTACCGCTGCAAACAAGGAATAAAACATTGAGTACATGCGACCGGCATTTATGGCCGAATCTGCGGCATTTTTCGAATGAACATACCAAATAATCACCACTCGGTCGATTTTAATGCCTTCTATCAACCTATATATTGTTGGGGGAACTAAGCTGATTAGCGGTAAATACTTCTTAATCTTTTCTAAGGCCACGGCCGGTTTGTGTTCAACTTCGTCTATTGCTACTTCCTGCGCAACCTCAATAGTTTTCTTCACATCTTTTTCAGCGTCCTTTTTAACCTTCGAGGTCGGCAGCTTTAAATTAAAGTGTATGAATCCCACCCTAATTTTTAATAAAAGCTCGTTAAAGTCTCCGTGATAGCTCACTAAAATTCCCAACGGAATAACTAACAGCAATAACACCAAAAACAACAGTATGGCAAGGATAGCTAAAATAATCCCTACAACCGACATTGGCTAAACCTCCTCAATTGCCGCAAAAGCTTCATTTTTTCCGGATAAACTCGGAAGTTCTTCCAACGAAGAAAGGCCGAATGTTCGAAGAAAAACATCGGTTGTGCCATACGCAATAGGTCTTCCGGGGAGGTCGAGTCTTCCTTGTTCCTCGATTAAACCTTTGTTAACAAGTCCTGAAATACCTGAGGTTGAGTCCACCCCTCTTACCTGCTCAACAAACTGCCTTGAAACAGGTTGATTATACGCTATAACCGCTAAGATTTCAAGCGCTGACTGTGTAAGCGGAACATTACGTCGGCGGTCTAATATATCGGTAACAAACTGCGCATACGCCGTGTTGGTAGCAAGCTGCCAACGGTCTTCATACTGCAAAAGCACTATTCCCCTATCCTGCTCACTGTATCCTTCCTTTAGCTGATTAAGAAGTCTCACCACTGCAGTATCCTCAATCTCAAGTACCTCGGCGAGTCGTGACGCAGAAACAGGTTCACCGCAGGAAAACAGCATCGCTTCTAATGCACCTTTATACTGGTTAATGTCCAACGTCTTCTCCTTGTTTTTGCTTATATCTTCCTGTTAGTTCGACTCTACCGTTATTGGCTAATTTTATGCTCCCATCGTGCAAAAGCTCTAACACCGCAAGAAATGTTGCAACCGAGCGGCTCTTTTCCTCACCCTTTTTAAAGAAATCAAACAACCTACCGGCTCCTGTTTTAAGTATATTAACCATATGCTTAATTCTGGAGGACACCGACACTATCGGGGTTGTTACGATAGGGTCAAACTGTTGTTCTGTAGGCATCTGCCTTTGCGTTTTCCCCATCGCCATTCTATGGGCGTGCATCAACTCATAGATGCTGTGTGTTAACTTATAGGTGCAGTCCGGCCTAAAGGGTGCAGGCTCACGAACAGCGTGAAATATCCCCTGCGACATACATCCGAGCTGGGTAGCCACCTGTTTACACAGTGCGTATTCAACCAGCTGGCCGGTAATCTCCTGCTTCAGGCGTTCTCCCTCATCACTTTTAGGAAGTAGATGAAGCGACTTTAGATAAACAAGCTGAGCCGCCATTTCGATAAACTCGCTTGCAATCTCCATTTTACGTTCCTGCATATGCTTAACAGCATCTAAATAGTGATCTATCAATGCAATAATATCAATATCGAAAAGGCTCATCTTGTTTTTTGCAACCAATGCCAACAAAAGATCAAGTGGCCCCTCAAAATCCTTCGCCTTAAAGGTCATCTCCGTCATAGTTAAAACATTCCCATTAATGCATCAACAAAAAATGTAAGGCTGTCGAATAAGTTTAAAACTAAACCTCTTAAAAAACTTAACGGACCGTCAAGTATTCCGGTTACAAGCACAATAAACAAGCCCATAAAGATGTATCTCTCATACTGCATAATCTTAAAGTAAAAACTTTCGGGCAAAAACAAATTGAAAATTCTGGAGCCATCAAAAGGCGGAACCGGAATTAAATTAAATATGGCCAGAACAATATTAATATTTGCCATATAGCTAAATATTAAAGCAAGTGTATTTAACAGTGAATTAGATGGGTCAAAGCCGCCACTGTATAAAAAAACTTTGTATAAAATAACGGAGATTAAGGCTATTAACAGGTTGGATATCGGGCCTGCGGCAGCAGATATTGCCATTCCAACCTTGCGATTACCTTTGAAATTATACGGGTTAATCGGCACGGGCTTTGCCCAACCAATACCGGCTACTATCATGCAGATACTTCCAAAAAGATCAAAGTGAACAGCAGGGTTCATAGAAATTCGCCCCTGATGTTTTGCAGTATTATCACCCAACTTTGAGGCTACCAATGCATGCGCCGATTCGTGAATTGGAATTGCTGTTAGTAAAACTATAGCCCTAACAAGATATTCAAATAATAGATTGTTTGTCATTATGTTCCCAGATGTGTTTGTGTTACAGAAAGAGTATACTACCCCTTTATAATAATTATAGCATAAAAAAGAAAAACTTCAAGAAGAAGTTAGTCTTTTAGGGTGAAATCATTGTGAAAATCTGACGAGACTCTTTGAACGGTATAATAGCTACATCCGGTTAAGGTCATAATCTGTTTAAGGGTAGCTCCCTGTTGCCTTAAGGCCGATATCGCCGCCTTTTTAATTTCTATACTCTGGTTAGGCAGCTGCGAAGGTACTAATCCAAACTCTTCCGACAAAATTTTCCAACATCGCCTTTCAATATCCAACCTCTGTTGTATTTTTAGCTTCGGTGCAGCGTTTTCATCCATAAACCATTCCGCACTTCGATTTGAAGTATACTTAATATAGCCTGCCTTTGCCTCACTATCGTCCTTACCAAAAAGGTTAAGCACCTCGGCTATCTCTATCTGAGGTATCGCAGGCAATATATAGTTCATGGCGCTACTGTATGGATAGTCCGTTACCGATACCGCAAATTTCATTCTAACAGGATCCTGCAATATAAATCTTATCAAACGTTTTAGGCTGTCGCCCTGCTGAATTATTTCGCTCTTAAATCTTCCGGCAAAAACCGGCCCTCGTCTTTTATATTTTTTATTATAATATGATGCATAACCTGCTGTTAGCTGTTTCATAAACACCGAAAGTTCCTTACCGTCAGGTTTGCAAACAATATGGGCATGATCCGGCATCATACAATAGCAATACAGCCTTAGACTTTTATTATCCACAAGTGTAAAAAGCAAGGACATAAATCGCTTGTAGTCATCACCATCCCTGAACAACGGGTATTCGCTACACCCCTTCACAAGCAAATGATATATCGCATCCTTTTCAACTATTCGTGCTACCCTTGCCATATCACCCTCATAACTTTAGTTATACTTACTTAATACATTTTATTATAAACTACACTATAGTAAAATGCAATAATTATTTGTGCGTCCCTAAAATATTTATTTATTTCATCGATATGTTATCACCCTATCATCTGCATGAGCCTTTGTTTAGAGCTTGAGAGGGAAGCTCAGTTTTCATTTTAGTAATTTTTTAGGGGCAGGTTTATATTTCATAAATGGCTTTATTGCGATATACTATATCATTTCTTTTCGTAAAACCTTGCTTTTCCCAGAACGAATTCCCTTTTTCATTTTTATCAAGAACCACAAGTAAAACCTTGTTAATCCCTTCTTTTTTAAGCGCTGTCATTACATTATCTAGTAATTTTTCACCAATACCCTGTCGTTGATGTTTTTGAGATACCGCCGCATGATAAATAATGCCTCTACGTCCATCATGCCCTGACAAAATTACACCAACTATTTTGTTTTCAATTTCTGCAACAAAGCATGTGTTTGGATTTCTAATCAAATACTTATTTATACCTTCTCTTGAGTCATCTATGTCATTCAGACCCATTCCGGGTGTATTTATCCAAAGATTGTAAGCATTGTCATAATCATCAATATACATTTTTCTTATCTGCATTTTAACTTTTACCTTTTATTATTAAAGTACTAAACTATATTTTTTGCCAGCTAAAGCTTTTAATGATATTAGCTGCAACCTCATCATAGTATTCCTGTTCATTAAAATAGGTTTGGTCTAAAAGTGCAAACATTCCATCACCCATTATATAATATTGATTTGTAGTAGCACCAAACATTTCTTTTAACTCCACCTTATATACAACATGGTCTTCGTCGGGAAACTCTTCAATAGAAACAAATTCTACATCTTCTCTTTGCCCAATTTGCTTATTAATATCCGCTTCTATGTCTGCCCTAAACTCTTCTTTTTCCGTTAACCTAAACTCATACATTGCACTGCTTATCTCAATTTCGTTTAACATCCCGTTAAAGCGAAAGTGGTTGGCTACGTGCACATCACTATGCTCCGGATCATAGTAATCGTCGCCATTATCCGTAACCTCAAATCTTCCAAACTTAAAACTTGCAGGTATTTCATATGTCATATACCGTCTAATTCGTTTATTTGTGTTTTCATCTACCACCTCAAACCCTTGCATGTCATCCTCTATATCTATATATGCCTCGGGTTGATACATGATATTTAGGTCGGAATGTTTTACGCTAAGCCAGTATGCAGACATTATATACTCCAACAAATCTTCATCCGTATAGTGCATATTACTGCCAAAAGGTATAGCGATAATTGCATCACTTACCATCATTTTTTCCTGATTAATTTTTAAATCAACATTAAATGATTCCATTTTGCTTAGGCTATAAAAGTTAATTTCCCCTGTTGAAAAACCGCTTGTATCACTTATAAAGATGCAGGTTGGCGTATAAATATCCAGCGCATTTATTTCTTTAATAACCGCTAAAATATCCTCCGGTTTAGTGGCAAGTCCGGTAATATCCACCTCAAACGATAAATGCCTGTTGTCCTCACTAAAATCCATCTCGTATCCGTATTTGCTAATTATATCCTCTACTTTTTCCAAAATACCTTGCGCCATCAATGTTTCATACAAATAGTCATCATATATTCCCATTTGATAGGAATTTGGATTGTATATGCTATCAACTTCAAATTGCAGCCCATTTTCATCTTCATAAACTCCGCTATCGGTAAAAGTTTCAACCGGCTCAACCGCATAAAAAGTGTGCTCAGGGTATGTTTCATGTAAAATAAACAGAACTCTTTCATTTTTATCGAGTCCAGCCATTGGGTTGTTTTCAAGCGCCTCACTTCTATCAGAAAGCCTATCAAGCGCAAAATCTAACATATCAAGCACACCGTACTCATTACCATTACTACATGAAGAAAGTAATGACATAATTAAGCATATAAAAATAATTTTTATCTTCATATTTGTTTCTCAATTTAAAATGCATCAAGATTGTTTTGCAGATCATCTATAAATCTCGAAAGATGAAATCCATCACAAACAGCATGATGTACTTGTATTGCTAAGGGTAATAATACTTTGCCATCACTTTCAAAATATTTTCCTAATGTGAAGATTGGCAAAAGATAATAATACCCCTTTTGTAAGTTCAGGTTAAAACCTTTAAAGCTAGTCCATGGCATACAAGAAACATTAAAAACGTTATGTGCTTCTAACGGTTTTGAGTTACAGCAATCGTTTTGATACTTCAACTTATCCTCTTTATAACTCTGTAAAAATAAATCAAGATCGTCGTTATACTCAGTCCAAACATTGGTTATAGATTCAGTTTCTTCGTGAAACACTGTGTAATACGGGTTCGAAAAGTCATAATATCCAATGTTGTTATCTTCATCAATATTCATTCTAAACTCTTTATGATTATTTACAACTTTAGAAATCACATATAAAAAGCTTGGGAAAAACTTAATTTTTAAATCCCTGGTCTTAGTTAGAAAAACAGAAATATCCAACTCAACTGTCATGCTATAGGTGCATGGAACATCGTTAAAATAATGATTATAACTCTCCTTCCTGTTCCAGTTTTCAATGTTAACTTTATTAAATTTCATATTCTTCCTTTACTCAACTGTCGTCACTTGAAGTTGTATGTGCTTCAAATAAAATGTATATTAGATTGTAGCCTTTACTGGCTACGATGTTTATACTCCTGTTATAGTATCATTAATTAGATTAGTACATAGCATAATTAAAAGTAATACACTTATCATTATACATTATATATAAAATGAAATCCATCTAAATTCTAATGTTTTTTTAATAATTGTAAAATCTAACTAACGGCAGTGCAATTCAATGAATACTCTAATATTTTAAACATGAACTCAAAATCCGGCAAGGGCAGTTTTTGCCAGTGATACAAATTAATGATTTGTGCATAAAACAGCAAATCAATGTATCATCGAAAAGGCGATATTCCCTATTTATACAAAGTTTATGTATAATGCAGGTTGCTTTTTTCAAAATATTCGATATAGTAATTTTAAGAGATTAATTATTGTCTCAACAATTTGGAGGTAGTAACATGTGTCATTTCTTATATTGTAACAACCGTATTCGCTGATTAAGTTAATATTGGTATGCCCGAATTTAGGGCTTAGTTTGTTATGCTAATTTATAAGGAGGACAATATGAATATCCAAAACAATATATTAAAACGAGCACTTAAAAATGTGTACTTTTTAGCCGGAACCGCTTGTGGTGGAAAAACTACAATGTCAAAGGAAATATCTAAAAAATATGGATTTATACATTTTAATGATAATTGGCATGAGGAAAACTTTAAAGATTGGCAATCGCTATTCGATTCAAATTATCAACCTTTTTCATCAGCTAGGCACAATGTTACCGATTGGGAAGCATATTTTGGAAGAAGTGTAGAGGAATTCTTAATAGTAAAAAATAGCCGTTCTGATTACGCTGAATATCTAGAGTTTGCAGTTATCGAGCTAATACGCTTATCACAACACAATAAGGTTATCGCTGATATTTGTTTCCCACTCGATTTACTGGTAGAGTTATCCGATTACAGCCGCATAGCTTGTTTGCTTGCTCCGGCAGAAATGGTTATACGTGATTATTACGATCGTGATGACCACAGAGAGTTTATTGAGTGCATTATGTCTTTAAGCGAACCTGAAAAGAAACTCGAAACCCAAAACGAGCTTTTCAGAATAGGTGTAAAAAAGGAGTTTGACGTTGTAAAAAGGTACAATTTGTTTAATATCGTCAGGAATGAGGAAAGCACTATACCAAACACATTAAAATTATTAGAAGAGCATTTCAAGCTTTAAACCTTAATCATTCAGCAACCAGTTAACTTATAATGCTAAAGGCAGATACTGACCAAAAAGTCACTATCTGCCTTGTTTTTCACATATGTTTTTTTGCTCCCCCTGTTGGACTTGAACCAACGACCCTTTGCGGTTGCTTCGAAGTTTTGCTACCACTCATTTCAACGCTAATCGCGGCAGACTCCACCGCCTTGCTTCTTCCGCCACCGCCGGCGCTCAGCTCTGTCGACATTGCATTTAACATCCGGTACGCGTGTTATTTCATCCACAGACCATTTAATTGAAGCTCAATTTTGGAATAAAAAAATATACCACAAACAGTGATATATTTTTTTGGCTCCCCCTGTTGGACTTGAACCAACGACCCTGCGGTTAACAGCCGCATGCTCTACCGACTGAGCTAAGGAGGAATATGGTGCACCTTCAGGGACTCGAACCCGGGGCCCGCTGATTAAGAGTCAGCTGC
>CAYJDA010000054.1:0-8951 GCA_964368815.1 uncultured Oscillospiraceae bacterium
AATATATAATGGCACATAAAAAAGGTGTTGGTTCAACTAAGAACGGACGTGATTCAGAATCTAAACGTCTTGGCGTAAAGCGTGCAGACGGCCAAGCAGTTTTAGCAGGAAACATATTAGTACGTCAACGTGGTACGCATATCCATGCAGGAAATAATGTAGGATGTGGAAGCGATTATACACTTTTTGCATTAACCGGCGGACGTGTAAGATTTGAAAAATTCGGCCCGGGACGCAAAAGAGTTAGCGTTTATCCGGAACAATAATAAAAACGGGGTAGTCGTTACAGAGTACCCCAAAATAACGGGATGTAGCTCAGTTTGGTAGAGTGCTTGGTTTGGGACCAAGATGCCGCACGTTCGAGTCGTGTCATCCCGACCAGCGTGACGCTGGACCCAATTTCGTGAGGTTGGGTTCGGCGTTATTTGTTTGTTACCGCTCACGCTGTTGGTTAACTTTGGTTATGAACATCCGTACCACGTCGCTGTGAGCTTCACTAAGTTCGCAGCGATTTTTTTGTGTAGCAAAAAAAATCACAGCTCACACCGTTACGCTACAGCTCCTTTTCCGCCCAAAGGTGTTCGTTCACACAGGGCGGTTTGTAAACGCACCGCTTTTCCTGTGTTCACTCTCTTCATCCTTTGTGCGGGGTGAGGTGCTTCGCACCGGCGTTATTTGTTATGTTGTCGGTTAGCTTTGATTATGAACATCCGCACCATAAACCCCTGTAAAACGGCTGTTTTACAGGGGTTTATTGTATTTTGTGGATGGAAATCCAAGGGTTTGACCACATGAAATCTCACAGACAGATTTATTTGCAGTGATTTTATCATTTGTTTTTTACCGGTGTGCAAACTCAGTCCTAAAATGGGATTGAGTTTTGAATAGGACGTGGAGGTTTCTTTGGTTACGGTGTATCATTTTTTGACCTCAACTCCGAAAGCTCCGCTTTCATCTGGTCTATCATCAGAGCCAATTTAACGTTTTGTATATTTATTCAGCATTTAAACATCAGTATCAAGTGATTGCTTTTTCGCTACTTCACGATATTGTGTTGGTGTTAATGATGTTATGGACTTAAAGTTGCGAGAAAAAGATGAAAAATCAGAAAATCCGCATTTAATTGATATTGTATTTGCCGATAATTCACCTTCGGACAAAAGTTGCTTTGCCCTATCTATTCTGCAAAAAGCTATATATTTTGCAGGCGTAATCCCTAACTTTCGTTTTAGCTGTTGTGATAAATTGTTTACCGATATATCAAATTTTTCAGCAACCAGACCAAGGAAAAAGTTTTGCTCATAACAATGGGTGTTGATATAATCTACTACCCTATCAATCTTATCCTTATCGTAGGTTTCAATATTTTTTGTGTAGGAAATGCTATTGAGATTCAAGGAGATTTTTTCGCAAAACTCTACTATTTCACCTTTTGTTCCTGTCTGGTCAAGTTCTGAGATATATCGATAAAAATCCTCTACAAATGTATCATTTTCCTTTAAATCACTAACGGCGTTTAAAATATGGTTTACAATAGAGTATGCCGTTGATTTACTTATCTGATAATCGTATATATCCGAGCGCATCTGTGAGATTATCACGCATAATATCCTTTTAGCTGACTCTATGTCGTTTTCGGATATTGCTATACGCATTTCTTCGATTTCTTTTTTTGGAAAGCACATTTTAAAGTAGCTATTACTTCCACTGTATATATGAATTGTTTTATTGTTTTGTGAGGTAGCTCCTTCTATCAAAGAAATAGCCTGCACGTAAGAAATATTTACGTGTTGTATGCTCTCAACATGTGAACCGCAGTATGCCTCAATGTTCGGTTTGTGTTGTCTTAAATTATCTAATATCAACCTGATTATGTCATAACTTTTGCTTTTATCACCGGTATTTGTACCAATAATAACAACCAGTCGTGAAAAAGAATCTTTACAAAATATCACATCAATCAACTTTGAGTCATCATATTTCATATTTTCTAAGTTGTGAAGACTATCATCAGATGTGAAGACGGATACAACATAGAATGCTTTGTTAAAATTTAATCCATAAAGTGACATGTGTTCATACAAATCTTCGATATCCTGATGTCGACTGTAAAGTAATTTATTTAGCCACAGCTCTTTAGAAATACTCTTTTCTTTCTCAAATTCGTTATAAAGCTCCTTGTTTCTCTCTGATAGAAGTTTTAAGCTGTTTGCAGCGTTATATATTTCTGCGTGTTCAGAAGAAGTTAGACCATCAGATTTAAGGTTGAACTCTGTTAAAATTTCGTTTAAGGCTTTAATCGGTGAATATTGTTTATTGGAGAAATAGTAAATTAAGAGTAGGCTACAGACGCCTATTCCGATCTGCAATATAATAAACTGTGTTCTTACCGAATAATAATCGTTAAATGTTATGTCGTAATCATTTTCTATTACCAGCCTAATATTATCCGTCGTTACATCAAAGTACTCCGGTGAATCCTGTGCAGGTTCGGTTGTCTCTATAACAAAATTTTCGGTTATGGCAAATCCATTATAATAAAGAGAATAATTAATATCACCAAGGTTGAAAAGGCTATCTTTATCCACCAAAAACAGCAGTGCGCCGTTTGGATATGGTGAACCGTATGGATAATTACTGTAAACAATTAAACTCTCAGATGCCTCGTCCGAATACAAAAACACTGAAAAATCAGATTGATATGTAGAGTGTTCTGAGATGCTTGTGGAAAACTCAGCCAGTGGAACACCATAAAGAGATTCATAGTTCTCCATGCTGTAGGTTCCTTTAGTGGTTAAAATATAACTCTCTGATACATTTATCAGCAAAACATCGGTGATTACATCGCTCTGGTATAAAAAACTCTGCATCTGATTAATAACCGACTTTTGCGAATGAATGTCTTGATCTATATTATAAGGCAGGATAGCTTCATTTTCACTTAGTTGAATTGCCATTCCCTCAAACTGGTTAAGCTTATAATCTATCTCGTTTGCTATTCTTAAATATTCATTATAGTGGTTATTGTACGACAAATTTCTAAAACTTGATACAAGATTAGTAAAAAAGAAGAAAGAGGTCGCCAGCAATGGAAGCATTAAAATACATAAAAATTTAAAATAGAAATCTCGAAGCGTTTTTGGAATTTTTTTCATCTTTATCTCCTTCCTCTTCGTAATTTAAATCTCGACACGTTTGATAATTAATGTTAGCACATGTTTTTTACAAAATCAATAAAATTTTATTATAAAACGGCAAAATTTAATTATTTATACCAAATGACACAGCTGCAAATAGCCAAGTGAAAAATTACCATACGGTTAAAAATTGCAATGTATGAATAGTGAAATAATGATAGTACTCGTTAAAAATCACTCTTGTAAGTGTTGTTTTCATGGGATATAATCAGGATAACGTTAGGACAGGAGAACGGATATGCGAAATTTACTGTATAAAAACTGGGTGCTTTACTTAATGTTATTACCGGGTGTCATTTACATATTAATATTTAATTACGTTCCTATGTACGGTATAACGATTGCGTTTAAAGATTTCATGGCAACTCGCGGAATATGGGGGAGTGAGTGGGTTGGATTAATACATTTCGAAAGAGTTTTTAACTCACCCGACTTTATTCCTATTTTAATGAACACCTTAATATTAAGTATATATCAGCTTATTGTTACCTTCCCTTTACCTATAATTCTTGCACTAATGATAAATGCCAGCACCAATAAAGCCTTTGGCCGGGTGGTACAGAACGTCACATATGCTCCCTATTTTATATCAGTGGTTGTACTTGTAGGTATGATGATGATTCTATTTTCGCAAAACGGTGTTTTTAATGAAATTATAGAGCTGTTTGGCGGCGAAGCTCGGCTGTTTATGGCGGAAGAACAGTATTTTCGAAATATGTTTGTATTTTCTAATGTATGGCAAACTACCGGATGGGGCTCAATTATATATCTTGCCGCACTTTCGGGAGTAGATCCCGGTTTACACGAGGCAGCAACAATTGATGGTGCGAGCAAGTTGAAAAGAATATATCACATAGACTTCCCTCATATAATTCCAACAGCAGCGGTTCTGCTAATTTTAAATTCAGGTAGGGTGATGAGCCTTGGTTTTGAAAAAGCTTACCTTATGCAAACATCGCTTAACATGGATGTATCCGAAATACTCTCAACCTACATATATAAAAAAGGTTTATTAGACATTGATTATAGCTATTCAGCGGCAGTTGGGTTGTTTAACAACGTTATAAATTTAATACTTTTGTTGTCGGTGAACTACGTATCCAAGAAAATAACAAAGTCCGGGTTGTGGTAGGAAAAGGAAGGAGTTTATACAATGTCAAGACGGCTTAAAAACCCAAATGAAATAAAACTTGCAAAAAGCGACAAGGTATTCGATTTTTTCAACTATATTATTTTGGGCATTGTCGCTTTAATAGTTATCTATCCACTTTATTTTGTTTTGATAGCTTCAATAAGTGAACCGGATGCTGTAAACGCAGGATATATTTTTCTCTACCCAATAGGGATCACAATGGAGGGATATCAACGTATTTTTGAGGACAGCAGTATCTGGATTGGTTATCGTAATACGATTTTCTATACTGTTTTCGGAACTGCACTCAATGTAATCATTACACTACTCACCGCCTACCCCCTTTCAAGAAGCGATCTAAAAGGAAAAAAATATATAATGTTGTTTTTCCTTTTCACCATGTTTTTTAACGGCGGTTTGATACCAACATTTATTCTTGTAAACGATATCGGATTATATAATAAACCTGTTACCTTAATAATAATGGGTGCCTTAGCCGTTTACAACATGATAATTGCAAAATCATTTTTTGAAAACACCATACCTTCAGAATTAAAAGAGGCGGCTGAGATTGATGGCTGTGGACCGTTTAAGTTTTTTTTGCAGATAGTGTTGCCACTGTCAAAGGCACTTATCGGAGTACTTGCGGTATATTACGGAGTAAGTCACTGGAATCAATATTTTAATGCTCTTATATATCTTACCGATGCAGAGTTACAACCATTACAGATGATTTTAAGAGAAATACTCATACAAAACAGCAGTGTTCAGATGGCTATGGATGAAAGTATGTTAGAGGAGTTGTATCGCAGGGAAAGGTATGCTCAGCTTATTAAATATGGAGTAATAGTGGTTGCCTCCGTTCCAATGCTTTGTATATATCCGTTTGTTCAAAAATACTTTGCGAAAGGGGTGATGATAGGTTCAGTTAAGGGATGATTTATCGGTAGTAAATATATTAAAAATAATCTAACAATTAGGAAAGGAACCAAGGAAATGAAAAAAAGAAAAATAATAGCACTTTTTATGACAATCTTTGTACTTGCATCAACCCTTTCTGCGTGTGGGCAAAATGCAGAAACTGCTGATGTAGCGACCGACAATACAAATTCCTCGGCGGAAGTAGCGAGTGAGCCTTCCGGGACTGAACCCGGAACATTCCCAATATCAGAAGAACGTGTTGATCTTAGGATTATGGTGCCGGTAACGCCTTCACACTCCGTATCCTTAAATGAGCTCGATATGCTAAAAGAATATAGTGAGATGACAAATGTTTATGTTGAGTGGGAGGAGGTTTCCTCTACTGCATATGACGAAAAATACAAACTGGTGTTAGCATCAAACAACGACCTTCCCGATGCATTCGGCCCAAATTTTAATTATGATGGATCGGTTATTTACAGATATGCACAAGAAGGAGTTATAATTCCTCTTAACGATCTTATTGATTCGGTGGGTGTGAATACAAAAAAGTTCTTTGATGAAAGGGAAGATTTTAAAGATCTTTCAACCTTTCCTGATGGAAATATATATGGAATACCGGCAATTGATGAAAATCAAAACATAAGAATGAGTAGATTCTTTGTTATGAACCATACCTTCCTGGACACCCTTGGAATTGAGATGCCAACAACCCTTGAGGAGTTAGAGGCTTATCTAACAACTGCAACCACACAGGATTTAAATGGTGATGGACAAAATGAAATCGGCTTAAGCTTTAGCGACCCGAAAAAGATGACGGTTTTATTTAGCATGTTTGGTACGTCATGGGAATGGAACAGTTATCTGCACTATACAGGCAATGATGACTTCACCTTTGCACCAACCATGGATAGCACAAGAGAAGCCCTTGAGTATTACAGCGATTGGTATGCAAAGGGACTTATCGATCCTGAGATATTCACACAAGATTCGGCACAGGTCAAAGCCAAAGGCACCCAGCCGGGCATAGCCTTGGGTATAGAGGCCACTTACCCCGCCTTAGGTGACGGAGCAATAAATGAGTATCATATCATGCCGCCTGTTGACGGCCCGGAGGGTTGGGGACTATGGGCAAGAGATGGATTAATCCCGGGGTATCAATCCAATCAATTTATGATTACAAATGTAAATGAACACCCCGAGGAAACTCTGCGCTATATAGATTATTGGATGGATAACGGCGAAAATGCTTTAACCGTGAGATTTGGTCCGGAAGATTATTCATGGGAATGGTTAGAGGAAGAAAATGGTGTTTGGACCGAAACTGCTACCGTTCCTACAGGTGAAACAAGAACTATGGAGTTATCCACTCTTCATTGCCCATGGGCACACGGCATACCTTACTGGTGCTTCGGAGATTTTTGGAGTCAAAAGAACATAACTGTTGATAATGCGAATGAGCGTGGAGCCGCTATAGCCGACTGGTATATAACCGTTGCCACACCGGGTCTTCCAAGTATAGTTTACGAAGAAGCCGATAATCAGGAGGCTCTTACCATTAAAACGGATTTGTTTAAATATGTTGATTCGCAGATAGCACAATTTTTAACAAATGGAGTAACCGATGACACCTGGGATGAATATGTAGAAAAATGTGAGCAGCTGGGAAGCGATAGATGGGTAGAACTTTACGCACAATATTATAACAGTATCTACATGTAATCGATTAAATGTTTTCACCCTAAAAGCCTGCAATGTATTTTTTATTGCAGGCTTTTAGGTTAGGTGATATAATAAGCCTATAAAGGAGGTTTTATGAATATTTTATGGTTTTGTAGTGATCAGCAGCGATACGATACATTAGGTTGTTACGGTAACAAATTTGTTAGTACCCCAAATATGGATAGGCTTGCTAAAATGGGGGTGAAATTTAATAAGGCATACTGTCAATCCCCTGTGTGTGCGCCAAGTAGAGCCAGTTTTTTAACCGGAAGATATCCGAGAACCTGTGGTGTTCGTCAAAACGGACAGGATATACCGGCTACAGAAAGATTGATTCCTAAAATTTTATCGGAACATGGATATACAAGCGGATTATCCGGCAAGCTCCATATCTCGGCTATTAATCATGCAACCAAGAGAAATATTGAACCGCGAATTGATGATGGTTATGATTATTTTAGATGGTCGCATCATCCTTCAGCGATAAATCCTAAATCCAACTGGCCGACAAACGATTACACGTTATGGCTTAACTCAAAGGGTGTGGAATATAGCCCAAAGAAGCTTGATGATTGCAGATATGTCAGCACCGGAATGGATGAGGATTTGCATCAAACAAAGTGGTGTGTAGACTGCGCTATAGAGTATATCGACAGTGCAAAATCGTATAACATCCCCTGGCTTTTTTCAATAAATGCCTTTGATCCTCATCATGAGTTTGACCCACCAAAAGAGCTACTGCAAAGATACCTTGATATGTTTGAGGACATCCCGCTTCCTAACTATGTAGAGGGAGAATTAGAAAATAAACCTCATTTTCAAAATGTAGATCATGGCGGTGCTTACGATACCCCCGGCAACTACAACTTTACCGACATGACACAAAAGGATCATAAATATTTAAGGGCTGCATACTGGGCAATGGTTGACCTACTCGACAAACAGCTCGGTAGGTTGTTAGATTATCTGGAGGAAAGCGGACAGATGGAAGATACCATGATAATTTACACCTCTGACCATGGCGAAAACTTAGGCGACCACGGTATGTATTTGAAGGGTCCGTATTTTTACGATAACAATGTAAGGGTACCACTAATTATATCCTATCCGAAGAGGGTTAAAGGTGGTAGAGAAAGCGATGCCCTTGTCGAGCTTGTTGATTTAGCTCCAACGATATGCGATTTTGCAGATATTGAGCAGGAGGAGGGTTTTCAGGGCAAAAGCCTTGCACCGATTCTTTTGGGCGAAACAGATGTTAATGTTCATCGCGACTCTGTATACTGTGAATATTATAATGCAAATATTAAACACCGAAATCCATTAGCTTTTGATACCATGGTTTTTGATGGTAGGTATAAATTGGTTAAGGTTCATGATAAAGATAAGGTTTTATCAATACAGGGTGAGCTTTACGACCTAAAGGAAGATCCAAACGAAACATATAATAGATATTACGACAAAGAGTATGCCGAGATAAAAACTAAAATGCTCGAGTTAATGTGTGATAGAATGGCCCAAACTTGTGACCCATTGCCGGTTAGAAGAGCATGTTGGTAAAAAGTTGTGAGCTACTGTTTCACAGAAAGGTAACCATTGGGACAATTATTATGAAAAAACCTAATTTAATCTACATCTTTGCAGATCAACTGCGATATTCAAGCGTAGGATTTAACGGTGATATAAAGGCAAAAACTCCAAACCTCGACCGCTTTGCGCGGGACTGTACCAATCTAACCGGTGCAGTCTCGGGTCACCCTGTCTGTGCGCCGTACAGGGCATCGCTGTTTACCGGTAAATACACCACAAGCACCGGAATGGTAATTAACGAGATAAGGATAAACCCTGAGCATCATCAAAATTGTTTCGCTCATGTTCTGAACAGAAATGATTACGAGACCTCGTATATAGGCAAATGGCATCTTTATGCCGCCGAGCTCGGAAACCATTACGATGCTAAAAACTCCTACATACCAAAAGGT
>CAYJDA010000055.1:0-8702 GCA_964368815.1 uncultured Oscillospiraceae bacterium
CTTCGAGGCATTTGTTCTGGAGGAGTATCGAGATGAATAAAATTAAGCATGAGCGGCTTAATGTTGACGTTCATCGATTGTTGACCGAGCTGTGCAGGCAGCTTAAAGATCCGCGCATTCAAAATGGGCTAATTACCATAACAAGAGTAGAAGTTACCGAGGATTTGGCATATGCTAAGGTATATGTAAGTGTTCTAGGTAGCGATACCAAGGAGGCTCTCAAGGCACTTGCAGGAGCGGCAGGTTTTTTGAGAAGCGAGCTATCCTCAAGAATGAAAATAAGAAAATCACCTCAGTTGAAATTTGTAGAAGACGATGGTGCTGCATATGCTGAGCGTATCAACACCATATTAGCTGATATTAACAGCTCGCAGAAAGAGTGATGTTAATTTATTTCATAAATTAGCAAAAAATCACAGAACATCAAGAAAGGAACGGACATTAATGAGTGAGCGTATTGAGCTAAAAGAGGTTGCACAGATACTTTTAGAGCAGGACGACATACTGATAATTTGCCATAAGAATCCGGATGGAGACACGCTGGGTTCCGGGTTTGCATTGATGCATGCACTTAATTCTATCGGGAAAAATGCTGAGGTTATTTGTAACGACATTATTCATGAACGATATGTTTATATGCAACCAAAGCTTTTTAGCGGAAGCTTCACACCTAAATATATTATTACAGTAGATGTAGCAGGCCAGCAGCTGTTAGGTGAACTAATAGCACCGTATTCACGCAGAATAGACCTTGCTATAGACCATCACCCATCCAATACCGGTTTTGCAAATTATCTCTGGTTGAGGGATGATGCCGCGGCTACCTGTGAAATGATATTCGATCTTATTGAATACATGGAGGTGCCTTTTGATCAGGTTATCTCCAACTGTCTTTACACCGGAATCTCCACCGATACCGGTTGTTTCAAGTTTGAAAATACCAGCCCTAACACCCATAGGGTTGCTGCAAGATTAATGGAATACGGCGCTGACTATAAGGTGCTAAATAATCTGCTATTTGAAAGTAAAAGCCGTCGTAGGATAGAAATTGAAAAACAAGCATTAGCCTCGCTTCGTTACCATTTTTACGAGAAGGTGGCTTCCATAACAATAACCAAGGAGCAGATAGAGCGGTTAGATGTTGATGAGACTGACCTTGAAGGCATAACTGCGATTCCACGCATGATTGAGGGAATTGCGGTTGGCATAACTTTTAGACAGCTAAAAGAGGGCGCATATAAGGTTTCGGTTCGCTCAACACAGGAAGCAGATGCAAGCCAGATTTGTGCACGTCTTGGCGGTGGCGGACATAAGCGTGCGGCAGGCTGCGAAGTAATAGGTAGCATTGAAAATGTAATGGACGCAGTACTTAAAGAAGTAAGCCGAGAACTTGGCATTGCTGATTAAGGCTCGTTATTGTGAATAGAAATAATTAAGCAATGACGAATGGTATAGGGAGTAAACGAGCTTGGTTGATGGTGTAATAGTAGTAGACAAACCTTCAGGGTGGACTTCCTTTGACGTTATTGCAAAGCTTCGTGGTATCTACGGCACAAAAAAAGCTGGCCATTCAGGAACACTTGACCCTATGGCAACAGGAGTTCTTCCCGTTTTTTTCGGACACGCAACAAAGTTTATAAGTCATCTTCCATTAAAGGATAAAGGGTATATTTCTGATATCACCTTTGGAATTATGACCGACACCGGCGATATTACCGGAGATGTTATTAATCGATGTGAATACATACCAACTCGGGAACAGTTAATAGCCGTGATGGACAGTTTTGTTGGTGAAATAATCCAAACGCCACCGATGTACTCGGCAATTAAAATTAATGGAACGCCTTTATATAAGTTAGCACGTGCGGGCAAGGAAGCAGAGGTGCCTTCGCGAAAAGTTACCATTCACTCGATAAAACTACTCAACTTTGAAGATAAAGTTGCAACGGTGGAAATTATATGTAGCGAGGGAAGTTACATAAGAACCCTTGCAGAAGATATTGCAAAAAAATGCAGTTCGCTTGCGACCCTTTCAGCACTTCGGCGGATTCAAAGCGGAAGCTGCGTGATAGCGGAAGCTGTTACTCTTGATGAAATAGCAAATCACCAAGACCCAAAACAACTTTTTAAACCTATTGAAAGTTTTTTTACAACGCTTCCCGCAATAACGTTAGAGAGTTATAGGGTGCAGAGATTAAAAAACGGCCTAACCCAAGAAGTTGCTGATATAAAAGGGATGGCAAGACTTTACGATAAAGATGAATTTACCGGGCTGATATCGGGAAACGGCAAAACAATAAAGGCGGTGAGGATGTGTCAATATTAAACCATGTATGGTTAGGGCAGATACTCGGTAGCAAAACAAATAATTTGGTTACTATTATCGAAAAATTCGGTAAAGAGGGGTTTTATGATGCACGAAATTCTGAGGAATTTTGTGCTTTTTTAACGAAATCTCAGCAGCAGCAGATAGGTTCTGGTAGTGAGAGTTATGCTAAAAATATTACCGAGCAATGCGAAAAAAAGAGCATACAAATTATTACCATCTCGGATAAAGCATATCCCAAAAAATTATTTGAGCTTGATAATCCTCCTGCGGTTATCTACCTTAAAGGTAGAGTTGATCTTTTAAATTCCGGTTTTAAGGTGGCAATTGTGGGAACGAGAACGCCATCAAAATATGCGAGCGATGCTACACGGATTATAGCAGAAGCATTTACTCAAAAGGGAGTTACCATTGTATCGGGCCTTGCAGAGGGGTTAGACGGAATTGCACATGCGGCCGCTATTGCCGCCGGAACACCCACCATTGCGGTACTTGGTAACTCGGTGGATGTATATTACCCATCAATTAATCGTGAGATGCAAAAGGTTATCGAAAATGAGGGCGTGGTTGTTAGCGAAACAGCTCCGGGAAGTAATCTACATCCAAGTGCATACCTTTTTCGTAATAGAATTATTGCGGCACTTTCCGATGTTGTTGTGGTAGGTGAAGCAAGAAAAAAAAGCGGAAGTTTAGAAACGGCAAGAGTTGCAGAAAAAATCAACAGACCGTTGCTGGCAGTTCCGGGAAACATGCTTTCACCGCTTGGTGAGGGCACTAACCACCTTATACATGAGGGCGCAATTCCTATAGTAAATGTTAAGTCTATGCTTCATGACTGTGGTTTTAAAATGAAAAAAAAGAGGCCTAAGTGTGTAGATGAGCTTGACGACTACTCGCCTCTTGCGTTGAAAATTTTAAAAAGTATTCCGGCAAAGGGCATTGTATTTGAAAAATTATATTCAGCGCTTATCGGCAAGAAAGGCTCTGCGTTAACTACATCCTCTGTCCTGGTTGCCATAACAGAACTTGAACTAAACGGTGCAATTGAAAGAGCGGCAGGTGGCGTTATATTGTTAAGTAAAAGAAGGTAAGGTTATTCATGATTGATAAAGATAGATTAGTGCAAAAGTCTCAAAATATAATAGATTTAAATACAAACAGTATTAATCAGCTTGATTATTACGCAGAGTTGTTAGTTGAATACAACAAAAAGGTTAACCTCACGGCTATTACCAAGCCGGAAGAGATTGAAGATAAGCATTTTATAGATTGTCTCAATTTAGCGGCGCAACCCTTTGTATCTGGTTCGGTTTGTGATGTTGGAAGCGGCGCAGGTTTTCCGGGAATAGTGTTGGCAATTGCAAAACCGGACATCGAGCTGACATTAATCGAGCCGACGGCAAAGCGATGTAGATTCTTGGAATTTGCGTGTAAAGAACTAAACCTTAACATAAGAATAGTAAATGATCGCGCTGAAATTTGTGGGCTTAAAGAGTATCGAGAGAAATTTAATCTCGTAACAGCAAGAGCGGTAGCGTCCATGCCGGTTTTGCTTGAGTACTGTGTTCCTTTATGCTCGGTTGGGGGAAGTTTTGTTGCAATGAAGGGAGAAGCAGAAAATCTTACATCGGGACAGTGTGCGGCAGGGGTACTTGGCGCAGGCAACGCGGAGGAAATATGCTATTCTTTACCGGCTGGCGAGTTTAGAAGATTACTAATCTATAAAAAAACAAAAAAAACGCCGAAACATTATCCGAGAAACGCAGGTGTGATTTCTAAAAAGCCGCTAAAATAGTAGACAGAGATTTACAAAGTGCACAAAGTTTTTTTCGAAATTTGTACTATTGTGACGTTGTATTATTTGAAAAATGACGTTATAATTATATAATGATAGTGAGAAAAATACTAAAAATAAAAAGAATATGGATTTCGGTGTTTTTGGTTATGCTGCTTATTTTTTTAGAGTATGCCAAACAAAATCCGAACATTGCAGGCATAATAGAAAACAAAATAGCATACCCCTACCGCAGATTAGCAGGCAGGGTTTTTGGGGTTTTCCCTTTTTCGGTTACCGAGGTTATATATATTCTATCGGGAGCACTTATAATATTCTTTGTAGCACGAACTATATACATTGTAATAAAAAACAGGGGCAGACGAATAGGTATTCTGACTAGCCGAGCGCTAACAATTTTAGTGGCAGTGCTTGTAGTGATAAATGGGTCAACATTATTGTGGGGAGTGGGGTACTACAGCGAGAGCCCGATTGCAAACTTTGATGTAACAGCACAGCCTATTAGTGTCGAACAACTTGCAGCAGTCACCGAGTTGTTTGTAGATAAATTATCCGAAACGGCTGCTCTTGTTGAACGAGACGAAAATGGTATATTTAACGAGCCAATCGATAAACTATTGGAAGATGGCTACACGGTTTACAATAATCTTGAGAAAAGTTATCCTTTTCTTGAGGGAGAGAATATTACCGCGAAGCCAATGACTTTCTCGTTTTTTATGAGCGAGCTAAACTATACCGGCTTTTTCTTTGCTCTTACCGGTGAGCCAAATGTAAACATAGATCAGCCCGGCGCACTTATTCCTTCAACAATTGCACATGAGCTTGCCCATGCGCGTGGAATAATGCCGGAGCAGGACTGCAACTTTGTTGCAATTCTTGCCTGTGAATTTTCCGATAATCCTGCCTACAGGTATTCCGGTCAGCTGCTTGGATATATCAATCTTTCCAATGCGCTTTATGGAGCTAACAAGGAAGTTTGGCAGGAAACGGTGCAAAATCTTCATCCGTACGTAGTTGCTGACCTACAGTATAACAGTGCTTATTGGGCACAGTTTAAGGGGCCGGTATCTGAAGTTGCCGATACAATCTATAATGAATATCTACAGGGTCATGGACAGGAAGAAGGAATAAAAAGTTATGGATTAGTAACCGACCTACTGGTGGATTGGTATTATGGTGATATTGAAATCGAAAAAAGCGAAGTTGCATAATAAAAAAAACTTGCAGTAAACGCAAATTTGTGATACAATATTGTTAAATATATAACAGATATAGTAATGTTTTAGGAGAGAATAAATATGAACATGATGAACAAAAAAACAGTTGAAGACATTGACGTTAAGGGTAAACGTTGTCTGGTGCGTTGTGACTTTAACGTTCCGATGAAGGATGGCGTAATAACAGATGATAAACGTATTGTGGCAGCTCTTGATACCGTCAAATACCTAAAGAACAACGGTGCAAAGGTTGTTCTTTGCAGTCATATGGGTCGCCCAAAGGGTGAAGTAGTTGCAAAATATTCTTTAGCGCCGGTTGCCGCTCGCATATCAGAACTTCTTGGTTGCCCAGTAGCAATGGCTACCGATGTTGTGGGCGAAGATGCCGCAGCAAAGGTTGCCGCCTTAAAAGATGGTGAAATTTGCCTGCTTGAGAACCTCCGCTACCATAAAGAGGAAGAGAAAAATGATCCTGAGTTTAGCAAAAAGCTTGCAAAATTTGGAGATATCTATGTAAATGATGCATTTGGTACAGCGCATCGTGCACATGCCTCTACAGCAGGCGTTGCTGATTATCTTCCGGCAGTATGTGGCTACCTAATCGGAAAAGAGCTATCGATTATGGGTGGTGCACTTGCAGAACCCAAACGTCCTTTCGTTGCCATTCTCGGCGGTGCAAAGGTTAGCGATAAAATCGGCGTTATTGAAAACCTACTTGATAAGGTAGATACCCTTATAATCGGTGGTGGTATGGCATACACCTTCTTTAAAGCTCAGGGGCTAAAAATCGGAGCTTCACTTTGCGAAGAAGATAAAGTTGAGCTTGCCAAGAAAATGTTAGAAGATGCTAAGGCTAAAGGCGTTAACCTTCTTTTACCGGTCGACAATATTGTAGGCAATAAGTTTGCTGAGGACTGCGACATTCGCACCGTTGACGATTTCCACATTGAGGACGGTTGGATGGGCCTTGATATCGGGCCGGAAACACAAAGCCTATTTGCCGATGCCATTAAATCTGCCGGAACTGTTATTTGGAACGGACCTATGGGTGTATTTGAGTGGTCTCGCTTTGCACAAGGAACCATTGCGGTTGCCAAAGCGGTTGCCGAGAGCAATGCAGTTTCCATTATCGGCGGTGGTGACTCTGCGGCGGCAGTTGAACAACTTGGTTTCGCCGATAAGATGACACATATCAGCACAGGTGGTGGAGCAAGTCTTGAGTTTTTAGAGGGACAAATTCTTCCGGGAATTGCCTGCTTAAACGATAAATAAACAACAAAATGGGGGAGGGTAACCTCTCCCTATTAAATAACAATAACAAGGAGTATCAATTATGAACAAGTCGAAACGTAAGGTTGTCATTGCCGGCAACTGGAAGATGAACAAAACTCCATCCGAGGCCGCAGTTCTTATCGAGGAGTTAAAACCAATAGCTGCAAAAGCTGACTGTGATGTAGTTATCTGCGTGCCATATGTAGATCTACCGGGAGCTGTAGCACTTTGTGAGGGAACAGGCATATGTGTAGGTTCTCAGAACGTACATTTTGAGGCAAACGGCGCATATACGGGCGAAATTTCTGCCTCTATGTTAACCGAACTTAAGGTAACACACGCTGTTATCGGTCACAGTGAACGTCGTCAATATTTCGCAGAGACAGACGAGACCGTCTGCCTACGTGCTACCGCAGCAGTAAAAGCAGGGCTTGTAGCTATCGTTTGCGTGGGTGAAACTTTAGAACAACGTGAAGCCGGCATAACAGAAGAGCTTATTGCACTTCAGATTAAGCGCGGCCTTTCAGGCTTCGATGCCGACATGATGAAGAACGTTATAATTGCCTATGAGCCGGTTTGGGCTATCGGTACCGGTGTAACAGCTACAACCGAGCAGGCTGAAGAGGTTTGTGCTTTTATTCGTGCAAAGCTAACCGAGATGTTTGGTTCAGCAACAGCCGACGCTACTGTTATACAGTACGGTGGCTCCATGAATCCAAAAAATGCCGCAGAGCTTCTTGATATGGAGAATATTGATGGTGGTCTTATCGGCGGGGCTTCGCTTAAATCTGCCGACTTTGCAGTTATTGTAGAGGCAGGTAGCAGATGAGTAAACCGGTAGTTCTTTGCATTATGGATGGATACGGTAATGGTGACTCCTATAGCGGAAATGCCATTTTGGCTGCAAATCCTACAAGACTTAATGATATTTTTACTAATAATCCAACAACCTCTATCGATGCTTCCGGATTGGCTGTAGGCCTGCCGGAAGGTCAGATGGGCAACAGTGAGGTTGGTCATACCAACATCGGCGCCGGTCGTGTTGTTTATCAGGAACTTACCCGCATTACAAAATCAATAAAAGACGGTGACTTTTTTGAAAATGAAGTATTGTGCAATGCCATGAATGCTGCAGCAAAAAATGATAGTGCTGTTCACTTTGCAGGTCTTTTATCAGATGGTGGAGTTCATTCTCACAACACGCATCTTTATGCATTGGTAGAGCTTGCAAAAAATAGTGGCGTGAAAAAAATATTTGTACATTGTTTTTTAGATGGGCGTGATGTGCCTCCATCCAGTGGTGCAGATTTTGTTGCACAGCTAAGCAACGAGCTTAAGAAAATCGGAGCCGGAAGCATTGCAACGGTTATGGGTCGCTTTTACGCAATGGATAGAGATAACCGTTGGGAACGTGTAGAAAAAGCTTATCGTGCAATGGTTATGGGTGAGGGTGTATACAATGCTGATGCGGTAGCAGCGGTAAAGGCAAGCTATGCCGATGACGTTACCGACGAGTTTGTTATGCCAACAGTATGCGATAAAGAAGGAAAAATCTCGGAAGGCGACAGCGTTGTGTTTTTCAATTTCCGACCAGACCGAGCAAGAGAGATAACAAGAACATTTGTTGACCCTGCATTTGATGGGTTTGCCCGTCCTAACGGATTTTTTGCACTCAATTATGTTTGCTTTACGCAGTACGATGCAACAATGCCAAATGTTACAGTTGCTTTTAAACCACAAACATTGAATAATACGCTTGGTGAATATCTATCGATGCTTGGTAAAAAACAGCTTAGGATTGCCGAAACCGAAAAGTATGCACATGTAACATTCTTTTTTAATGGTGGGGTTGAAAAGGTTTACGAGGGAGAAGACCGAGCTCTTATTCCATCGCCAAAGGTAGCAACCTATGACCTTAAGCCTGAAATGTCGGCATATGAGGTTACCGATGAGGTTGTTAAGCGAATAGAAAGCAAGAAATATGACGTTATTATTCTAAACTTTGCAAACTGCGATATGGTTGGGCACACCGGAGATTTTGATGCCGCAGTAAAGGCGGTGAAAACCGTTAACGAGTGCGTGGGTAGAGTTG
>CAYJDA010000056.1:0-8621 GCA_964368815.1 uncultured Oscillospiraceae bacterium
GACCATAAAATAATAATTGGGAAATACACAAGGTAAAATGCCTGTCTTAAAATAAATGCATCGTTAAACCATAAATCAGTTAAACCGAAAAACTCATAAACATTGGCAAAAGATAATACAACTGCAAATAAGCCATAGAGAATAAAAAGAATTATGTATTTATCTGCGTTATTTACAGCAATTTTAAACTTTAAAATTATTAAAATAAATATATATTCTATAATAGTATATGCTAAACCCCAGTAATGCAAATCGATCGATAAAAATTCTCTTCGGATAAGCCCAATATTTGCAGCAACTGCTAATTGTTCCAGTAAAATAAATAACATATTATTTTTTTCTTCCGCAATTTTTATTTAAATTTAAAAACACCTTGCTCTTTAAATGATAATAAAGTAAAAAGCAGAATCCCTATGGTTAATCCTACAAATGCACCAAAGAATACTATTTCTTTCATTTCGTTTGGATTATTTACTTGCGATGGAATAAACGATTCATCAACTATAGCTATAGTAAAATCAGTTGCAAAATCAGTTGAATTGCGAAATCCTTTATTTAGCACCTCCAGAACGATATCGTTTAACTTTTTAACCTCCTCCGGATTAGTTCCGATGGTGGTTAACTCGAAAAAGCTTGAATCATCTATACCCCTTAAGCTGTAACTACTCTTAGCAACGGCCATTTCCAAGCCCTGTTTATTAACCTCTTCAGCTACTAAACCATGCAACTCGTTAGTGTTACTATAATACACAATATTTTCTTGGAAGAGTGCATAGGTTGTCATTGTGTCAAAATTCTCATCACCTTCAGACACTAAATTGGCTGCAAAAGCTGTTGTTGTAGAATAGGTGTCCACAACACTATTGTTTGCATAAACAAAATATATTACTAAAAACAAAATGGTTATCACTATGATTTTCCAGCTATTTTTAAGTAAAAACTTTAATGTTTGCAGTATATTTATCACTGCTGTCTCATTGTGGTTATTCTCCATAACTCTACACTCCTTTTATGTCACACTGTATCATAAATCATTTTTAATTCCAATAAGTTTTTTTCTTCGTAATAATCTTTAACGCTTTCCTTTGCATTTTTGCTGTAAAGCTCTCTATTTTTAATAGCTTTTAAAACTGATTTTTCTAATGAGCTTTCAATTCCGATTGTGAAATGAACCCCCGTAATTTCATTTTTATTTATAATAGCGCCATTTCCAATATCAGAACTTATTACCGGAACCCCAATAGAAAATGCTTCGATTATCGTTAGGCCAAATGTTTCATACAATTTACTGGAAAAAATCATTGCACAGCCGGAGGCTAAATCTTTTTGAAATTCATTTTTAGGGCAAAAGCCAAAATAATTTATGTTTTCATTTTCATAAGAATATGCTTTCACCTTTTCTTCTAGTGGTCCTGAGCCGTAAATATTAAACCGGTATTCTTTATGTTTTTTAAAAAATTCTAATAAAAAGTCTACCCCTTTATATTCGTCTAATCTACCTACAAATATAAACTTGTTTTTTTGAACCTCGATATCCTCGGGGATTTTCACCTTTTCTACCGAATTGGGTTTTACAAATATTTTTCCGGTTATTTTTAAGTTTTGGGTTACTTTATCTCTATTGAAATCGGTTAAAAAAATGTAGTTAAGTTTTTTATATGTACCAATAAACTTGTGAATTTTTTGCATAGCAACAACTATGGCGGTTTGGATTTTAGAATTTCTGTAGCAGGCATTTTTTACGGCATTATTTTTCCCGTTTAAGCAATCCTCACAAATCTTCCCGTCACGATATAATAATCCATTTGCACAGATAAATCTAAAGTTGTGTATTGTTTGAACAACAGGTATTTTTGCGCTCCAAGCAGCATAATATACGCTGGGCGATATTAAAGGAAAAGTGTTATGGCAGTGCACTAAATCTATCTTTTCCTTTTTAATGATTTTTTTAATATTGGTATATGTTGAAATCGAAAAGATGCTGGTTATAGGTAACAACAATAACTTCAGTTTATTTTTTTTTAAATCGTTGTTTGTTTTTGTATATTCAAAAACCTTGTAGCCTGCGTTTTTAAGCATGTTTTTCTCATTTTCAAAAACAGTATGCTCACCACCGCCAATTTGATAGTAGTTATGAACTAAAAGTACCCTTTTGATTTCACCTATCCCCCTATATCTATTAATTAAATAATTTTACCATATATCTCCAGAAATGTCCACTTTATTTTACAATTCATCATGTAGCTTTGTTAAAAACAATATATGTAGACTTTCCACCATCTGTATGATATAATTCTTATGCATAATAGGGCTAAGACAGTATTATTGAAAAGTTTGAGCGAGGATAAAGAATTTAATGGATATTTGTAATGAAAAGAGTTAATATAATAGGTGTTCCAACGTCAATTACTAAAACGAATGATGCTATAGACTATATAACTAATAATTTAGAAAAGGCAAAAGAGAGTTACATCTGTGTTTCTAACGTGCATACAACCGTAATGGCTAAAGAAGACAGCAGTTTTAACAAAATATTGGCAGATAGTTTTTTAACCTTACCCGATGGCAAACCTCTTTCAATAGTGGCTAAATTAAAGGGCTGCAAAGACATAGGTCAGGTTAGAGGAGTTGATTTAATGGAAACTCTTTTTAGCGATAACGACCTATACAAACATTATTTTTACGGAAACACAAAAGAAAATTTAGAACTTCTTATTAAAAACTTAAAGGTAAACTATCCAAAATTAAAGATAGCCGGCTACCGGGAGTCTGTTTTTCGCGAGCTAAGTGACGATGAATTTAATAACTTAGTAACAGAAATAAAAGGAACCGGTGCAGATTTTTTATGGATCGGCTTAGGTGCACCAAAGCAGGAATGTTTTGCATACAAAATAAAAGGAAAAACAGGTGCACTCGCCATTGGAGTTGGTGGTGCTTTCAACGTACTTGCCGGCGTGGTACCTGATGCTCCTAAAATTTTTAGGATGTTATCTTTAGAGTGGTTATTTAGGTTAATTATGGAACCTAAGCGTTTATTTAAAAGATATTTTACAACTAATTTAAAATTTATATATTATGTTTTAAGCAACAAAACATAAGTTTAATTATAATGCAGATATGCCCCGAACAATGAAATGATCATGAGCTAAAGGATTATACTCGATTGACAAAAAGAGTGTTGTAATGTATACTCATTATAGATTATTGTTATTGTGTTACAGCATATTTACCCTTGTAGTTTACCAAGATAAGATTTATATTTGCAAATAAAAAAGCGAGAAAAATGATCCTGTTTAGAATGTGATCTGCACACTTATATTTAGGAGCTTTTAATGAAAATAAAAAACAATATTATTGCAGAAAAGTTAATAAATTGGCGATTTATTTGTATATTTGTTTTTTTTATATATTTTCAAAATAAATTACTTTACTTTACGTCATATTGGCACTCAAATTTTTTAACCCTTAATTTTTTTAACTATTTATATGCAGTGGTCTTCTTTTTTTTGCTTGTTGAGGAACACAAAAGAATAGAAAAAACTAAAGAATTTGTAATGGTTGTTTTTTTCACGGTGTGGGCATTATTTGTTGCCTCACTTGAAAATATTTCCAGCGTGCCGATATGGCTTAATTTCGTGTTCCTGAGCGTTATTGCATTTAGCATACCATTTATTTTAACAGATAACGGTAAAAAAACCTTGTCTGCCCTTATATTTATTCCGTCAATATTATTGTATTTTGTACTTGCTGTTTTCGGATTATATTCTTTTTTTATTAACACCTCGTTAGCGCCACTTACAGAATCTCTTCCTGCAATTAATCTCGAAACTTTTGTTGAGGACGGGCTTTACATTAGATTATCAGTTATTCGACATGCTAATCAAACCGGCGCTGTTTATTCTGTAATATTTTTAGCCTCGTTGTTTTTATTTGTATACCTAAAAAGTAAAGTTGCTAAAATATTTATCGGACTTATAATGATTGTCTATTACTGCATTATTGCGCTCTCTCAAAGCAGAACTTCACACATAGCTTTTTCATTTGTTATCGCCTTAATAGTAGCCTGTTATGTTACCCATAAAATAAGAAACGACCGTATAATAACAAGATTTATCGTCTTTGTATTTTCCGGAATAATTGTAACCTCAATTGTTTTTGTGTCTTTTTCTAATACATTAAATGTCTTAAATGATGTGCGAATCAGTTTATCCGACAGAGATTTTTCCTCCTATCCGTTTATTGCGACATCAAAAGAAGAAGTCGATGAGCCTCTTCTAAACACCGACATAGCTACCCAAGAAACAAATACCGCAACAGTTACCGAAACACCCGAGGTTAATACCGATTTATCGAACTCCTTCGCCGCTGAGAGTTTCGAAGTTGGCAGAAGTTACGCGGGCTTCTTTTCATTTAGCGGACGAACTGAAATTTGGGCAAATTGTTTAAAAATATTTGATGAACACCCTTCTGCCTGGTTGCATGGCTACAGTGTGGTTACGGCTAATATCATGCAGGAGGTAATAAATTTAACCGGAAAGTTTTATGACCACCCGCACAGCACATATCTCTATGTTCTTATTGCAACCGGAATAATAGGCTTTGCAATTTTTATAATGTTTATCGTATGCATTCTGTTTAGAATACTTGATTTTTTAATAAGGGGCAACGCATTAAACAACCATGTTGTTTTTTACGCTGCAATCGTTATCTTTATTATGCTTACCGAAACAATGGAGCCTTTCCTAACTCAGTTTTACGACAGCATTTTACCTGTCACATTTATGTATTCTTGCGGAATGATTTGCGCATGTACTAAAGAACATTCAATCATAAAAACACTAAAATACTGTCTCGATTTATTGAAAACGCGCATAAGAGCCGGTTTTATTAATAAAGATTTCGTTTTAAGGAAGAATAAATAATGAACTCAACGCAAAATACCAATAAACTATACAGCATTAAAACCTTGGTGTTTATTGCTTTATTTTTGTTTTTTAGTTCAACAGTTCTCTACTATGTTTTTCCTGACCATTCAATATTTTACTCCGCACATATACTCAACTATATTTATGCCGCTGTTGTAAGCTATATCTTATTATATAAAATTAACATTATTATACATTCAAAAGAAATGATTATTATAATTTTATTTTTATTATGGACTGCATTTATAGGGCTTTATAACAGCTATCTTAATGTACCTGCCGCTTTAAATATAACAATGGTAACCCTCGTCGCCTTTATTGTTCCTTTTTTATTAGAGCCGAAAGGGCGAAGTTTAATGACGGTTTCCCTCCTTGTTCCCACCATCTTATTATTTACTGTTTTTTCGCTTTTTGGAATATATGCTTTTTTAATTAGCTCTAACCTTGAGCCGATTACCAGATATATAGACCCAATTGTATTGACCGGAGACTATTTTAAATTATCTGTTTTCGGCAATGCCGAGTCAACCGCCGTGATATATTCAACCTTATTTATTATTTCTCTATTTTTAGTGGTTTACTTTAAAAACATTTTTTTGCGTATTTTAATCGGGCTTGTTCTTTTTATTTTTTTTATTGTTATTGCACTGTCACAGAATATAGTAGCAACTATTACTTTTGCAGTTTTAATGGGTTTAATATCAGCATTTTTTTATTATAGAAAAAAATATAGCGCAACTAATAAAAACAAACTTTCGATTTTTTTTGTTCTTACCATTGTTATAGCCGCTTTTACTGCTATCGCCCTTGTGGGCATACTTAATATATTTAACGTTATTAGAATATCTCTATCAAGCTACGACCTATCTCATCTGCCTTATGTTGCACAGCAAACCGATATAAGCACTCCGGCTTCAGCATCAGGCAACCTATATATATGGAGTAACTCGTTAAAAATATTTATCGCCGACCCCAAGTCGCTACTTCTGGGCTACAGTTTAAACCTTGATCAGATTATACAGGAAATAAATAATATATCCGGTCAACTTTACTCTGATTTAAACAGCGGATATCTATTTATCCTGCTAACACTTGGCGTTGTTGGGCTTTTGTTAGCATTAATATTTATAACATGTGTTCTGTTTAGAATTTTCGATGGTATAACTAACAAAAGCGGTATTGATAATAATTTAATAATATATAGTGCCACAGCAGTATATATCCTTATTACCGAGCTTACCTACACAAGCTTTTCACGGCTAGGTGAAAGCTTTTTACCGGTCTTATTTATTTATTGTTGCGGTATGATTTGTTCATTAAGTACAAATGATACATTGTTTGATAGGATAAAAGGGATGCCACTATTTAATAAAATACTAGGCAAGTTTAAGTTGCAGCTGTAAGCTAATCAGCATTAGTCAGGTAGCTTGTTATTAATAAAAAGCAGTTAATCGATTTACAAGGCAATATCTCTGTTGTAAATTTCAGGAGGTAGCATGTATAAAAAGCAGGAAAACAGTTTATTTCAAAACTCATATTTAATCGTTATAGACATCATTTCTCTCGCTATAGCTTTTGTTGCCGCATATTTTGTAAACCACAATAATTTTAACGGCCTTAGCTCTGAACTTTATAGTTTATCGCTATTTTTCTTGCTGTCGATACATTTCTTTGTTATCATGTGCTTTAGGACAGCATTTTCACCAAGGGCTATCAAAAAAATCGATATATTAGCTACATTACTTCAAACTATTATCAGCATGTCTCTTTTTGCTATCTGGCTGTTGCTTTTTAAAAATGCCGATCTGTTTTCCAGAATGGTATTCGTTTTAACTCCGCTGTTTTTTATGGTGCTAAGCCTTCTTCTACGGCTGTTTTTCATGAAATTCATCTACCTTGAATCAGCTAAAACGTATGTTTATATCACACAGGTTTCCCTGCTTGATGAGGTTTCTGCCGAGATAGAGGAAATCTTCGCTCATTCGAACCACATCTGCAAACTAATAGTATTGGATGAAGAGGTTTCTCAAAGGCAAGGGTGCTTGTTTGTTCAAACTACCGATGAAATATTAGACTATCTTCATAAAAACTGGGTAGACGAAGTTTTTATACTCATGGACAACGAACACCAGCTACCTAACGATCTAATAATAAATATTACCGAAATGGGTATTGTGTCACATATAAAGGTTAATTCGATATTTAACACCCATCTATATAAGCAGATGATAGAAAATATTAATGGCACATATGTATTAACCACTACGATAAACTATGTTAGTACTTTAGAGTTATTTATCAAGCGCGTAACCGATATAATCGGTGGTTTTGCAGGCTGTTTAATCACCATTATTCTCGCACTTATTTTAGGCCCAATGATTTATATATCATCACCGGGACCCATATTCTATTCTCAACTTCGTGTTGGTAGAAACGGAAAACTATTTAAAATTTATAAGTTTCGAAGCATGTATATGAACGCTGACGAAAAGAAAGCTCTGCTGTTAGACAAAAATGAATTTAACGGCGATTTAATGTTTAAAATAAATCAGGACCCCAGAATAATAGGCTCGAAAATTGATGAAAAAGGCAATTATAAACCCGGCATAGGAAATACAATTAGGAAATTATCTTTAGACGAATTTCCACAGTTTTTTAACGTTTTAATGGGCGATATGAGTATCGTCGGAACAAGACCGCCAACAACCGACGAATGGTCTCGTTACGAGCCACGCCACCGTTCAAGACTGGCAATAAAGCCCGGAATAACCGGCTTATGGCAGGTAGGTTTTAGAAATAAGGCGGTAGATTTTGAAGAGGTTGTTAAAATTGATAGAGAGTATATAGAAAGTTGGTCCTTTGCATTAGACATGAAAATAATACTTAAAACAGTTAAGTCTATATTAAAAGGGGAAGGTCAGTAAGTAAACAGTTGGTTTTAGAAAATGGCATAACTACCGGCACAGCCTGTGGTTTTTACACAAATTAAAAAGCTACACTTCACAACAGTGAAATGTAGCTTTTTAATTTGCTGTTATGAAGTTAAGAATGGAAACGATGTTCCAAAATGCACGCCAATGTGGTTATCTTGGTCTGCGTAGGTGGATAAATTTGTTGCAACGCCGACATCAACCCACTCATTCGGGTCTTCCAACTTTGAGCGGTCACCATTGAATGTATAATAATTTATGCCGGCGCCAAAAGAGTAAGGTGTTACATTATTACTTATCGCAAAGGATTTTCTTCCGCCGCCGCCTGCGCCGCATATTGCAGTTAAGCTTCCGGTAAACGGGTTATTGGTATCACCTAAGGTAATACCAATAGGTGCGTGTATTCCATTTCCATTATATTGACTTTCTTTTTCGTACCCGCCTTTGGCAATTACGGTTGGGCTACCATAAATGCATAAGTAGCTACCGCTTGAGTGAATTCCAATGCCTCCTATATATTCACTATTACCACCTGTTGCGTTTATTGTGCCGCCCCAAATTGTTATAGGTGTATTATCAGTAAAAATTCCATCACCACCGGTTGAATTGCCCCCCTCACTGTCGCCGTCGCCGCCTGTTGCGTTTATTATGCCGCTAAGAATTGTTAGCCCTTCGATTGCATGGATTCCGGCACCGCCACCGTTGTAAGCGTCGCCGCCTGTTGTATTTAGCGTGCCGGAGCCATTTATTGTTATAGCGCCGGTAG
>CAYJDA010000057.1:0-7676 GCA_964368815.1 uncultured Oscillospiraceae bacterium
TGGCACAAAAAAATATTGTAAAAAGGTTATGTCTAAAGAGGGATAATTACAATTACGAGAAAAACCTCCACCTACTCAAGCAATACCTCTTACAAATAAAATATTCCTAACCTCGAACAGAGAAGCACCCCCGCTTCTCTGTTTTTTTATGCCCAAAAGAAAGGACCACATGAAAGAAAGATTCATTTACACTGCAATAGGTCTCGTGCCTGCCATCTGGCTCGCCCTGCTTATTGCGCCGTCGGTGAGCGGTGGCTTGCCGATAATAATTAAAGAGCTATCTAGACTTAAAAACTTCTCTTTATCAAGTTCAGTTTCAAGTAACAATTTTTTCTGTTGCCCTCTTTAATTAATTATCTATAAGCTCTTGAAGTTTACTCTTCAAGTATTTTTGATATAGAATGTTGAATAATATTTCCCGCTGCACCAATTATACCCGGTTCGCTTGTTGATTTTAAACGCAACACAACATCAGTATCAGAATCAACCATTTCTTCAAAACGTCTTTTAATCTCATCAAACAATTCTATTCCGAGCAAGTCGAACATTTCACCTCCAATAGAAATATTATTTACATCGTAGCACATCATAATATTATTTAAGCACAAAGAGCTTAAAATAGAGGCATAATCTATCATAGCTTTTTTATTTTTCATTACATCTGTTTTATTATCTTCGGCATTTAAAAAAGTTTTTTCAAGTGTCGTTACAGAAAGTTTTTCTTCAAGCCATCCAGCGTTTTTTAGCCCACTGTTCTGGTCGTCAAAAAAACGCATGTACCCTACTTCACCGCACATATTGTTTTTGCCACGTCTTAATTCTCCGTTTAAAATAACCCCAGTTCCAACACCTGTGCCCAAAGACAAATAGATTAAATCGTCATTATTAGTAAGGTTTAATGAAATGAATTCACCCATTACTTCCATATTTAAATCGTTTTCTACTAAAATTTCCACATTGTATCTTTGCTTAATATTGTTCAGAATATTATTAATATTTTTTCGCTTTGTAATGCCAATTAACGGTGCGGCAACAATTTCATTATTACTAGTGTTGTATACTCCCGGTATTCCAAGGCCAATCCCAAGCAAATTTTCATGCTTAACTTTATGTTTTTTTAACATTTCATCAATAATGGCATAAAGAAATTTATCGAATAATGTGTTAATATCACTTTTTGCCTCTACTTTTTTAAAATCTATTATTTGATTAGTAAGGTTTACAAGGCCCACTTTTAAAAAAGAACCTTCTAGTATTACACTTATTGCATAATATTTATTTTTGTTCAATGTAATCATTTGAGGTTTACGTCCAAGGGTTGAAACCCCTTCACCGTTTTCGATAATCAAATCTTTATCTTTTAAAAAGTTTATTATTTTAATTACAGTAGGTGCACTTATTCCGGTTAGCCTAGCAATTTCCGATTTTGAGGTTTGCTCCATTTGGTAAAGTAATTTGTACACCTTTTGCCTGTTCATATCTTTTAAATGTGATGCAATAAATATTTCCATACAATGTTCCAATCTAAATCTTTACTATCTTTACAAGTGAAAAAAGCAGCAATATTTATTTAATTATTACACAAAAAATTAAATTTTACAATCCCTTTGTAATGTTTTATTATTTTATAAAAAAATTTGTATTGACAAAAATATGATAAAGCTGTATTATTTAATAAAGTTAATTAATTAATGTTTTGGGATAAAAATATGAATTTTAACATCTATACTTCAGCTATCGATATCGGAAAAAAAATTGCCGAGGAATTAGAGCAAATTTTAGCAAATAAACCGAACGCTTTAATATGTATTGCTGCGGGCAATTCTTCACTTTGCTTATTTGAAGAACTTGCTAAGCTTTATAAACAAAATAAAATCTCTTTTAAAGATGCTTATTTTATAGCTATGGATGAATGGCTTAACATGAATAAGGATACCAAAGGTAGTTGTGGAGATTTTCTTGTTAAAAATTTTTTTAGCAATGTAGACTTCAACCCAAATAACATACGTTTGGTTGATGGGAAAGCAAATGATTTGCAAGCTGAATGCAATGAATTAAAAAATTTTATTAACGAACACAACGGCATAGATTACATGGTTTTAGGCGTCGGAATGAATGGGCATTTAGCTTTAAATGAACCGGGTGTTTCTTTTGAAAAATCAGTGCATGTTTGTACTCTGGATGAAGTTACAAAAAATGTTGGAAAAAAATATTTCAGCAATTCGCCTCAATTGGAGGGCGGTGTTACGTTAGGCATTGCCGATATTAAAAATTCAAAAAAAGTGGTTTTAATTGTAAACGGAAAAGCAAAGCAAGAAATATTAATGTCCATCATGAATAGTGAAGTAACAAATAATATCCCTGCCACTGTTTTAAAAGATTGGCAGCACAGTGTTATTATGTGTGATGAACAAGCGGGAGAATTAATATAAAAAACTAATATCTTACAACTTAAATGTTAACTGATGGCAACAAGTAGGGTATTTTATGAAAGGATGATTTTTTTAATGAAAAAGCACTTTGCTGCAATTGATATTGGGGGTACAAAAATAGCGGTTGGAATAATAAATGATGATAAAACGGTTTTATCAAAAGAATGTTTCCCTACTAACAATGATGAAAATGGCGGAGATGTTGCAGCAACATTAATGGCAAAAAGCATAAAGAATCAATGTGAACAAATTGGAATTACAATTGATCAATTACTCGGAATAGGAATTGTATGTGCCGGCCCTGTGAATACAATTAAAGGCACTGTGGAAAACCCTTATACTTTACCGGGATGGGTAGGTTTTCCGATATGCGAAGTTTTATCTCATAAAACCGGGTTAGAAGTTAGGCTTGAAAATGATGCAAACGGCGCGTTGATGGGCGAATTATTACTAAATAATATTCAAGATAAACGTGTTTTAGTTATTACATTCGGAACAGGTATCGGGGTTTCATTTTGGGATTCAAGTAAAATTTATCGTTGTAAAGATTCATCACATCCTGAGCTTGGACATGTAATTATTAACCTTGACGGAAAAAAATGTTACTGTGGAAACAACGGTTGTTTTGAAGCTCAGTGTTCAGGAACTGCATTAAATGAACGCTCACAAGGATTAAATTATATTAGTTTTGACGACTTGTATGATAATAAAGGCAACGACTCAAAAGTCAAAGATTTTTTAAGTATCTTAAAACGAGAGATTAAAGCGGGAATTTGGAATTTATGTGAGGTTTTTAAACCTGATGTTGTAATATTAGGCGGAGGGTTTATAAATAAATATTTCGGATTTGTTAACTCTGCAATAGAACCTATTAGTAAGGGACATCAAGATTTTGTTGGAGAGTTTGAAATTCAAAAAACAACTCAATCGATGGATTCTGCATTAGTTGGAACATTGATGATGTATTCAGATGAAGTTAATAGAAAGGAACTTTAAAATGAAAAAATATGATAAAATAAAAATTGCAATTATCGGTGCAGGCAGTGTGGAATTTTGTCCAAAAACATTATCGGATATATTATTAAGCGATAAAATCAACTCCTTGCCGTTAGAAGTTGTTTTAATGGACATTGATAAAAGAGCGTTGGAAGTTAGCAGCAAATATGCGCAAATGGCACTTGATGTTTCAGGCAGAGATATAAATTTATGGAGCACCATTGTATTAGACGAAGCCATTTGTGACGCAGATTTTGTTATTACAGCTATTGAGGTTGATAGATACCACTATTGGTCTATGGATTTTCATATTCCTGTTCGTTACGGTTTTCGCCAGGTTTACGGCGAAAACGGCGGACCAGGAGGCATGTTCCACACATTAAGAAACCTACCTCCTATGCTGCACATTGCGCAAAGAATGGAAGAACTATGCCCTGATGCATGGTTGCTTAACTATACAAATCCAGAAGCAAAACTAGTGGAAGCCATCAGTAAACTAACAAGTATAAAAGCAGTTGGAATATGCCATGGTTATGAAATGGGTGTAGAGCAAGTAGCAAAAATACTTGGGGTGAACAGTGATGAAATCGAATGTGTTGCATATGGACTAAATCATTTTGGATGGATAAAAAGCATAGTTTGCAAAAAAACAGGTGAAGATTTATACCCACTATTAATGCAAAAGGAAAAAGATTGTCATTGGCTTTCAAACTGGGATGAATTAGCATTAAGCCGCATTATGCTAAGAACTTATGGACTTTATCCCTACCCCGGAACAAACCATATTGGTGAATATATAGCGTGGAGCGATAGTTTCTTAGCAAGCACAAAGATACAATATTTCTTTGATCCTGTTGCCGAAAAGCCATGGGAAACAATGAAAACACCGCGATTTGTGTATGATTTCAGCTCTAACCCAACAGGCATAGATTTACACGATAAAAACAAAGAAAAAGAAGATAGATATGAGGAACTTTTCCTTGTTCAAGCAGATAAATTAGAACAATCATCAGAATATGGTATTCCTATTATTGAAGCAATTGTATTCGATGAGAAAAAACATATTCCATCATTAAACATGTTAAACAAAGGCACTATGCCGGGCATTATAGAAAACATGTGTGTGGAAGGCCCTTGCATTGTCGACAATGAAGGCATTCACCCAATTAAAGTTGAAGCACTTCCAACAGCAATTGCCGCAATGATAAATACGCAGGGTGCTATTCACAATTTAATTATTGAAGCATTTGTAGAAAAATCTAAAAACAAATTATTACAGGCCATTATGTTAGATCCCACTGTTTCTACATATAATAATGCAGTTGCGCTAATCGACGATTTGTTTGAACGTGAAAAAGAGTTATTACCTAAGCTTGAATGGAAATAATTAAATATAATTATATACAAGCGAAAAGGAGAATGGTTTTATATGAAAAGAATAAAATCTGATATACAAGTGTTATCTGAAAAAGAAATGGTATTATTGTTTGATAATTCATTGAAAGTTTTAGATACAATGGGAATAAAAGTCCCTAATGATGAAGTTTTAGATATGTGTGCTGACTTAAACTGTATAATTGATAAAGAAAAACAAGTTGTTAAATTCCCAGTTGCTGTTATGGAACAGTTTGTTGAAAAAATGCGCGCTGAAAATTTAAACCAACACGATGAATTTGCCGCAAAATTATCCGGAAAAATTTCCACACAAGTTTCTATTGTTGATTACAAAACAAATACTAGAAGATATGGACTTCATGATGATAATTTAAAAGCAATTGCGTTAGTTCAAAAATTAGATAACATCGGCTCATGCCATGCAGCAGTTGTTCCCTCCGATGTGCCACCGGATATTGCAGATTTAATCTCAACGGTTGCAATAAAAAAATATTCAAAAAAACCGGGGCACACATATATTGTAACGCCAATTGCGGCAAAGTATATTTCTCAAGTAAACAAGGTAATTGGTGAGAGAACAGAATATTTATTGGAAACAATAAGCCCTTTAAGCTTTAAACAAGATACGGTTGATATGGCACTTGATATTGCTAAAAAAGGCGGAAGAATTGCTATTGCACCAATGGCTATGAGCTCTGCAACTGCGCCAACAACTATATCAGGCACAATTGTTATTCAAATGTCTGAAATTCTTGGCAGTGCATTTTTAGTTTATATGATGACAAAAGAATACCCAAACTTTGAAGCTTCTTGCCATTCAGTTGATTTAAGCACAACACTTTGTTCTTTTGGCTCACCTAACCAGGCACTTTTTGCAGCTACAGCAAACCAGATGGCACGTTATTGCGGCATGTATAGTGGGTCTAACTCCGGATTAACCGATTCATTAAGGCCTGATTTCCAAGGTGGCTTTGAAAAAGGCATTACGGCAGTGTTTAACGGGTTAAGCGGTTCAATGAATATAGGCTGTCAAGGCATTGTAGGTGCAGACCAAGGCTTTAGTATGGAGCAGTTAACCATCGACAATGAATGGCTTGGATATTACAACTACATCACAGAAGGTTTTGAAGTTACACAGGAAAATATAGGGTATGAAACTATTTTTGATGTAGGAATTCAAGGCAATTTCCTTAGTGAAGAGCACACTGTTGAACATATGAAAGATAATTATTGGATTGGCAATTTATCTAACAGAGACGATTGGGGTAACTGGAATTTAAAAGGAGCACACTCAATTTTAGATAAGGCATACCAATTTGTTCAAGAAGCTACCGCAAACTACAAGGAAATGCCATTGGTTATAGGCCAAAGTGAAGCGGATGAATTAGATGAAATCGTTAAAGCTGCCTACGAAGAAGTTAACTTTAAAAATTAAGAACATTCAAGCTTGAGTATCGCTAAAAAAATGGACCGAATTACACAGCGGTCCATTTAGTGTTACTATTCACTTTTTGATGCTTTTTAATTCTTCAGGTGTCATTTATATATATTGTGGTCGACATTTCGTCCTATAAAACACAGCGCTTCGGAAATAGAGGTTGGTTTTGAGAAGAAATATCCTTGTATAAAATCGCATTTGCATGAAACACACAAATTTTTTTGCTCTAACTCTTCTATGCCTTCAACGATAATTTTCTTATTGGTAGACTTAATTCCCAAAATAAGGTATTCAAAAAACTTTCTACTTTCTTTTGATTTGGTGGCAGAAAGCAGAAGGCTTCTATCAATCTTTATTATATCAAGCGGTAAATCCAAAAGCACGCTCATATTTGAGTACTCAACTCCAAAATCATCAAGCTCGAATATAAATCCTTTTTCCTGCATTTTTTTCATAATGATTTTCATATTAAAGGCGTCCGAAATAAGAACTCTTTCCGTAATCTCAATTTTAATCATAGAGGGTGGAATATTGTATTTTGATAATATCACCATAACATCCTCAACCATATTTGGCAAGGCAAATTGATAATATGGAAAGTTTATCGAAACAGACTCAAACTGTGTTCCTAGTTTATTATTATCTAACAGCTCTCGTAGATCCCTACAAACAATCTCCAACACCTTGTAGGTGATTTTTGTTATAAGTCCTGTTTTTTCGGCTAATTCAATAAAGCTGTTTGGATACAATAATTTATCGTTATCAAACATTCTCACCAAGGCTTCCGCATTAGTGAATGCGTTTTTTTCTATAGAAAAAATTGGCTGGTAGTGAACCGCAAAATCATTATTGTTAAGAGCATCCTTAATTTTCTGTGTCATCAAGTATTTTTCAGACATATTTTGCACAATGGAAACATCATACAAATATTTTGTATTACCGGATTTTTCTTTCAAGGTACGCACAGAATAATCTGCCGCCGAAATTAAATCTTTTAAATTTTTTGAAAAAACAGGATAATCAACCCTAACAAAAATTAAATCCAAAAGCACATCTAAGCCTTCTATGGAAATTGGTTGATTGAGTTCGTCTATAGCAGCATCTACCTTCATAAAATATTCTTCGCTTAAGTCTTTAGAAAGAATAGCAAATTCATCGCCGCTATATCTATATGTTTTATTTATAGTAAATTTCTTTGACAGATTTTCCGAAACTAATCTTAGTAGTTTGTCCCCTGTTTCAAGCCCATAGCGCTCATTTACACTTTTAAAATTACGTAAACTTATTATGTATAATGAAAAATGTTCGTTATTTTTAATTCTCTCGTTTATTCTGTGAGTTAATGCAATTCTGTTATTTACACCGGTTAAATGGTCCGCTGATTTTCGTACGTTTTGAATATACAGATGAACAAT
>CAYJDA010000058.1:0-5791 GCA_964368815.1 uncultured Oscillospiraceae bacterium
TGTTGATTATCAGGTAGAGGAGGGCATTACAATTCTCGAAGCCGCTCATACGCTCGGCATTGAGATTCCTACCCTATGCTACCTTAAAGAGATTAACGCCATCGGCGCCTGCCGTGTCTGTGTGGTTGAGGTTAAAGGCGCACGTACACTGGTAACCGCCTGTGTTCACCCTGTAAGCGAGGGCATGGAGATAAACACTCAGAGCCCACGTGTCCACAATGCACGACGCACAAATCTACAGCTTACCCTTTCTACCCACAACCAGGACTGCCTTGGCTGTGTTCGTAGCGGTAACTGTGAGCTCCAGCATCTATGTCAGGAATACGGAATAACAAAAACCGACCGTTTTGCCGGTATTAAAAATGAATACATCACCGACGATAGCGCCGTTCACATGAGCCGCGACGACTCGAAGTGTATTCTTTGCCGCCGCTGTATTGCCGCCTGTAAGAGCTGGCAGAACGTAGGCTGTATCGGAACAAACGATCGTGGTTTTAAAACCCATGTTGCCTGTGCATTTGAAGCAAACCTTAACGACTCTACCTGCGTATCCTGCGGCCAGTGTATCGTTGTGTGCCCAACCGGCGCAATAACAATGAAGGACGATACCTCTAAGGTATGGGAGGCGCTTTCCGACCCGAGCAAATATGTTGTTGTTCAAACAGCTCCCTCGGTTCGTGCTACCCTTGGTGAAGCATTCGGAATGCCAATCGGAACAAATGTAACCGGTAAAATGGCAGCCGCACTTCGCAGACTTGGCTTCGACGGCGTTTTCGACACCGACTTTGCAGCCGACCTAACCATCATGGAGGAAGCAACCGAGTTTTTACACCGTTTCCAACATGGCGGAACACTACCGTTAATAACAAGCTGTAGCCCGGGTTGGGTTAAGTATTGCGAAACCTTCCACCCCGACTTTATCCCGAACCTCTCCACCTGTAAATCACCACAGCAGATGTTCGGTGCAACAGCAAAAACCTACTATGCCCAGATGATTGGCAAGGATCCTAAGGATATATTTGTTGCCTCCATCATGCCCTGTACCGCAAAGAAATTTGAGGTTGGACGTGAAGATCAGGCAGCGGCAGGACCCGGAATTCATGACGTTGACGTTGCACTAACAACCCAGGAACTTGCAAGAATGATTGCACGTGCCGGTATCGACTTTGTAAATCTTCCGGACGAGGATTTCGACCCGGCAATGGGCGAGGCTACCGGTGCAGGCCACATCTTCGGCGCAACCGGCGGTGTTATGGAAGCCGCACTGCGTACCGCAGTGTTCACCCTAACAGGTAAAGCACCCGAAAGCTTAGATTTCCATGACGTTCGCGGCACTAAAAACATCAAGGAAGCCACCTTCGATATTAACGGAATTAAGGTTCGCGTATGCGTTGCTTCCGGCCTTGCAAACTGTAACGAGGTTCTTCGCCGCGTTAAAGCAGGAGAAGCACAGTACGACTTCATCGAGTTTATGGCATGCCCCGGCGGCTGTGTAAACGGTGGTGGTCAGCCTGTTCAGTCGGCAACCGTTCGTAACTTCGTCGACCTTAAAGGTCTGCGTGCATCAGCTCTTTATAGTGCCGACATCGGTTCTAAGAGCCGCATGAGCCACGAAAATGTATCGGTTAAAAAGTTGTATGACGACTTCCTCGGCGAGCCGGGAGGACATAAGGCTCACTCCATTTTGCACACAAAATATTCCGAGCGAGTTAAAAGATACTAATATCCTTCGCGGTATTAATATTGCAGTGTAACTTGATTAAAACTTTCCTCTATACCTTTATGGTTGGAGGAAAGTTTTTGTTTCAACAATCGCCTATAGCCTCCCCGTACCCTCACCCATAAATTATAGCAAAGAGAATCTTGTTTGCGATGAAGCCATTTGTTGAATTTATAATCAATCAACTTGAAAAACGTTACATCGTTTTTAAAACCAATAGCTATGCTATTGGTTGCACACAAAGTATGCAATTTCACACAAAGTATGCAATTTCACACAAAGTATGCAATTTCACACAAAGTGTGCAATTTCACACAAAGTGTGCAACTGAAGATTTTGAAGTGGTTTATGTGCATTTCATGCACATTGAAAACATATTGTTTTTCAAGTTGAGCTACTATAATTTGTTTTTTTTTATTTTATTGTTGACAAGTATTATTTTGTGTGTTATTATATCCTCAAAAGCGAAACGTTTCGCTTTTGAGGAAAAGGAAGATATATATGGCTACAATTAAGGATATATCACGGGAAACAGGGCTTGGGCTTGCAACCGTATCAAAGTATCTCAACGGCGGAACCGTTAGGCCCGAAAATAAAATACTGCTGCAAAAAACGATAGAGCGGCTCGGCTACACCATGAACAACACGGCGCGTGCGTTAAAAACCAATAAGACAAAAATGGTAGGTATCGTTATTCCGGAACTCTCCAATCTTTTCATGACAACTATATTAACCGAGGTTGAGGACATACTGCGAAAAAACGGCTATGGTGTATTGGTTACCGACTGCCGAAGCAATTCGGAATTAGAGCATCAATCGGTGGAATTTTTACTTTCGAAACAGGTTGACGGAATAATTAATGTACCGGTATCTTCTAACGCAGAGCATTTGTTATCGGCAAGGGAGCGGGGAATTCCTGTCGTGCTTGTCGACCGCCAACTACCAATAGATTATGCCGATTTTATAGGAGTAGATAATATACTTGCAGGCGAGATGGCAACCGAACTTTTGTTAAACGCAAACCATAAAAATATAGCGATTATTTCGGGTCCTGAAAATCTCTCCACCGCAAAAGATCGTGTTATCGGATATAAAAACGCACTTAAAAAAAGTAATGTTAAGGTTTTTAATGAAAATATAATAAATTCCGATTTCACCATCGAGAGCGGATACCAAAGCATGAAAAAATTAATAAGCACAAGGCAGGATATAACCGCGGTTTTTACAACAAATTATGAAATTACCGTCGGCGCAATCATAGCTTTAAACGAGCTATCTGTAAAGCTTCCAAAACAACTATCGGTTGTGGGGTTCGATAACATCGAGCTTTCAAGGGTAATAAACCCTAAGCTAACCATAGTAGCTCAACCTATTACACAGATTGCAATAACAACGGCAACAACCATGCTTGCAAGGCTTCAGGGTGAAGATGGCATCAAAAAAACACTGTTAAATCCTTATGTGGAAAAAGGGCGAACAATAAGAAAAATAACAACATAATTTTTTGAAAGGATAGCATATGTCGGATATTCTACTTGGAATTGATGTAGGAACCTCCAGCTGTAAGGTTGCCGCCTTTAATACGAGCGGACAGGTTGTTGCACAAAGTTTTGGAGACTACGAGGTTTATCACCCGCATGTTGGCTGGGCAGAGCAAAATCCCGAGGAGTGGTGGGAAGCGATTATAGGCTGTTTAAAGGAGATAACCTCGGCTGTTAACCCCGCCTCAATAAAGGGAATAGGAATCGACGGACAGAGCTGGTCGGCAATTGCTATCGATAAAAACAAAAACGTTCTTTGCAACACCCCTATCTGGTTTGATACCAGGGCAAAGGATATCTGTGAAAGGGTTAAAGCAACATTCGGTAAAAATGCATTTTTTGAAATATCGGGTAATCCCTTCGAGCCCTCATATACGCTACCTAAAATAATGTGGTATAAAGAAAACGCTCCGGAGGTTTACAACAACACCTACAAAATTTTGCAGAGCAACAGCTATATAGCAATGATGCTTACCGGCGAAATATCGCAGGAATACTCTCAAGGATATGGACTGCAGTGCTACGATATAAAAAAACGTTGTTGGGATTTTTCGATTTTAGAAAAGCTGGAAATAAGAACCGATATTCTTCCTGAATTTTGCGAGTGTAGCGATGTTGTGGGCGGTGTTACAGCCGAAGTTGCGGCGTTAACCGGTTTATTATCCGGAACTCCTGTTGTTGCCGGTGGTCTCGATGCCGCCTGCGGAACATTAGGGGTTGGCGTTATACATAACGGACAAACACAGGAACAGGGTGGTCAGGCAGGTGGAATGAGTATCTGTGAGGACACACCTATAGCGCACGAAGCGCTAATCCTATCGGAACATGTTGTTTCGGGTAAATGGTTGTTACAGGGCGGAACGGTTGGCGGTGGCGGCGTTGTTAACTGGTTCGAGCGAACTTTTTTTGAACATATGCGTGATGCCGAAACCGGCAAACCCAACTTTAAAAAACTGGATGAGCTTGCCGCCGAGATACCCGCTTGCAGTGAGGGACTTTTATTTCTTCCCTATATGTCGGGTGAGCGTTCACCTATATGGGATCCTGATGCAACCGGCATATATTTTGGGGTAGATTTTTCTAAAACAAAGGCTCATTTCATTCGTGCCTCGATGGAGGGGGTTGCCTTTTCGTTAGAGCATAACCTAAAGGTTGCGGAGGATAGCGGAGCCAAGGTTGATATTCTTTACTCCATGGGGGGAGCCGCCAACAGTAGATTTTGGACACAGCTAAAGGCAGACATTACAGGAAAGGAAATTGCCATTCCAAATTCCGATGCGGCGTCGACGCTCGGTGCAGTTATACTTGCCGGTGTTGGAGTTGGCATCTATAAAGATTTTGATGAAGCCGTTGCCAAAACCATAAAAATTAACAGGAGACATTCTCCAAACAAAGATCTTTACGCAGGTTATCAAAAAATGATGATAAAGTATTTAGAGCTATACCGCAGTACCAAACATTTAATGAAAAAATGAGGAGTAAAAATATGAAAGCTGGTGTTTTATTTGCCAATAAGGACATTAGGTACACCGATTTTAAAGAGCCGCAAATTGAGGCCGATACCGATGTTAAGATAAGAATAAGGGCAACCGGAATTTGCGGAAGCGATGTTCCGAGAGTGCACGACAATGGGGCGCATTTCTACCCGATAGTTTTAGGACACGAGTTTGCCGGCGACGTTGCCGAGGTTGGTTCGGCAGTTACTACGCTAAAGGTGGGCGACACGGTAACCGCCGCACCGCTGCTACCCTGCATGAGCTGTGAAGACTGCTTTACCGGACAGTATGCACTCTGCAAAAAATACAGCTTCGTTGGAAGCCGCAAACCCGGAAGTTTTGCCGACTATGTTGTTGTACCGCAGGGTAACGTTGTTAAATACGATTCATCAATCCCCTATACCGATGCCGCCATGTTCGAGCCCTCCACCGTAGCCCTCCACGGCCTTTTCTGCAACGATTTCAAGCCGGGCGAAGATGTTGCCATAATCGGTTGCGGAACTATAGGAATTTTTATGCTTCAGTGGGCAAGAATAATGGGCGCTAAAACCATAGTTGGTTTTGATGTAGGTGAAGAGAGATTAAAACTTGCCACCGAGATGGGTGCCGACCATGTTATTAACTCCACCGATGAAAATTTTATAGAAAAGGCAATGGATATTACAAACGGCAAGGGATTTAAATACGTGTTCGAGATGGTTGGCCATCCCTCAACGCTGTTAACCTCCTTTAAGCTCGCCTCCAACAAGGCTAATATCTGTGCTGTTGGAACACCGCATACCGATGTTGTTTTCGGCTATAAAGAGTGGGAGCTTATGAACCGCAAGGAATTTAAGCTAACCGGTAGCTGGATGAGCTACTCCGCCCCTTTCCCGGGAAAGGAGTGGGAGCTTACCGCGCACTACTTAAAAACAGGCCAGCTTAAGGTTCACCCCGATTTTATATTTAAAAAATTTCCAATGTCGGAAATTGATAAGGCGTTTAAATTATATGAAAACCCGAGAGATGTTAAAGGCAAGGTAATGCTGGTTAAT
>CAYJDA010000058.1:5891-7136 GCA_964368815.1 uncultured Oscillospiraceae bacterium
GTTTAAATTATATGAAAACCCGAGAGATGTTAAAGGCAAGGTAATGCTGGTTAATGAATAAATTGTCTTGCTTCACAAGTCAATATCTTGCTTCACAAGTCAACGTCTTGCTTCGCAAGTCAACATAATGAATTTACCCGTTTAGGTAACTTATTAAATAATTATTTTTAAATAAAAGGAGAATATACCATGACTAAAATTGATCCAAAAATGATTCCTCAAAAAAAGCTTCGCAACGGCGATATGATGCCGATGGTTGGAATGGGAACATTCGGTAGCGACCGTTTCACTCCCGAGCAGGTTTCCGCCGCCGTAAAGGGCGCTATAGAGTGTGGCTACCGCCTTTTTGACGGTGCTTCGGTTTACGGAAACGAAACGGATATCGGCAAGGTTTATAAAGAAGCTATCGACAGCGGTATAGTTCGCCGCGACGAGCTATTTATCACCTCCAAGGTTTGGAACGATAAACATGACGATGTTGCTACAGAATGCATGAAAACTCTTCGTGACCTTCAGCTCGACTACCTCGACTGCTATTTTGTTCACTGGCCGTTTGCAAACTACCACGCACCGGGATGCGACGGAGATGCAAGAAACCCCGATTCTAAACCCTTCGATCCCGAAAGGTTTATAAATACCTGGCGTCAGCTGGAAACTCTGTTTAAGATGGGCGTTATTCGTCACCTCGGAATGTCTAACATGACAATTCCAAAGCTAAAAGCCGTTCTGCCTATGTGCCATATTATGCCGTCGGCAATTGAGATGGAGCTACACCCCTCCTTCCAGCAAAAAGAAATTCGTGAATACTGCGAAAGCCTTGGAATTGCCGTTATCGGTTTTTGCCCAATAGGCTCCCCCACCCGTCCCGACCGCGACATATCTCCCGATGATGTTGTTGATATGCAGATGCCATCTGTGGTTGCAGCCGCCGAAGCACACGGGGTCCACCCTGCCGTTATCTGTTTAAAATGGGCATACAAAAACGGACATACTCCAATTCCTTTCTCTATCCATTCTGCAGAATATATCTCAAATTTAAAGGCCGCAATCGAAGATCCGCTAACCGATGCAGAGTACAAAGCAATCTGCGATGCCGACGCCAACAGCCGCTTCATAAAGGGGCAGGTTTTCCTCTGGGAAGGTGCAGCAGGTTGGGAAGACCTATGGGACCTTGACGGAACAATAACAAAATAGTATAAAAAGAAGGGAATTGCCACAAACATGAGTAATATTTTAAAGAGCATA
>CAYJDA010000059.1:0-6983 GCA_964368815.1 uncultured Oscillospiraceae bacterium
GAAGAGAAATAGGATAAGAATAGGTAAAATACCTACGATAGACCCTGAGGTCAACACTCCCCAGCCGGCGTTCGGATTATTCAAAATCATGTCTACCAATCCAACGTTAAAGGTTTTCATTTTACTTGTGATAAAAATATATTGATGTCCATAAATTCTTATATAGATATTATAACAATTTTCTTTAAATATAAAATATAAAATTCGACATGATATATAACAATATTAGCACGTTAATTATAACAAAATTAGCATTAACTATTAGAATTGTTGACATATTAACTGGTTTTATATATAATTACTATAACAGTATTAGCGTAAATTGATGGAGTTATATGTCATATCTTAATATAAAAATACCGCCATTTCCTTATTTCCTACGTTCGGGGAATGCACTGTATCGTCCCGGTGATATTCATATGAATCGAAAAGGACTTGATTTTTTTGATTTTTTGTTTGTGGAGCAGGGTGTGCTTCACATGCAACTTGAACACGAAAACTACAACTTAAATGCCGGATCCGGACTGATTATCCCCCCAAATTTCCACCATTTTGGATCTAAGATATGTACCGAAAAAACGCTTTTTCATTGGCTTCACTTTGATACACCGCAAGCGTTTACCGTTACTAAAATTCCAAGACCGATGGAAGATGACATCCTTCAACGCAACGAGCGGTTTGATAAGGTGGTATCGGTACCAATATTTCAAACCGTGCCGCCCGAACAGGCTAAGATGCTTTGCCATCTACTTACAAAACTTGAAACAATATCTTTTAATCGTTTTGAACGGGCGACCTACAGTGCACGTGGAGTAAATAACGCTTTTCATCAACAAGAGCTAATGATGCGTATATTGCAAACCATTGCAATATCTAACAATGGACCACTTACCGACGACATCCCGTTCACACTCATGCAGTATATAACAGCGAGCCATGCCGATAAAATACAGCTTAGCACACTGGCAAAGATTGCAAACTGTCATCCCAGCCATGTAATAAGATGCATAAAAAAACAATACAATATGACGCCGATGCAGTTAGTGACCAGTGTACGGTTGCAACATGCCTGCGAGTTGCTACGCAATTCAACAATGTCGATTACCGAGATATCCTACGCTGTTGGTTTTCCGTCTGCATCGTATTTTGGTAAACAGTTTAAACAGTTATACAATACCTCGCCCAGCTCCTACCGAAACATACGTGCTGAGACACCTAACTATTAAATGACGGAATGATTTTATACTACCGAGATATATCTCTTTTCAATTAATTTAGTTTGAAAAGCGTTAAAATATCCATATGTTCGATTGACAGTTCGCACGCATATATGGTAGAATTTATTTTGTATAATTATGACATAAATAATTAATAAATCTATAAAAATGAGATTGAAAGTGTTGAAGAATTTTCTTGCAATTTTTAGAAATTAATAGGAGTTTTATGAAAAAAACGAAAATGAAAAGTATTATTTTATCGGGTTTGCTTGCACTGTGTATGGTGGCGGGGATTTTGCCGCTTTCTGCCTTTGCTGAAGAAACACCCTCCGCACCTGCCAAGACAATCTCAGAGTTTGTCGAACCGGAAATTATTGAGGTTGCTATAGGTGACACACGCACCGAACAGGAAATTATAGACACCTTCCCCGACGGTGTATCCGCCACGGTGGACGGCACGGTGGGCGAGAGCGTGCCTGTGACTGCGTGGGCGAGGAAATCCCCCTCTGTCGACACAGCTTTTTCCACAGCGGCATCGGGCGAATATTACTACGAGCCGACACCTGCCGAGGGTTACACCCTTGCCGATACGGCTACACTACCAAACCAACTTGTAAAGGTAGGCGAGGTGGAACATACACCCATGTTGACAAATCTAACAGGCAGTGACTTTGACGTGATTGGCGATGCAAACAGCTATAGCTGGGATAATACAACCAATGTGCTGACCATAACAGGTGGTGCCCCATTGGAAATATCGATGGCAACCATCGGGGCAATTACCACAAACACCATCGTGGTGCAAAGCGGCATAATTGCCAACCTTACATTAAATGGCGTGAATATAGATGTGAATACCATAGCTGATACCTGTGCCTTTGACATTCAAGGCACTGCAACGGCGAACATAACGCTAACAGGCGGTAGCATAAACACCCTAAAAAGTGCCTTCGGGAAAGCCGGTCTACAGGTGCAAACAGGTGCCACCCTAAACCTAAACGGTACCGGTGCTCTCAACGTCACTGGTGGTGGCGGTGCTGCCGGCATCGGTGGCGGCTATAGTGCAGGCGGTGGCAACATCAATATTTCGGGTGGCACCATTACGGCAACCGGATCCAGCGATGCAGGCGCTGTAGCTGTCGGCAGAGGTGCAGGCATCGGCGGCGGTGGCGGTGGAGACGGCGGCAACATCAGCATCTCGGGTGGCATCGTTACGGCAACTGCCGGATCCGGCGGTGCGGGCATAGGAGGTGGTCATGGCATCGGTGACTCCAGTGGTATTAGCGGTGTTGACGGTGCCCCGGGCGGTAGCGGCGGCAACATCACTATTACAGGCGGTACGGTTACGGCAACGGGCAGTAGCGGCGGTGCAGGCATCGGCGGCGGTGCAGGTGGTGGCTCCGGCTTTTACGATTCCCTTGCTACAGGCGGCGTAGGTGGTAGCGGCGGAAATATTACTATATCGGGCGGAGTGATAACCGCAACAGGCTCCAGTGGTGCCAGACTTGCAACCGGTGGTAGCACATGGACAGAGATGTGTCCGGGTAGCGGAGCAGGCATCGGCGGCGGTGCCGGCGGAGGAGCCAACACAGGCGGTGACGGCGGTGACGGCGGCAACATCACCATTTCCGGTACAGCCGAAATCCTCAAGGCTCAGGGCGGAAATCTTTTCATATCCTCTGCCTCTAACCTAGCCAATAGTGGTGCCGGTGCTGCAGGCATCGGCGGCGGTGGCGGCGCCTCCTATAACTATAGGAACACCGTTGTTGGCCTCATGTTCCCAGGCTCAAGCGGTGATGGTGGTGATGGTGGCACGATAAACATTGAGGGTGCAGCAATCATTCATGAAGCATTGGGCGGCGGCGGCCGTCTTGGTAGTGGTGCAGGTATCGGTGGCGGCGGCGGCGGCGGTGTTGTCGGTGTCGCTGACGATTGGACCAACAACTACGGCGCAGGCGGTGCAGTTGGCGATATCACCATCTCGGGCACGGCACAAATTCTCAAAGCAGAGGGCGGAGACGAAGACATAACTCCCCGAGACCCTTTGCTTCCCCCCGCCACTACACCTTCCTCACCTGCCGTTAGTGAATACGGCGGCGCAGGCATTGGCAGCGGCGGCAGTGCCAAAGGTAGTGGTGGCAATGGCGGCACTATTAATATTTTGGACGGCACAACGATAAATGCACTGGGCGGTAATAACGCTGCCGGTATTGGTGGAGGCCGCAGTAGCACAGGTGGTACGGTTACCATCTCGCGCGGAACGGTTACGGCGACAGGTGGCTTAAATACCGTGAGTGGTGGCAATATGCAGGCGTTTTCTGCAAAGCCCACCCTCACAGCACCTGAAAATTGGTTGGCATATGTGGAAATTCAAGCTGGGAATACTTCTCCCGGTGAATTTGTTCTTCCAAACACCGATTATCACACAAAAACATATGTTAAGATTTTACATAATGATGTTCAAATACCGGTCATTACCCTAACCAGTCCCTTAACCTATGATGGCACGCTACAAACACAAAGCGTGCAGGCGACGTTTAGAGGAAATAGAATGGATGAATACATTCACTACACCCTAAGCGGTAACACTGCCACAAACGCAAGCGGCTATACGCTAACCGTTACCGGCACAGGGAATTATATTGGCACCGTAATAAAAACCTACGGAATATCACCGCTTTCGCTATCAGCTGCACAGATAACCTTAGGCAACACCTTAACATACAACGGAAAAATACAAACTCAGCGCATTAAATCAATTATGCTAAACGGCAGAACCCTTACCGAGAACATAGACTACATTTTGAGCGGTAACACTGCCACAAATATGGGCTACTATACACTTACAGTTACCGGCATAGGAAACTATACCGGCACTGCCACAAAGGCATTTAGAGTTGCAAAAGGTTCACTTGCTTCTGCTGTCGTTACGCTGGGCGAACCGCTTGTGGCAAACGGTACACAGCAAACTCAAAGCGTTTTTTCGGTTGTGGTCGACGACATAACCCTTACCGAGGGCAAAGACTATACCGTGAGCGGTAACACTGCTACAGACGTAGGAAACTACACCCTCACCGTTACCGGCAATGGGAGCTATGAGGACACATTAGAGGTGCCGTTCACCGTGTTCGAAACAGAAGAGGACGCCTTGTACTATGAACCCACCGGCACAGTGGATTTAGAAAACTCCACAGTGCCAAACGGCAACACCCTGCATATAACCGAACTTGATGAAGCGCAACGTCATCAGGATTTGGCAAAGCTGCGTGAATTTGCACAGCAAAACGGCATTACCGGTGTGGTACACTTCATTGCTGACATAACCATGACGGATGCAAACGGTGACGAAGTTCAACCACAAAACGGAGATACCCGTATTCGCATCAATGTTCCGGGGCTTACAACCGAGGACCGTGTGACGGTTTTGCACATTAAAGACGACGGAACGGTGGAAGAAATTCGCCCCGTTGACGTGTACGATAGCTATGTGGAGTTTGCACCCACGAGTTTCTCGGTGTACAGCGTGATTGTGCATAAGGCGGAGGAGGACACCACAACCCCACCTACACCACAAACAGAAGAAGACACAACCCCACAGACAGAAGAAACAGCCACGACACCAACAACGCAAGAAGATGATAATTTTAACATAGCACTTGTTTTACTTGTTATACTTGTAGTAATTTCTGTTGCAGGAATTGTCGTAGGTTTCGTGATAAGAAAAAAACAAAGGGCTAATCAAAAATAACATTCGAAATATTAAAAAAATGACGAACTATATCAATCCATTACGGATTAGCTGTTCGTCATTTTTTATGTCCTAAACTACTTACCCACTAACTTGTAGGATAATATACAGGAAACAATTATAGAAAATTATAATAAATCTTTAATAGGTGTGAAGACGAGCTTAGAGAATACCGAAATGTTTTAAAATCAAAGCTAAAGGGTAACGAGACGGCATTGGAGGGAGTGCTCGAGGTAAATAACCAAGATGCAAAATCGAAAAGCTGTCACGACACGAAAAAAACGGCGTATATACCTTGAACAGATGTTGTGCAGAGATAATATCGCCATCAATACACAAAGAGGGTAGGAGAAAAAGTATATACACTGCTCGCCCCAATAAAATACGAACAAAGCGCGCCATACCACAAAAAAAATTGGTCACCCATCACAATACAGCCAAGCGTTCATACTAATAACCCCAATAATATTCTGGTATGGGCTTGAGTGGATATGGGTGCAGTGGGAGATGGACGGAAACTAAGGATATAGTTCCTAAACTTGAACTTGTACCTATAGTTAAATAAGGTGTTAGCAGATAAAGGTAAACCGCCTAACCTCCTGCCCATTGTGCAAAACTGTCTCACCCCACATAGATGCAGGGCGAATCCAGACGCCTCCCTCACCGTAAAGCGCACGATAAACAACAAAATCCTCAAGAGTCTCGCTGTGTTTTGCATTGTATAAAAGTTCGTATTCGCCGCCTTTAAAATGGCGGTATTTTCCCGGAGTGAAATTATACTGCATTTATTTAATCCTTCCTTTATCTACTTACTATATCGAAATAAAATTTAGTTGTTAATTTGTAAATTAAGCTATACATAATTGCAAAAATTACAAACGCTATCACTGATACTGTTATGAAAAGCATTACATTTGTGAGGTTAAACATTAAAAGAAAAAGTTTGAGTATTGGGAAAGCGAAACAAAGGTGTACACCGGCCATTATTAGCGGCAAAAAGAAAACTGTTAGCATTTGGGAATTAATGCTGCGCTGTATCTCTTTTTTTGTGATTCCGATTTTTTGCATAATGCTAAACCTGTGTTTATCCTCATACCCCTCTACAATTTGCTTGTAGTAAATTATTAACACAGTGGCCGATATAAAAAGAACACTTAATATTAGTCCAATAAATAAAATTCCACCAAAAAGCCCATAAAATCCAAGCCTGTTGCCTTCAAATGATTCAATGCTAAAACTGTTTAAATGGGTAAAATGTCCAAGAGAATCTACAAAGTTATCTTGTATGTGCTCTGTTAACGCCACTTGTTCACCTTCCGGTAACCCGCAGTTAAAGTTGTATGCATACTGCGTTGCCAAAAGACTTTCACCTCTTTGATTTGTAACTTCGCTAAACATAGTCTCTATACGTGAGAGGTCGTTTACAACTACCATGAGTGTAGGAAAGACAGTCATTGCCGATATTCCGTCACTCCAAAAATCTTCTAATTCGCCCTTTACCGAAAAAGTTGTGCCTAAAAAAGTGATACTTTCTTTTGTGAAATCTTCACGTGGCGAGTGTATATAAACCTGTGTATCATCTACAGAAATATCTGTGCCCATATTTTTGTTGTAGTCTGACGTTTCATAAAAAAATATTTGATAGATGTTATCAAAGTTAGTACTGTTTAAAGAGTCGAGCTCAATTGTATCGCCTTGCAGCTGTCCCGCTGTAACAAGTCTTTCGTATATCAACTCGTCTGAAACGTTGCCTCCGCTTTGTTGTGTTTGATTACGGACAAAATCATCGACTGCTACGGTGAAATCTTCTTGCATAAGTTTTCCACTATCAGACGTAAACAAAACATTTACATCCTTTGGATAACGCAAGGCGAGTAAATCTTCGTTGCCCAAATATAGGCTAAAACTTGATGAAATCATAACGAGCACCATTGTTGAAAAAATGCATATGGCCGCAAGACCCGCTCCTGTGCGTTTCATTCTGTATGCCATAGAGGAAACAGATATAAAGTGGTTAG
>CAYJDA010000060.1:0-6686 GCA_964368815.1 uncultured Oscillospiraceae bacterium
CATTCGTTAGCAAGCAAGAGCAAAAAAATCATCGAAACGATGATTTTTTTCTTGGCGCGCCTTGAGAGATTCGAACTCCCGACCTTGTGGTTCGTAGCCACACACTCTATCCAGCTGAGCTAAAGGCGCATAATAAGTATTGATATGTTGCCTAACTATTGTAGTATATCTATTGGGTTTTGTCAAGCAAAAAATACAATTTTATATATTTTGCTTTAAACAAGCAAGAATACTTTTTTATTTGTCACCTTTATTAAACAAACATTATTCTTTATTTAATTCCGCGGTTATTTTGTATCCACTATATTCAGGGATGATAGTATGTCCCGGCTTACAAATCAAGAATCGTTCATCCCAATCCCCCTGCAATAGTGACGCTATAAAACTATTGTCGGCATCTATCTCGGTATATTTCCAACCTAAAAAATCAGCGCTTTTCATAACCTGCACTCTTTCTTCCCTATCATCAAAGTCTAAACTTTTAATAAAGTAAGCATTTTGGTAGTTTTTGGTGTAGCTCATTTCTGCTTCTATAAGGAAATCTACGTTATCCTCGTCGTACTTTTCAAGATAATCTTGCCTTAACTGTTCATAGCTTTCCTGCGATGGCACAAAGCTGTTTTCGCACCAGGACTTATTATACCAATATATACCCTTTTCGGAGTTAAAGTAATGCAGATAGCGCTCCTGTGAGCCTAAAAAGAGTGCAATGCAATCATCACATCTTGGCACTACGATGGGGATAGCTTTACTATGAAGTCCTACAACCGCATTTGAACATAACCCATAGGCCAGCACAATGGCATCAAATTTTAGGCGTTTTTTTCCAACGCCGTCCATCTCTTCAATTTCGTCAATTCTTTTCTGTAATCTTTTACGAAGCAGCTCAGGAGTGTCATGCAATCCCTGCTCTAACCAGAATGGAAAAATTAAGTTGTCACTCTGCTGTATAAATTTGCTAACATCACGAATTAAAACCATGCAACCTATTAACGCTATGTTCATCTACAACCTCATCAATATATTTGCTATGATAAAATATAACATAAAACTTATTATATTACAATTGTTTTTCAACTAATTTATTTGACAGTAAAGAGCTAATATGCTATATTGCATGATATATTAATATAACTTGTCGAGAAACAATTATGACTATAACGCAGGAAAAATTTAATAATGCGCTTGCCTTGATAAAAGAGATAAATGCAACACAAAACTCCATAGGGCTATTAAAAGAAAAAACACTGCATCGAACGCTTAAATACAGCTTTGAACCAAACGATGAGCTTCACGAGGTAAAGGTTGGTAGATATCATGCCGACATTTTAACCGAAGATGAAATAATAGAAATTCAAACCAGGAGCTTTAATGCACTGCGAAAAAAACTCCCCCATCTTTTAGAGGTTAAAACCGTGAGGTTGGTGTATCCCTTAGTAAACTACAAATATCTTGTTTGGATAGATAATGAAACCGGCGAGCTCACTAAGCGTAGAAGAAGCCCCAAGGTTGGTAGGCCTATAGATTGCTTTTATGAACTATATAAAATCAAACCGCTTTTAACGGATAAACGTCTTAAGATTACAATTGTTGTTTTAGATGTTTTGGAATATCGCAACCTCGACGGATACAGCGAAAACAAAAAAAAGGGCTCTAGCCGAAACGAGCGTATTCCGGAAAAATTTATAAATACTATCGAAATTAACCACCCTTCGCAATATAAGCAATTTTTGCCGGACGATCTTCCCGAACAATTCACCTCGAAGGATTTACAAAAAAAAGTTAAGGGCTCATTAAGAAATGTTAGAACCGCGCTTAATGTTCTAAATCATGTGGGGACTATTGAAAGGGTAGGAAAACAAGGAAATAGTATTATTTATAAAAAAAGCTGTATTGACTTTTAATGTTGGTAATTGTAAAATAATAATGCATAAACTCAGGTTTAATACACTGTTAAAAAACTGATTCAGATAGTTTAAAAGGAGAGAGTATGAATTTAAATTTAAGAGCTAAAGAAAATTGCATGTTCGACCAGGTATCGCTTGGTGAGGTAATGTTGAGGTTAGATCCCGGTGAAGGTAGGATAAAAACTGCACGCAGCTTTAGAGCTTGGGAGGGCGGCGGTGAATACAATGTAGCCCGTGGTTTGCGCAGATGTTTTGGCTACAACACTGCTGTTTTAACAGCATTTGCCGACAATGAGATAGGAAGATTGATAGAAGATTTTATTCTACAAGGCGGAGTAGACACCAGATTTATTAAATGGGTTAGCTATGATGGTATTGGAAGAACTGTTCGCAACGGGCTAAACTTTACCGAACGTGGTTATGGTATTCGTGGAGCAGTTGGAGTATCCGACAGGGGTAATACAGCTATTAGTCAAATAAAGGCAGACGATTTTGATTTTGACTATATTTTTGGAGAGTTGGGTGTGCGTTGGTTGCATACCGGCGGTATATTTGCCGCACTTTCTGAAAATAGTGCAGATGTTACAATTGCTGCTGTTAAGGCGGCGAAAAAATACGGAACAGTTGTATCATACGACCTTAACTATCGACCATCGATGTGGAAATCAATAGGCGGACATGAAAAAGCTCAGGAGGTAAACAAAGAGATTGCAAAATATATTGATGTAATGATTGGTAATGAGGAGGATTTCACCGCCTGCCTCGGACTTGAAGTTCCGGGAAACGATGAAAACCTAACCGAACTTAACCTCGATGGATACAAGGAAATGGTTAAAAATGCTGTTGTAACCTATCCAAACTTTAAGGTTGTTGCAACTACCTTGCGTGAGGTTAAATCAGCAACAATTAACGACTGGGCAGCCATGTGTTATGGAGACGGTGAGATTCATTTTTCTAAAAAATATGAAGCCCTTGAAATCATGGATAGGGTTGGAGGTGGCGACAGCTTTGCCTCCGGTTTAATCTATGGGCTTATGGAAACAGAAGATGCTGCAACAGCTGTTGAATACGGAGCAGCTCACGGAGCATTGGCTATGACTACTGCCGGCGATACCTCCATGGCAAGCAAAAAAGAGGTAGAAAGCCTTATGGGGGGCGGCTCGGCTAGAGTTCAGAGATAGTATATTTAATTACAGTTGAGTTATTAACAAATTAATGAGGTGAACGTTGAAAAAAATAATACTAATCCCGGACTCCTTTAAAGGAACAATGTCGTCGGTTGAGGTTTGCAACATTTTAAAAGAGGGCATCTCTAAATTTAGTGATGCAAATATAATAAGTGTGCCTGTTGCCGATGGCGGTGAAGGAAGTGTTGACGCTTTTTTAGCGGCACTCGATGGAGAAAAAAGATATGTAACCGTTAAAAATCCATATTTCGAAGATATGAAAAGTTTTTACGGTGTTCTCCATGGTGGAAAAACAGCTGTAATTGAGATGGCGGCATGTGCCGGACTACCGCTTGTAGAAGACAGGAAGAACCCCTGTAACACAACAACTTATGGAGTAGGTCAGTTAATGCTTCATGCGGTTGAATCTGGATGTGAAAATATTATTCTGGGTTTGGGTGGCAGTGCAACTAACGATGCAGGTGCCGGATGTGCTGCTGCGGTTGGTGTACGATTTACAAATAAAAACGGTAATGAATTTGTTCCCGTGGGGGGAACGCTTAGTGAAATCGCCCATATTGATATTAAGGGTATTTCCCCACGTATTAAACAAGCAAATATAACAATTATGTGTGATATCGATAATCCGTTATTCGGAGAAAATGGAGCCGCCTATATTTTCGGACCACAAAAAGGTGCCGATAAAGATGTAGTTAAGCTGTTGGATAACAATCTAAAACATTTTTCAAATATAGTTAACAACGATTTAAATATTGATGTGTCGTTGTTGCCGGGTGGTGGTGCTGCCGGTGGAATGGGAGCAGGATTAAATGCGATGCTTGGCGGCGAACTACACATGGGAATAGAAACGGTTCTTGACACTGTTGGATTTGATACACTTATTTCCGGTGCTGACCTTGTTATTAGCGGAGAAGGCCGAATAGATGGGCAGAGTGCAAGAGGCAAGGTTGTAGCCGGTGTCGCAAGAAGAACATCAGCAAAGGGAATACCGACAATAGCAATAGTAGGCGATGTTGCCGCCGGGTTTGAACAACTTTATGGCATGGGGTTAACAGCAATATTCAGTATTAATCGTGTTGCGGTTTTATATCCTGAAGCAAAACTCCGCGCAAAGCAAGATTTGGCTTCGGTCTGCGAGGATATTTTCAGGCTTTTAAAAGCATTAAATAAATAATCTACGCCTTTGGCGGAGCTATTGGAAATACCTCTTGCAAAGATAACGTAGTTCGGTGCGATTTTTTTTGCATTGCACCTGTGGTGCAAAAATGATGTATTTCTCAATATGGTAACTTCGATAAATTCAATATTTAACCGAGCGGCTGACCTTTAATGGTCAGCCGCTCGGTTAATGTCTTGCTTTATTAATTTAAAAACACTATTCCTATGTTGAGGTAGGTTGCATAAAGAACCCAAATAAGATATGGTATTTGCATCAATGCAGCCGGCCTATCTATGTCATTAAATCTGAACACCATAATAACAACTAAAATATCTAAAATAATTAAGACTAGTGCCGCGGCAAAGTAACTCATAAGCATAAAAAACACAAGTGGCCAAAAAACATTTACTATAAGCTGTATTGCAAATATTATCAGCGCAGTTTTACGAGCTGCTGTATTTTTTGTAGAATAAATTCTGTATAGTGATATTCCAAGAAGCGCATAGAGTATCGGCCATACAATCCCAAACAATGCTCCGGGGGGTGAAAAAGGAGGTTTAAGCAATCCTGAATAAACTTCAGGTGAGCCCTGCGAGAAAAACCCTGAAATAAACCCTATCAACTCTACACCTATCACACATGAAAGTAGTCCAACCCAGTTTTTTTTAATATAATCAAACATAATAAACTCCTACGCAAACAATAGTATATTATATGTTGTTTTACCGATAGTATGATTAATTCAATAAAAAATTGCTTCTTTGAATAATTTCATTGCAAAATACTTGATATTTAAACTAATTCATGTTAAAATATCAAAGGTAACATTACACAGGACAAGCTTGCGATTATGAGATTATTAAACAATTTTATTTCATATGTTAAGATAGACACAAAGGCAGATGAAAACTCCGGAAATCGGCCGTCGTCACCCGGACAGATTACATTAGCCAACCTGTTAAAAGGTCAACTTTTGGAACTTGGACTTGTTAATGTTTTTATTGGCCAAAATGGCACTCTCTACGCTAAACTACCTGCTTCTGACAAAAATGAGGATATGCCTACACTTGGCTTTATTGCACATATGGACACCAGTGGATCGTTTTCCGGTAATGTAAACCCACAAATTCACAATAATTACCAAGGGAATATAATTACCTTTAATAATGGCGATTGTCTCGACCCGGCTAAATTTGAAAGTTTGAAGGGATTTATAGGTCAAACACTAATTACTACAGATGGAACATCGCTACTTGGCGCGGATGACAAAGCCGGAATAGCTGCAATAATAGAACTTCTTCACAGAATTAAGGAAGATCAAATTCCACATCCGGAAATAGCAGTTGCTTTCACAACCGACGAAGAAATTGGTTTAGGTGCAACAGGTTTCGATGTGAAGAGCTTTGGTGCAAAGTATGCATATACGGTAGATGGCGGCTTGGTTGGCGAGGTAGACTATGAAACATTTAATGCTGCAACTGCCACGATAGAGGTTACAGGATTATCTGTTCATACCGGAACCGCAAAAAATGTACTTGTTAATGCAGCTACTATTGCATCGGAATTCATCAATATGCTACCAAAAACAGAAACTCCTGAAAAAACTGAAGGGTACGAAGGTTTTTTTCATGTAGATTCAATAAATGCAAATGTTTCTAAAGCGACAGTGATTATGCTAATTAGAGATCATGACTCTAATAGGTTTGAAGAGCGCAAAAAACTGCTTTTAAATATTGTTGCAGATATTAATCACACGCATAATAATGCCGTATCAATTAAAATAGATGATAGCTACCGAAACATGGCCGAGGTAATTAAAACAGAATATCACCTCATTGAGAATGCAGTTAATGCAATAAATTCGATTGGGCTTAAAGAAAAGATATCTCCAATCAGAGGCGGAACAGATGGCGCCAGACTTTCTTTTATGGGTCTGCCATGCCCAAATATCTCTACAGGAGGAACAGCTTTTCATGGACCATACGAGCACATATCCTTAGAATCTATGGAAAAAGTTGTAGAAATCCTATGCAGGATAACAAAGCACTATTCAAGTAGCAACAGTTAAGCGCCTTATTTTCATCCAATTTGAGTGTCGGAAAATGATGCACCCTTATAACACAATGAATATTGTGCGTCTTTCCTAAAGGGGCCCTGAGGCTGTTTTACAGTGTTGTATAGTGCCGAGAAATGCTGTTAAACACTGCATAATTCACGAATACAAGTGTTACCCCGTGATGCCAAATATCGTATAATTTCACCCCATATCGCACAGTCCCGTTAGCAAGTTGTTTGCAAAAAGTTAGCAAGAGCATAAAAAGAAAAAGCGTTAGTCAAACCAATCAATTCCAAGGCATTAGTTATCTGTTTAGATCACCAAAAATCATGTCTCCGTAGCTCAGCAGGATAGAGCAACTGCCTCCTAATCAAGCC
>CAYJDA010000061.1:0-6660 GCA_964368815.1 uncultured Oscillospiraceae bacterium
TATGACCACTTCGATACGTCTCCACGTATCTTAAATCGGTTTCCCGATAAAAAATTAAAGTAAACTTTAATTCATCAATATTTTATTTTTCGGATAACTGTGAGCAAAGTGTGAGCAGTGGCTCATTTTTTCTCATCTGCGAGGGTTCAAAAACCCTGTATCCATGCGGTTTTACGGCTTTTGTATGGCGCGTGCACCTTGTACATTTCGAGTGTAATGGCAGTTAATTTTGTATGGAATGAAAATAACCGTGTTCTTATGAAATGATTACATACTTTAATGACCATACAAAAAGAATATGGAATTTATCATGATCACTGATTTATATTTTACAACAACTCTCTTGAAATTGCAAGCCTTATATTTGATTAATTAGCAAAAAGATTTAGTCTGTATAGATAACCGCTTCGGTTTCGTATACGTTGTTGAAATAATCTGTTAGTATAAAAAATATTAATGCGTCTTGGTCACCTACATTTTCATAACTAACTATTATTTCTCTGTTTGGAACTGTGTATCTTTCTTGATATAAATAATAATCTTCATATTCAAAATCGTATGTATAGTAGTCGATTACCCAATCAAGCGTATCACCAGGTTCTAGATCGAAAAGGCCTTTTCCTGCCGGAACTCCTGTTTCAGTGTATTTCCTGTATCCTGCAATGTACCCGTCAGGAAATTCATAGTCCCAATGAACAACAACCTCAATGTATTCATCTCCGTTTAAAAAGGCAGGCACTATTCCATATGTATACCAGTTGTCGATATCGTAATCTTCATTTTCCACATAGTACGGGACAACATTTCCGTCCAAAGCTACCCAGGTATAGTCAAACTCAATTTTTAAATCGCCATCCCTGTTAAATTCATAGACGTTATCACTGCCTAAGTCTATATATCCCTCTCCGTCGTCAAGAAGAACCTGTAGTTCAATTGTATTTATGTTGCTCCATTGCTCATCAGTAAGACTTAATACATACCCGTCATCTTTCATATCAATGACAAGCTCTTCCAGTACCTCTCCACTGTTTTCCTGTTCGTAAATCCATGCAGTTTCTGGGTCATACCAGTCTTCGGCGGGAATTTCATCTATGTAATTACCCTCAATAGATTGACCTCCATGCATCGCACTCATAAAAGCATCAAAAAATCCGGTATACTCTTCCGAAATTCCTATTTCATGTAGAATCATCTGCACTGGTGCATATTCGTTTGGATGCTCGTAAGGAAAATACATTGCCATTCCATGTGCAGAACCAATATCACTACTCTTACTAAAATATTTTACTGCACTATTAACTGCGTCGATAACCTCCTGTCCGCCTTCAATATCTGTCTTTTGGATGTAATCTATTATATCTATTTGTTCGTAGTCCCCTTCACCAAAATCCTTTGCATTACTTCGAGCAGAAGAAATGTCGTAATACTCGTTATTTTTTATCTCCAATTCCGAATTTAATAGATATGTAGTTAATAGCTCATGTGTGTATGGCATGTGTCTAAGGTCTATTAGTGAAAAGGTTGCTTCCGGGTTGCTATAAAGCCTCTCACATTCCGAGACGTATTCATCGATTATTATTTTGCTAAGCTCAATAGTCGAAATAGATGAGTTTGCTCCTAGAGCGGTTAGCATTTTCGTATAGCCAAATCCTATTTCGGAAACTGTTTCCTGAGATGCAATCATATAATCTGCATAAGGTTCAAGCATAAATGCAGTTTCAGATGTTCCCATTAAACATGCATCAAAACCTACAAGGTCAAATTTAACATGACTTTGTGCAAATGCATCATTTAGAGTTGAAAGAGTAAATGTTGAATCAGGAAAATGTTCATCAACTCCAAAACCGCCGAGAGTTCCTCCACCATGATTCCACATAATCAGGCTGTAACGATTTGCTGAAAAATTTTCTGCACAGTAGTTAATGAAATTACTTAGGGTTTCCGGACGCGTCATGTTTAAGAGTCCTAAATTGTCATTTAGTAAAATGAGTTCACCATTTTTCACCTGCCAATATTGACACACCTGATCATTAATTTCATTTTTACGCCAATCTAAGGCACCTCCGGTCATAAGTATTAGGTTTACTGAATCACCAAAGTTAGCCCTTAACATTTCGTTTATGTCGGCTGATGCAAAGCCGCCGTCACTTTCAAGGTCGGAGCCAATAATATATACCATTACTGTATTAACATCGGTGCCATCGCCCTTAATTTCGGTATAATTATCTCTTAGATAGACAGATTCATCAATTTGACCGGGTTCATTTTGACCAGAAGAATCAAAAGAGGTAATGTTATCATTTTCTGAAGCGTTTTCACTAATCTCGCCATTTGAATTATGATCTAAATCATTAAGTGACAGCTCATCAGAAGTAATCCAAACAATTAATTCAATCAACACTAAAAGGACTACCAGTACAACTACTATGTAGTCCTTTTTATTTCTCCCCCGTTTTTTCACAACACTCGTAACCTGTTGTTGCGTATGTTGTAAATTATAACCGCAGGTGCTACAATATTTTGACGATTGAGCACAATAATAACCACAGTGTGGACAATTCATAACCAAACCTTTTGTTGTTGTAAAAGAGAACTAATATGCTTTACCCCAAACAATCATGGTGTTTGTTGCTGCTCCACAACACACACAGTTCTCCGCAATTTCTTCCTGCTCAAAAGGCATGCACCTTGATGTTAGACCTACTTCATCTTTAACCCTTGTTTCACAGGCAAGATCTCCACACCACATACTTTTAATAAAACCTGTTTCTTTTTCTGCCGCTTCTTTTAGTTCACTGAATTTTTTTGCTATATATGTTCTTGAATTTCTGTTGTTTAGCGCTCTTTCATATAGCCCGTCATGCACACGTTTGAGTAGCATTGGGATTTGAGTTTCAAGTTCATCAAGCGAGATAAAAAACTTCTCTCGATTATGCCGAGTAACAATAACACACTGATTTTTTTCAATATCCTTAGGTCCTATTTCTAATCTGAGAGGAACACCCTTCATTTCGTATTCAGCAAACTTCCAACCTGGTGAATTATCAGTGTCATCAAGTTTAACCCTTGCAAAACTTGATATTCTTGCTTTAAGCTCATTCGCCTTGTCTAAAACCCCTTCCTTGTGCATTGCAACGGGTATTACAACAAGTTGAATCGGTGCAATTGCAGGTGGAAGCACCAAGCCATTATCGTCGCCATGTGTCATTATTACTGCACCAATAATTCGTGTAGACATACCCCACGAAGTTTGATGTGGATATTCCGGCTTGTTTTCTCTACTTTGGAAGGTAATGTTAAACGCTTTGGAAAATCCATCACCAAAATAGTGTGAGGTACCACTTTGAAGAGCTTTTCCGTCATGCATCATTGCCTCAATTGTGTAGGTAATTTCTGCTCCGGCAAACTTTTCTTTATCTGTTTTTTTGCCCTTTATAACCGGAATTGCCAGCTCTTCTTCACACATTCTTGCGTAGATATTTAACATCTGCTCGGTTTCAGCTGTTGCCTCGTCAGCTGATTCATGCATAGTATGACCTTCTTGCCACCAGAACTCAGAGGTTCTTAAAAATGGGCGTGTAGTTTTTTCCCATCTAACAACGGAGCACCACTGATTATATAGCATAGGTAGATCACGATATGACCCGATCACCTTGGCAAAATGCTCACAGAATAATACTTCGGATGTTGGTCTAACACAAAGGCGTTCGTTCAATTTTTCGCTGCCACCTTGTGTCACCCATGCAACCTCGGGCGCAAAACCTTCAACGTGATCCTTTTCTTTTTGTAGTAGGCTTTCGGGGATAAACATTGGCATCATAACATTTTCATGTCCTGTTTCTTTAAACATCCCATCCAGTTTATCTTTTATGTTTTCCCATATAGCGCAACCATAAGGTCGTACTATCATACAGCCTTTAATTGAGCTATAGTCCATCAAATCAGCTTTTTTTACTACATCTGTATACCATTTAGCGAAGTCTACATCCATAGAGGTAATTTCTTCAACCATTTTCTTTTGCATTGCCATAAATTAAATCCACCTTTATTTTATTAATTATTAATAGTTATATTATAATACTCATTGAGACTAAATTCAACTATTTCTTAGAAAAACCTTTTTCTGCCCGAGAGTTATTGCTTTTTTATTTAACTATGATATAATTTACATTACCCGAACCTGCCACACTGAGAAATATAGGGAGATTTTTATGATAACCAAATTATCGCCTGCATTTAAGGATTATATTTGGGGTGGTCAAAAACTAAAGACAAGCTACAATAAGAAATTTGAGGGCGAAATACTCGCGGAATCATGGGAACTTTCATGTCATTGCGATGGTTCGAGTATTTTGTTAAACGGTGACCACGCAGGACAAAGCTTAAAGGACTATACCCTAAAAGACCCAAAAGCTGTTGGTACTTATGCTGATGGCTTCAAGGATTTTCCGATACTGATTAAATTTATTGATTCAAAACAGGATTTGTCTATCCAGGTTCATCCGGATGATGAATATGCCCTTACAAATGAGGGCGAATACGGTAAAAATGAAATGTGGTACATAGTTGAGGCTAACCCCGGTGCTAAAATTTATTACGGTGTTAGCAGTACTATATCCAAAGAGGAATTTTTGCATCACATAAAACAAAACTCTTTAACGGATATTTTAAACGAGGTTCCTGTTAAGGCCGGTGACTGTTTTTATATTGCCGCCGGTACTATTCATGCTATCTGTGCCGGAATTGTAATCGCAGAGATTCAACAAAATTCAAATACCACTTATCGCGTGTATGACTATGGAAGAACAGGAGCAGACGGCAATCAACGTCCTTTACATATAGATAAAGCGATTGATGTGTCTACCCTCTCCCCTACCACAAATATAATTAACGATGCACAAAACCTTATTGACTGTAAATATTTTGCGGTTGATGATCTAAATATTAACGGCACACAGATTTTGACTGCTGATGATACATCCTTTCATTCATTACTCATTTTAGATGGTTGTGGAAGCATTGCCTCTGATAGCGAGGAACTCAGTATTACCAAAGGTGATAGCGTATTTATTTCTGCATGTTCGGGAAATTACACTGTTAACGGAAATTGTCACCTTCTGCTTACTCGATTGGGGACTCCGCATTAAAACAAGCTTTAATCTCATAAAAACAACGCTGTAAATGACGAAACGTTATCTTTACAGCGTTGTTTTATTTATTTACTATATCTTTCGCAGTCTCACGGCCATTATAATTGGAATTTTTTCTCCCAAAAACGGTGTTTCATAAAACCCATCAACAACAAAACCGTTATTAAATGCCTCATTAAAAATATTTCCGATAGAACGATGATAATAATTTTGTAAAACCGGCTGCCCTTCAATAGCTATACCCTTATTAGTACAATCGGTGAAATAATCATTGTTTTCGTATGTAAAACATGGATGATGTGTTGCAAATACAAATATACCGTTTTGATCTAACATTTCATTTACAGCCTTGAAAAGAGGGGCTATTATTGATATGTCCATTATAGCCATATTAGCTACTGCTTTACTGAAAGGTCGTGTTTGTCTTAACTTTAAAAGCTCATTATAATCGGTTGCGTCACAAACTTTAAAGTCTACCATATCCAAAACATCATGTCTTCGTTTAACGGCAAGTTCTATCATTTTTGAACTATAGTCAAAAGCTACAACCCTTGCTCCCTGCTTGGCAATATACTGTGAATAATTTCCGTTCCCGCATGCAATATCAAGAACAAGGTCATCTTTTTGGATATTAAGCAGTTTATTTACATTCGGTCGAACAATGTCTCGATGAAAATAGTTAGATTCATCGCCCATCTGTTCATCCCAAAATTCTGCATTTTCTTCCCAAGCAAATAATCCATTATCCTGCACGTCCATAACTATACTCCTATCGCCACCTGTATTTTTAGTTATTTTACTCTTGCAAAACTGCCAAAACTAAATATCTTTCATTGGTAATGTCGCCATAACAGGTGCTTAAGGTAATGATATTACTTTCCTGTGTTAGCTCAAACTCTTCTAAAAAAGTAGCATTTTCACGATTAACATTTAACTTTAATGACTCGATATATTCTGCATTTTTTTCCAAGTTTGTAACATCATATGTGTATGCAATATGTCTGTCATCATAAGGTAAAGCGGCAAAAATATTATATGTGAGTTCGTCGGTTGGAGTATGTATTATTATCTCATTATTTTTGACGAGAAAATCTTCGTCATAATAAGCTCTTAACGCTCCAAACATTTGCCCATCATTAGTGTCGTGGCCATATATAACTGTGTTTATATCAGTAAATTCTTTACTGTTATAAAGTTCTGTATAAATAACTCCATAAATGCTATCGTTTTGATCTAAGTCTCTGCGCAGATAATATGCATTATCGGTAGGGTGTTGAAGCAGAGGGAATGAAATATCTGTATTGGGTATCTCTATATAAGCGTATATGTCCGGATTTTGTTCCTGTAATTCTTCAAAATCTACCTCAAACTCCTCCGGTTCCGGAATTGATTCCGGCTCACTATCTACCACAATGCTTACAACCTCGGAAGAGCTAACCGGCGTCGAAGATTCGGATTGTGGGGCAACCTCTGTTTCGGTAGAATTAAGTGCATAAACTGCAAAAATGAT
>CAYJDA010000062.1:0-6382 GCA_964368815.1 uncultured Oscillospiraceae bacterium
ACCTAAATCCTACCTGACGAAGAAAATCATCGTCCACAAGAGGATTGCTAAAAGGGAAATCGGATAGGTTTTGTATCTGCTGCATACTTAAATCAAGCAGATTATTAGCGGCGGTTATGTTGTGAAGTTCATCTTTGATGTAAAATACCGCCTGCTCAATATCACTTAAAGCCTTGTCGGTAATTTCAATCTTATACTTCACTGTTCAGCTTCACTTTGAGGTCGTTCATAGCTTCGGCAAAGTCGGTGGTTTTGTTATTACGCACATCTAAAAGCCCTTCGTTTAAAAGATTGTAGAGCTCTAATTTTCCGGTCAACTGCTCATACAATTCAATGGCAAGTACGGCTAAATCTCCTTTGCCGTTTTTCGTAATAAAAACAGGCTCGCTGTTGGCGTGGCAAAATTCTGATATTTGATTGTAGTTGTTTCTTAAATCTGCACTTGGTCTTATAGCCGGCATAGTTATCACCTCTTTGGTTGTCGTAGTCAAATTATATCATTTTGTTGATATGAAGTCAAATGTTTTTTAGGAGAAAAAATGAATTCAGTATTTATTTTAATCACCGTCGCCCTGTCTATGTTCATAGTCATCGGCGGTCTTTCTATGGTTGCCCATTATTATTCCCTGCGTGGGATAAAGTCCAAAACGGTTGGTGACGGTCAACACGGTGTTGCTAGGTTTGCGACTAAAAAATAAATACAGCAGATATACAAACACATTCCGTTTAAACCCTCCGACTGGCGAGCAGGAAAGAATCTTCCTACCGAGCAGGGTGTTATAGTCGGTTGCAGCTACGACAAGATCGGAAACACCACCGCTTTGGTTGACACCGGTGATGTGCATTGCCTGATGATAGGTGCAAGCGGTGTCGGCAAGACGGTATACTTCCTTTATCCAAACCTCGAATACGCTTGTGCAAGCGGAATGTCATTTATAACAACCGATACCAAGGGAGACCTGGCGAAAAACTATGCCGCCGTTGCAAAAGATTATTATGGATACAATATTTCGGTGTTGGATCTGCGAAACCCTACCCGCTCCGACGGCAATAATCTTTTGTATCTCGTGAATGTTTACATGGATATCTACCTTGCCGACAACGAAAACATTACCGCAAAAGCTAAAACAGAAAAACATGCAAAGATTATCTCTAAAACGATTATTGCCTGTAGTGGTGATAACTCATCAATAGGGCAGAACGCATATTTTACGACAGTGCCGAGGGAGCGCTCACGGCTGTGATTTTGTTGGTGTCGGAATATCTCCCACCGACCAAGATAGACTACAAGATAGTGGATGAGCGGCACATCGTCACGGTGTTCAAGATGATACAGGATTTGTTGGAGGTGAAGATGGTCAAGGGGAGGTTACAGAAAAATCAGTTTCAGGCGTTGATGGAGAAACTGCCTAAGAATCATAAGGCAAGGTGGTTTTCGGGCGCCGCTTTGAACGCAAGCGAGCAGGGAATGGCGGCGGTGCTCTCTACCGTGCTGTCACGGCTCAATGTTTTCCTCGATAACAGAACGATTCAATCCGGCACGGTAAGCCGTGGTAAGGAAGATCCAACAAAAAATCTGATAATGATAGAGCGAGCCTTGATGACCTCGGACGAGCTAAAATCCATCCCAAAAGGTAGGTTTATAGTAATGAAAACCGGAACGCATCCGATGAAGTCACAGCTTCGATTGTTTTTAGATTGGGGGATTGTATTCGACAAACAATATTTTGTTAAAGAAAAAAGCAACAGCACCGTTTACTACGGCGATAAAAATGTTATTGAGATGAACATTTTAAAAGAGGCAGGAGCGAAAAAATTGCAGGACCCGGAGCCGGAGGAGCGAAACAGGAGGTCGTCAAGAGGTAGAAAGTTTGCAAATCTTTCAAATCTTTCACATACCCTTTGTAGTGGTACTTACATAAAAGCTTCTGTCAGCCCTTCCTTAGCTGTTGGGAAAAATATTCCGTTATTTTTTAATTTTGCAGTGTCGATTGAAATGTTTCGCATATCACCGTCAAATGTTTCTATTATGCTTTTTTTATATCCCATTACCTCGACGGCGTGGGTGTAGAGTTCGTAAGTTGCGACATCGTTTTCACTGCCGTAGTTGTATACACCGCCTGATAGCTCGAAGCATTTTGGAAGATTTTCCACGACATTTTTTATATATGTCATACTGCGCATCAAATTCGTGTTCACCTTTATTGTTTGTTTATTCTCTGCCGCTTCTTTAATTAGTTGCGGCAAATTTTTGTGTTGGAAAAGCGGTGAGGTGGGTACATCGTACATCCATGTTAAGCGTAGACTGACTGCCGTCGGCAATATCTCTGACACGAGATGTTCCGCCTCGAGTTTTTGTTTTGCATATAAATTTTGTGGTGACAGCGGGGCATCTTCACGAAGGGCAACTCGTTCTGTATTTCCTGTGTACACTTGATCGGAACTCATGTTTATAAGTTTTGCACCGACATTTTTACAAGCCTTTGCTATATAATATGGTGCTAACCGGTTTACTTTGTCGGACAATACCGGGTTTTGTTCTGTTGTTTCGATATCGGATATCGCGGCAGAATGTATCACAAAATTTGGTCTTGCTAATTCGACAAATTGCAGAACCTCCTTTTCATCTGTAATGTCAAAATCTTTTCTGGTTACCGAAATAACGTCGAACTTTTTTTGCATCTCACACGCCGCTCGAATACCTAAAAAACCATTGGAACCCGTTATCAATACTTTTTGCATTTTCACTCCTTGATCTTTTAATATAATTATACGATACTAATTTGAGGTTGTCTACTATATACCGAGAAAACACCACTCCACTATTTTATTGCATCAAACGCAGACACTGCACTTTTTATATCTACTTGTGCAAATCTAACAAATAGAAAGCACTTTTTGATGTCCAAAAGCGGATTTTGTTTGTGCAAAACTTACAAATCAAAAAACAATGAAATTGTGGCAGCTCTAATTATCATATTTAAAATTTGCATTGAATTAATCTGCCTACCAAAACCACTTACCTAAAAAAGACAGTTAAAATAAGTCGATTTACTGAAAAAAACAGTTGAAAGCCGATGCAATCTTTGTTATATTTACGATAGAGAACATTTTGTAGTTAAACAACATTTACAGAAATTACGGAGTAGACAGATGAAAAAAAACAAATCAAAAAAGTTTATTCTTGATAAAGATACCATTCAATTATTTTTACTGTCTTTACCGGCGATAATTTCCTTATTTTTATTTGCATATATGCCTATGGGCGGTCTACTGATAGCATTTAAAGACATTGACTATTCGAAAGGTATTCTTGGAAGCGACTGGAACGGTCTCGACAACTTTATGTTCTTCTTTGAATCACAATATGCATGGCGGACTACACGAAACACCATATTTTACAATCTTATATTCATTGTGATTGGTTTATCACTTGCTGTCATTATAGCTATGATGCTCTATTCATTAGCTCGAAAGTGGGTTAAGTTATACCAGACAATTCTATTTTTCCCCTACTTTTTATCATGGGTTATCATCGCATATTTAGTCTACATATTTTTAAATCCCACCTATGGTGTTATCGGAGGTTTTATAGAAACTATAACCGGCACTTCGGTTAATCTATATTCAGAACCCGGGTTTTGGCCACCATTCTTGATTTTTATGCACATATGGAAGATGATCGGATACAACGCAATTATATTTTACACCGGATTGCTCTCCATTGATAAAGCGCTGTATGAGGCGGCAGAGATTGACGGTGCTTCCGGTTTTCAACAAAAAATATACATCACGATACCTCAACTAAAATCCTTAATAATTATTATGACAGTGCTGGCGGTTGGCAAAATTATGTTCGCTGATTTCGGATTATTTTATATGATTCCTCGTGACTCCGGCATACTTTATGAAGTAACAGATGTTATTGACACCTACGTATTTCGTGCATTGCGTGTTACAGGCGATATAGGAATGTCTGCCGCAGCCTCCTTTTTCCAATCTATAGTTGGTTTTCTTCTTGTGTTGACTACAAACCTCGTCATTCGCAAGGTAAGTCCCGAAGATGCAATATTTTAAGGTGGAGTAGATACAATGAAAGAAAACATCGTACCAAAGAGAGCGAAAAAGCTAACTTTTGAACAAATAGTTGCAATGATAGTTTTAACTGTAATCAGTGTTTTGATTGTAGTTCCCATTATATACATGCTTTCAATCTCTTTTTCCTCAGAGGCGGCTATTGCTGAGTTTGGATATACTTTTTTGCCGCGAGAATTTTCTCTTGAATCCTATACCTATGCTTTTGCCGCACCGGAGGCAATTATTCAAAGTTATAGTATAACGGTTTTTGTTACGGTGGTGGGCACAGCAATGTCTTTAAGCATGACAACCGCCATTGCATACGTTGCCTCTCGTCGAGATTACAAACTAAGAAAGTTCACCCAGTGGTTTTTAATCATCCCGTTGTTGCTAAATGGAGGTATGGTGTCCTCCTACATAATCTATACACAGGTGTTTAACCTTGCCAATACGGTATGGGCGTTGATGCTACCCTATGGTGTGAATTGTTGGTTCACCTTCATGATGAGAGGGTTTATGAGGACAATTCCATTTGAGATGATAGAGGCAGCAAAGATTGACGGTGCAAGTGAATTTAAAACATTTTTCAAAATAATTATTCCGCTTTCCTCGGCATCTATTGCGACTATCGGATTGTTTTATGCCTTCGCATTTTGGAATGACTGGTGGCTTGCTATGCTGTATATCTCGGAGAATGACCTTATTCCACTACAATATTACCTACAAAAGGTAATGGAACGTGTTGACTTCTTTACTACCCAAGCAGGCGCAGGTGGCGCGGCCGGCATGTCAATCCCGTCCGAAGGCCTTAGAATGGCACTTGCTGTTATCTCGGCCGGACCTATGCTCGTGGTATTCCCTTTCTTCCAACGGTATTTTGTGAAAGGTGTTGCCGTAGGTTCGGTAAAAGGATAGTTTGCTGACAAGGTATAATATGAAAACCTTGTGCAAAATAAAAAATTTTTAGGAGGAACCCACAATGAAAAAGTATTTAGCACTAGTTCTCGCACTGCTCATGTCGGTAATGCTTTTTGCAGGCTGTGCCCCGGCAGAGACGACAGACCCGGCAGATTCCACACCCGCCTCAGAGTCACAGGACACAGAGGAGGATAGCTCCACCGAAGATACCGGCGCTATCCCAACAGCAGAAGACCCTTTTGAATGGCATCTATGCATATCGAATGCAACCATGCCCGGAATTGATGCAGTCGAGGAGGCAATGGTTAGCTACATCAAAGAAGAACTCGGATTTGATGTAAACATCAACTGGTATGACTTTGGTAACCACGGTCAGCAGATGCAGTTGAAGTTAGCCGGCAATGAGCAGATTGACCTGATGTTCACCTCTACATGGACAAACAATTTCTACTCTGATGTAGCAAGAGGTGCATACAAGGCACTTGACCTCGAAAAAATCAAAGAGGTTGCACCGAATGTTTGGGAAGGCGTTCTCCCGGCATCTGCATGGGATTCCGCTACCGTAAACGGAGAACTCTATGCAATACCCAACACTCAAATACATGCACGCTCCTACTCTGTTATGTATGTAAATAAATATGTTGAAGAGGCCGGCTTTGACCCGACAACAGTAAAAACCCTTGCCGACCTTGAACCCCTATTTGAGTACATTGTTGCAAACTACCCCGACGTAACTCCCTTTATGCATACAGGTGCTTCCGATGCTTATGGTTTCACCCCGTTTGGTTATGAGACTTTCGGCACAACAAATCCGGTAGGCTTTAAGATTGGTGAGGCTACCCCAACAGCGGTAAATATGCACGAAACTCCCGAAATGCTCGAGTATTATGAGCTTATGCGCAGATGGAACGAGCTCGGTTATATCAGACCCGACGCCGCAACCTTGACCGAGGCTGACCTCGCTGTTGATATCAAAGCCGGCAAATTTGCCGTCAGAACTGCACTTAACAACCCTGACACACTCTCCGGAAATCTTCCCGTTTGGGGCTTTGAGGCGACCGATTCCGAAAGCATGTCCATAGTACCTTTTGACGTAGCTCCTTTCTTAGGATCCGGTGAGGTTGCAAAAACAATGGCGGCTATCGGTGTAAACTCCCAGTATGAAACTCAGGCATATCAGATCTATAACCTGCTTTATGATAAAGAAAACCCGTACCTTATCAACCTCATCTCCTACGGTATTGAGGGTGTAAACTGGCAGTTTGTCGATGAAACTACAAAGGTTATCGAGCCGTTAGACAACGCCAACTACTGGGATCAATGCGGTTGGGCATACGGTAATTTGTTTGATACCTATAAGACCAGTGCCGCGGCGGCAGACTGGTAT
>CAYJDA010000063.1:0-6276 GCA_964368815.1 uncultured Oscillospiraceae bacterium
TTCTCAGTGTGGCAAGTTCGAGTAATATGAATTTTCTGTATTAACTATATTATATGCATTTTGCTACGTTATAGATGCTGAATCATAGATGTTTAAAATTAAGTTTCCAACGTAAACTGGCAAATGCTCTCATAACAGGTGAATATTAAATTACCCCTATGAGATTAATTGTCATATTGTGCACATTTTATAGTTTTTCAGGTGGAATGACTATATATGTGATGTGTTGCTTTGAATGCGTTATATTATGGTGACTTCTCCATCTTTTGAAATTGCACCGAAACCACAAGCTTCGTAACATACACCGCACTCGAGGCAACCTCGGTGATCAATGATTGCTTTGCCATCTTTTATGTCGATAATGTCCATCATGCAAGCATCTACACACGCTCCACAAGCCGTGCAGTTATCTGTTATTTTGTAAAACCACGGCCTTGGTTTACTGTTTTCGCCGAAAGAAAATCTGTATCGGTGAGTCACATCGTCAAGACATAAATCAAAGAGCTCACCGTCGCCCGATTCCATAACAAAAAGTTTAAAATTTTCAAGGCATTTGCTGTATAGCGCCGAGGTACCGGGATTTTGTTGCCAGTATCGGGCGTATATTTTTTCGTCTGTCACAGGCGTGAGTTTTGCATCTATTCTAAGTGCAAAACCTCTTCTGCCCTCTGTCATAATAACCGCAGTTCCCGAGATATACGGATTTGCCATAATCTCTTTGTATATCGGTTTACCACAAGAAAAACCAACGAATGCACGGCCTGTATCGTCGAGATACTGAATTTCAAGCGTGCGTGTAGTAGGCATCATTGTCTCTGGCACGACCGTGCCGAAAATAAGGTGACCGTTTGCTACCGCAGCATCAAAAACAGTCTTTTTTATCTCGTCGTTTGAGCTGTTTTCGTTTAAATTGTGAGGACGTTTTGGTATTTGCATCTTACACCTCCTCATAATCTGTATCGATGCGAATCCCTCCGCCTACCTTGGTGCGAATAGCCGGGTAAACAAGTGAAACTGCGAGGTAAATAAAGGTGAAAATAACCTCCGTAGAAGTGAGTCCGTCGGCTAAGTAGTAGCAGAATATGGCACTGACAGCTGCACCGGCCACACAAAGGAAGTAATAAACGTTATTATTGATGCGAAAAGTTGATTTTTGCCAAGCCGCTGGGATGATTTTAGGCATACGAATCATTGCCAAACATAGAATGACTGTGAGACAGTTGCTTAAAAAATTGCCAACGTTTGCTATGGTTCCGATATTCCATCCAAAAAGGATAACTCCACATGCAAGCGCGTAAATAATAATTATTACAAGGTGCGAAGTGTTGAATTTTTTATTGGTTTTTGTGAGGATTTTCGGGAACCAACCGTCTGCACTCGCCTGCACAATCGGCGGCACAACCCACCCAAAAAGTGCGTTAAGACTTGTTACAAGTGCAAACATCGCACCGCCTATCATAAAGAATAAGTAAACAGGAAAAGGGAGCACCTCGAAAGCGGTAAGAGCAAGTGATTCATTAGCCACGGTTTCGAGAGGTAAAACACCCGCCGCTACTATCGCTACAATTAAATAAATTAGTGTGATTATACCCGTGCTGCAAAGAATGGCTATCGGGATATCCTTTGTTGGGTTTTTACATTGACGGCTGAAATTGACAATAAAAGTCGAGCCGGTTGTAGCAAAACTCATAAGTGCGGTAGCGCCCATAAAGCCTGCAAAACCGCCGGTCAACCAGTCGGGCGATTCCGTAAAGCCGGGTTTTACGTGCGAGAGTCCAAAACCGCCGAACATCAAAAGTGCAAGCACGAGGATAACAACCATTGCTATTTGTGCTTTTGCAGCTATTTTTATTCCCAATATATGTAAAACAGCGATGACAGTAAGCAATACAAGCGCCACGGCTTGCATGTTGACTCCCGGCAAAAACGACGATACATAATCGGCAAACGATAGTGCATAAAGTGCCGCTCCGAAGAAAAACGAAATAAATATTGTAGCGTATACGCCCGCAAAATAAGTGCCGCCGAAAAGTGCCGCCTGAGTATAAAATCCACCTCTCATGCGTATCGACGATGCTACAAAAAATTGTGGTAACCCTGCTAACAGAACCATCACGGAACATAGGATAAGAGCAAGCACGACGGAGCGTCCTGTCATGCCGATGGCAATACCGACAAGCGACATAATACCACCACCGATGACATTGCCTATCGCAAGGCAGATAAGGTCGATACGGCTAAGAGTTTTTTCGGAATTGTTTTTCGCGGACATTTTACACCTCTTTCTTTTTATGTTTGATGATATTGAATAATCGAATATATTACACAAGTTGTCGTAGGAGATCGGTTAATGGGTGCAGATGAATGGACTTAGCCACATCAACTGCCAGTTTATGCTTTTAATCAATAACTCTATTTAATATAGTATTCCATGGACGAGGTTCGATAATAGGTATTCCGATATTTAAATACTCCCCCCATTATCCACAAGCAAAACTAAACAATATAACAAAATAACAAAAATTTTTTGTAATAACTATACTATTATACACCTCACGTTGTAGCACGTCAACGAAAAAGTGTTAATCCTATTATATCTCAAATTAGGACTAACATTTTTGTTTATTATGTAGGCGACAAGATAGGGTCACCCCTACACTTATTTTGTTATATTTTCCGCTGAGGTTAATGTGTTTTCGATAAAATCACATATTTCTTTGTTGGGCCATTTACTGAAATATGAGTTACAGCACCAATTATCTTGCCATTTTGCTTTATAGGCTAACCACTCACACCTGTAATCAAGACTCTAACGCAGGCGTTAGATAAGAGCTAACATTTTATGTTGCCTCATAGCTTGTTAAAATACTGCTTTACAAGATCTTTTCCACCGACTTTGATTATCTTGCCTTTTTCTATGATAATTACCTTATCGGCTAAAGCTTCAGCACATCTTATATCGTGGGTAATTGTTAAAACTGTGTTGTTTTCTTCTTCGTGAATGGTGTTGATTATATTAACCAAGTTATTAAGCGATGTATAATCTTGCCCAACAGTCGGCTCGTCAAATACGATTACTTGCGGTTTCATAGACAGCATTGTAGCTACACCAACTTTTCTTTTCTGTCCTTCACTAAGTGAGTGTGGATGTCTGTCTAAAAGCGGTTCTATCCCAAACATATCAACAATTTTTTGCGCATAATCAACAGAATGTGCCGAAAATAAAATTTCATCTTCTACTGTTGCCATAAACAATTGATAGTTTGGATTTTGATACACATAAGCAACTTCCTTAAACCATTGCTGGCTTCCTTTTTTCTTCGGAAATTTTACATTCAAATTTTGAGAAATACTGCCACCACTTGACTTAATAAGCCTTGCAAGCAACTTTGTAAACGTGCTTTTACCTTGACCGTTGTCGCCAAGGATTACCACTCTTTCTCCTTTATAAATTGTTAAATTTATATTGTTAATAATAGTCTTATTATTGATAGTGTATGTTAAGTTTTTAATGTCAAACAGCACTTCTTTGCGTTCTTTTTTTGAGCTAACATCATGTATTTTCACACTACTCGACAAAATATATTCGTGATGATTATCTTACAGAAAGACCGCCGATGACTATGAACATAGACAGAGCGGCGGTGATTAAAATAAATACTGAATTCATTTTTTCTCCTAAAAAACATTTGACTTCATATCAACAAAATGATATAATTTGACTACGACAACCAAAGAGGTGATAACTATGCCGGCTATAAGACCAAGTGCAGATTTAAGAAACAACTACAATCAAATATCAGAATTTTGCCACGCCAACAGCGAGCCTGTTTTTATTACGAAAAACGGCAAAGGAGATTTAGCCGTACTTGCCATCGAATTGTACGAGCAGTTGACCGGAAAATTAGAACTCTACAATCTTCTAAACGAAGGGCTTTTGGATGTGCATAATAACAGAACCACCGACTTTACCGAAGCTATGAACGACCTCAAAGTGAGACTGAACAGTGAAGTATAAGATTAAAATTACCGACAAAGCTTTAAGTGATATCGAGCAGGCGGTATTTTACATCAAAGATGAACTACACAACTTAACCGCCGCTAATAATCTGCTTGATTTAAGTATGCAACAGATACAAAACCTATCTAATTTTCCTTTTAGCAATCCTCTTGTGGACGATGATTTCCTTCGTCAGGTAGGGTTTAGGTTTTTGGTGATCAAGAATTTCTTGGCATTTTATATCGTCACCGAAGATACGGTGAAAATAATTCGATTTGTATATAAGAAAAGAAACTGGTCAGATATCTTGATGAACGAAGAAATAGAGTGAACGGCATTAGTTCATTGTTAAATCTTGTGTATAGCCGATTTGTCTTAATAATAACTCCTCATTAAAATCTTTTCCCTGTGGCACAGTCCGACTAACCTCCACCGCCCTATCTGCGAGCAAATCCTTAAACCGTTCACACGTCTCATGCCCTGCCTTATCGTTATCCAAGCACAACACCACCCGATGAATATTTTCATCTTCAAGCCGTGTCATTAGTGGCATGGATGATGTTCCGCATAGGGCGATGTAGTTGTGCGACCTCCAGTTGGTTTCTTTGTGTAACGAGATGAACGAGAGCAAATCAATCGGTGCCTCGAAGACATATAGTCTGTCGCTACCGCCGAGGTAGTGAAAGCTGTGGTGTGGATTACTCCCCTCGACGTTCTGCATAAACCTTTTACCATCGGAATTGATACTGCGTTTATGCGCGTGGGCAGGGCCGCCGCCGGAGTCACGTCCTACAAAAATTACATTGTGATGTGCATTGCCTGTGATTTTGGACATTTCCTTACTCTCAAAAATCAACCCTTTATTCACAAAAGCCGAAAGCACCGCAGGGTCTATCCCACGGTGCTTTGTCATGTATGCGAATACCCTGTTCATGGAAACGTTTTTTGGCGGCAAGGCAAACTTCTTCGGTGGTTCTATCTTTTTCTCATAGGTTTGTCGGTTAAGCTCCCGACCGGATTCACCGATAAGCTCGGTCATCGCCCCGGGGAAATCTAACCCATAAAACACTTTTACAAAATCAATCGCATAGCCGCCCTTTTCGTTTGCATGGTCAAACCATGTATTGCCACGAATGGTAACACTGTGGTCACTACACAGCCGTTTGTCCTTGCCGGAGTTTTCGAGACGTTCACCCTTACTGAGCAGAAACTGCTCGAGGTCGATGTTGTTAGCACGCTCTTTCTGCTCGTCGGTGAAATGAATATATTTAGGTGACATAATTTACTCCTAATGTCTTTTACCGACTTTACGATGAAAGGTCGCCCGACGAAACGGATAACCCTTTTTAAACAGTCGTATTTTTTTACGCTTTATCTTTTGTTTTTTCATAAATCTTACTCCAATATATGAGTATTGTATCGCTGTTCCTGCTCGTCACCTTTCTGTCCGAGCGATAACTTTTTCTAACGCAGTTTGCGCATGAGTTTGCTGTCGATATGTTGATGGGTCGTGGTGCTGTCCTGCGGTATGTTTCTCACAAATATTTTCCCAAGGCTGTTTAGCAAATTTATTACACAGGAGTTTACCGAAGCTTGTGATTGCAACTGCAAATAATCAATCTTCGCAACCGCCTGTATAATCATATTTTTTATGGATTTAAATGTCTTCTGCTCCGATAGGGGAAGCATTATCGGCTCATCATCTCGATAAAAGCTGTTGACTTCATTTTGCAGATTGTTCCATAGTCCATACGCACGACCGACACTTGGCTCTTTTGCGAGTTCGTCCACAATTTTATCCACCAACGATTTTAGTTGCGGTCGCAAATATCCGTATTGCTTTTTACCCTTAACATTTTTCAGCTCTCGGTGAAGCTCCGAAATATATTTATTCATTACCGGATTTTCACAACTAACCGAATGTTTCTTAGTCGCCAAATCATGAAAAACCTTTTTCGCCTCAAGCTTCATCTCATCACGCATCGCCGATTTATGTGCATAGATAGGCGTTAGCTCCTGTTTAAATATTTCATTCGTAAGTGCCGACTTCATCTTTTCTATACCGTGCCTTGTGAGATACCCTTCACCCGGTTTTGTGCTGTAACAGATTAGGTGTAGATGAGGATGATGGCTCTCGTTATGAAACGAACCATACCAACGAAAATTGTCGGGATGAATTTTCATACTCTTTGCTATATCGAAAACTTTTGACGAGATAGAACAAATTCTATTTAAATATTTTATACCGTTCTTCTAACTCATGGCAAACATATCCG
>CAYJDA010000064.1:0-6001 GCA_964368815.1 uncultured Oscillospiraceae bacterium
CTCCACCGCGGGTGGAGATAATTTTTTGCTGTTCAAATTACTAAAATTATGTTAGAATAAATAAAACATAAATATTAAAGAGGTATTTTATGAAAAGCTGGCTGGAAAACAAGAATATTTATAGAATTATAATCTTTGCAGCATTAATTTTATTGCTTGTACTATATTTTCCTACCGTAGCAAGTATAGCGGGAACGATTATTAACATTGTATCTCCCTTATTTGTTGGTATTGCAATCGCCTATATAATTAACATTCCACTCATGAAGTTTGAAAAAATTTATTTTCCAAAATCTAAAAACAAGCTAATAAACAAAAGTAGACGAGGAATATGCCTACTTCTTTCGATAATTTTAGTCATTGGAATAGTTCTTCTTGTTATTGCAGTAGTTATCCCTGAAATTGCAGGGGCTTTTTCAGTAGCACTTGAAGAGCTGCCGGCTTTGCTAAAAGAAATTGAAGATTTTTTTATAGCAAACCAACACATCTTTCCAAGCGTTACGCAGTTTATTGTTGAACAGGTTAACCAGATTGATATTCCAAGCTTTTTAAGCAGCGCCGCATCGTACCTTACAAGCGGGATTGGAAGTTTGTTTGATTCCTCAATCAGCATTATATCTTCCATTACAAGCAGTGTTTTTAATGCATTTATGTCCATAACATTTGCCATATTTTTAGTATTTGCAAAAGAAAGCATTCTAGGTCAACTTAAAAAGGTTCAGAAGGCATTTATTAAACCTAATAGCATCAACACAACAAATTTTATATTAAATGTTCTAAACAAATCGTTTCACAACTATATAATAGGACAGTGTACCGAAGCGGTAATTTTAGGATGCCTTTGCACATTAGGAATGCTTATATTCCAGTTTCCGTATGCTGGGGCGGTTGGAATGTTTGTAGGATTAACAGCATTAATCCCAATAGTCGGTGCATACCTCGGAGCAATTTTAGGCGGAGTTCTTATGCTATTAACCGCGCCGGACAAGGTTGTTTTCTTTGTTATTTTTATTATTGTTTTACAACAGCTGGAGGGAAATGTTATCTATCCAAAGGTGGTTGGAAATTCAATAGGTCTTCCCGGAGTTTGGGTGTTAGCGGCAGTTGTTGTGGGTGGCGGACTTGGCGGAGTTGCCGGAATGATAATAAGCGTTCCGGTAGCTTCAGCGATATATGTTTTAATGGCACACTATACAAATAAGAGGTTATCTGCGAACAATAATAAATGCGAATCAACACAGGAATAATATTACGGTAGTTCATAGTTTTTTGATAATCTGAAAGCTATTACCCAAGCCTGCGATGATAAGTGGCCTTTTGGGGAGTGTATTTATTTTATTATTTTATCGCTACCATAAACCTTCTTAAATACCCATTTGTTATAGAAAATTGCGGCATTACCTACAAATGCCAGAGAATAGAGTAAGATGATGTACACAGCCTGTGGCATTAGGCTATAAAAGAAATATAATGGAGTTCCCTTGCGTCCCGCTACAAAGCTGTATTCCCAACCTGTAATATCATACAAAACCCAACAAATTGCCACGAGGATCACAACAGGAATAAAGCTTAAAAATATGTCCTTTTTTATAGGTTTATATCTGCCCGATTTCCATAATAAACAAGAACCTACTATCATTAAAAAATGCAGTACTATAGCCTGGATTAAATGAAAAGACCATACGGCTTCTGCTTGTCTTTCGTCAAACAGAGCGCCCGCTATTGCCGCGATAATGGCAAAGGTTGCGCAGTTGGAGGTTACAGAGCGCCAAAACATATTTTCCTTTCGCATGAAAACGGCAAAAGGATATAAAGGAATAAATAATCTGCAAATATTTAGTGGTAATGAGTTATGCCAAAGAATAGTTCCGTAGTGCAATAAATCATAAACAAATATTGATAGTTGCAGGATAATTAAAACAATGGATATAACCTTCATGGTTATATTCATTATTTTATCAGGTATAAACTTTACGATTAATATAACTCCTAATAGCATTGATATTAAAGTTGTAATATGTAATAAACTAAACATAAATCTCCTTGGCCTTTTAATAGGCAATCTTATTCGTTAAAACTCAAACTATCCACAGTTTTAATAGCGAAAATATCTTTTAATGAAACAATATTTACTATCAAATATAAAAATAAAGAAATTAAAACTGAAAAAATATAAGAGTCAGGGTTTGTTGTAGGTTTTAAATACAAATAGTACATCACCATTGTTTTTATAACCAAATCAATCAGCCAAGTTCCGAACAATAACCCAAGCCCTATTCCCAGAACTGTGAGATAAAAACTTTCTTTATAAATATATTTTGCACATTTAAAAGAATTTAAGCCCAATACCTTAAGAGTTGATATTTCGCGGGTTCGCTCGGTAATACTAATGTAGGTGAGATTGTATAGCACAACAACTCCAAGGAGTACAGCGAGTATTATTAACATTCTGACTACTGCGTTAAGGCCTACCGTAAGAGACGAAAATTCATTTTGGAACTCCTCTGAGTTTGATATTCCCAAGAAAAGATCTGTGCTCATCAAATAGTCTGTCGTGTCGTTTACATCTAAACCATCATTTATTTTTATGTTAATCCGATTATATTCGGCATGCTCTGCGAATAAATCTTCATACCGAGTTGGCGTTAAAAACACGTAGTTATTAAAATAATTTTCACTTATGCCTGCAACTTTTACATCTACGGCCTTGTTATTATGGCGAAGTGTTAAGTTGTCGCCTATATTTACGTTAAACACACTTGCAATATTTTTCGTAATAACAACTCCGTCGTCGGGGGTAAGGTTAAACTGGTTACCTGTGTATGGGTCGTAAAAACGAATAAAATCACTCAGAACATCAGGATTTTCGGGTACGAACATATAAACTATCATATCCGCATTACTTTTGCCTTTGTATTCAAAATCAATGCTGTACTCTGAAAAGTACAGCTCTTCGCCTATGGGCTCTATCACCTCTTGTACTTTGTTTTTTGATGTATTCATCGCTGTTTCATTTAATACAGCCGTTGCATTAAATGTATATATCTTATTAAACTGTAGAGGCAATACGTTTTCAAGAGCGTCGCCGATACCAAAGCCCGTCAACAACAAGGCAACACATCCCATAACGCCAAAAATTGTCATTGCTGTTCGTTTTTTATAAAGAAAAATGTTTCGTATAGTTAGCTTGCTAAAAAAACTAATCCTTAACCAAAGTGGTTTAACATACTCAAAAATTGTTCGTTTTCCGGGAGGAGGAGCTTTTCGCCTCATCAAACTTGAACAGCATGTATTAATTTCGCTAAAACAGGCAATTAGAGAGGTAGCAATTGTGCAGATTAGGTTAAACACTATACTTAAAAGTACAATTTCCGGATAGACGGTTAATTTTAGCTCCGGCATATTATACATAATGCTGTAAGCTTCCCATATTGCAAGCGGTATTATAGTGGATCCTACCGCAACTCCAACAATTGAACCAAACAAACTTGCCACAGCCCCATAACTTATAAACATAAAAGACAGTGCGCGGTTATTATATCCAAGGGCTTTTAATATCCCCATTTCAGTTCGTTTTTCTTGAACCATTCTCGACATAGTTGCAAGACAAATTAACACTGCAACGAGGAAGAACACAAGAGGAAAAACGGTTGCAAGTGTTTCTAAATCCTGTACTACTTCAAAATATCTTATATAATAAGGCTGGTCTTGCCTTGTTTGAACTAACCAGGTAGGTGCTGAGAATTGCGATAGCTCCAGCTCTTTTGTTGCATATTCATTCTCTGCCTGCTGTAATGTTTCTTCAAGCTCACTTATGTTCGCACTCAGCTCTAACATCTGAGGCGATGAGCTTATTGAGCTTGGGTCAATACCAACCGTTTGTGATTGCAGGAGATCATACTGTTGCTGTAACAGGGATAACTGTGCATAGCCGTCGTCTATTTCACTTTTTGCACTTAGCAGTGCAGCTTCTGCTTCCTCAACGGCTGCGCTGTAATTTTCATCTATTCTTTCGTTAGCAAGTGTGGTTATTCGCTCTGCGCCCTCGTTTTGTAGCCGCCTATACTCGTCGCTGTATGCGTCAATGCCATCGGTTGCGAGGTCGGATAAAAACACTTCGAGATAATATTCTGAGTTAAAGGCGGATTCCAAAACTAAGAAGTACTCCTCAAGTTGCCCGTTTCCAAGCAAGGTATTACCGTATTTTTGAGACGATTCTATGTAGTAGGGATAAATTATAAGGCCCACAATCTCAAAACTTTTTTGTGTGAGTAGATTATTACTGCTCTCCTCGTTCTCCTCCGAAATTTCTATCACATCGCCTATTGCATACCCCGACGCTATGTCCGCTAGGCACTCAGTTTTCGAAAGCGGATAACGGCCATCAATAATGACAGGCTCGTTGACCATTATTTGATCTTTATTCACCGGCAGGCTATGTAGTCTTACAGGCATAGCGCCGTCTTCACCGTTCGTCAAGACATCTAAGCCGTAGCCCGCATGCACCTGTGTTTTGGCATCGTTTTCTTCTAAGTAATTTATATCTTCCTGTGAAAAACCTACGCTAGACAAAATTCGATAATCCGCTAAATTTTGAGTTTCATAATACAGACCTGAAGTGTGAAGCATGTCCTGTCCAACACTTGCAAAGCCTATGTATACAGAGGATCCCAGCACGGTGATTAAAAAAATTGTTAAAAATCTTTTAAAGCTAAATCGCAACTCTCTAATAACATTAAGTATCAGTTTTTTACGTCTCATTTATTACCATTCAATTTCATTTACATCTACGGGGTGTTCGTTTACCTTCACAGAAACGGCAGTACCGTTTTTTATGTGGATGACTCTGTTTGCCATGCTTGCAATACTTTGATTGTGAGTGATGACTATAACAGTTTTACCGGTTTTTTTACATGTGTCCCAAAGTAGTTTTAATATGGTTTTTCCTGTATCATAGTCAAGAGCACCTGTAGGCTCATCGCAAAGCAATAGTTTTGGGTTTTTGGCAAGCGCTCGCGCTATAGCAACACGTTGCTGTTCCCCTCCGGACAACTGAGAAGGGAAATTTCCTGTGCGCTTATCTAACCCCACATCTTTTAATATTTGTTTGCAGTCTACCTTTTGATTGCATATTTCGGTTGCAAGTTCAACATTTTCTAATGCAGTTAGGTTTTGCATAAGGTTATAAAATTGAAAAACAAAGCCAATATCGTAGCATCGGTAATTTGTTAGCTGTTTTTTTGAGTAAGCAGTAATATTACTGTCTGCAAGTATTACGTCACCCTCATCGGCAGTATCCATGCCGCCTAATATATTAATAAGGGTGGTTTTTCCCGCTCCACTCGGCCCTGATATAACAACAAACTCGCCTTGATTTATAGAAAAATTCATCTTGTTGAGCGCAACAATAAATTGTTCACCCATTTTATAACTCTTAGAAACATTTATAAATTTTACATATTCATGGTTTTGAGTGTTCATTCGGTACTCCTCACTTTTAATGACTTAATTATTGAACATTAGTTAAAAAACAATATGTAAAAAAGTCAATATTTATTTCTGTATTATCAGTAGCCCATATACAATTAATTATATTGTAAAATATTACAAAAAGCAAGATTTTTTTTAAACTCGATTTATGAAACAAGTAGAATAAATTACCATTGCGCTATGTTGAATGGTCGTTACGAAATCATCTATAGCTAATAAATAAAGCCGCTACATATTTTTTGTAGCGGCTTTATTTCGGTTAATTTTGGGTATGAATTGTTATTTTTAAATTTCTTTCTCAATATATTATTGTTTATGATTTCACCTTGTTTTTCTTATCAATAATCAGATAGAATGCCGGCATTAGCAGTAGCACAAGCAGCGTCGAGGTTATAAGCCCACCTATAATTACTATACCCATACTTTGCAGTACTTCCGAGCCTTCGCCTATGCCGAGAGACGGCGGTATCATTGATAAAATTGTTGTCATGGTGGTCATTAAAATTGGGCG
>CAYJDA010000065.1:0-5616 GCA_964368815.1 uncultured Oscillospiraceae bacterium
TTCAACTTCCCTCTGCTGTACTTATCGCTATAGTTATTTCTCGTGTGACAAAATTCGAAAAATTCTTTCGCACCGCATATTTTATACCGGTTTTAATTATGACCGCCATCACCGCGCAGCTCTGGAAGAAGATGTACGATCCACAGTATGGACTTTTTAACGAGTTCTTGACCATGTTCGGATTTGAGGCTGTCAACTGGACAGTGGATACAAACACAGCGCTTATTTCTGTTATCCTCCCGGGGCTTTGGCAGTGGATGGGCTACTACATGCTTATTCTATACACCGGAGTAAAAGGGATATCTAACGACATAAACGAGGCTGCAAGCATTGATGGTGCAACTCCTTTTCAGCTTGCGACAAGAATAACAATACCGATGATTATGCCTGCAATTAAGATATGTGCAACATTTATGGTGGTCGGTTCTATGAAGGCATTTGACCTTATATACCTCATCACAAGGGGTGGGCCGATGAATATGACCGAGGTGCCGACCCTCACCATGTTCCTGACCACATTTGATAAGCATCAATACGGCCTTGGCAGTTCCATGACCGTTGTTATCGTCGCATTCTGTCTTTTGTACGCGATTGGTATTAACAAGATATTCAAAAAATACGACGAGCTGTAAGGGGGGAGATGACGTTATGAATAAAAAGATTAAAGTAACAAACGGCAATCTTGAAAAAACTCACCCCGGCGTAATGATTTTCCTTGCAGTGTACACAGTCATTCAGGTTTTCCCCATCTATTGGCTTGTCACCTTTTCACTCAAGGACAACGACCAGATTTTCAGCTCGTCTGCACTAAGTCTACCATCGGTTTTTCGCTTTGAAAACTATGTTACCGTCTTTAAAAATTTAGAGATAGGCACCGCGCTTTTCAACAGTCTTGTCGTTACCTCCATCACAATTGTTGCAACTATAATTTTTTCCTGTATGTCTGCATACGCCGCAACTCGCCTTGGTTTTAAATTTGGCAAACAGATGATTCTCTATTTCACTGTCGGTATTATGATACCGGTACATGCCGCGCTGTTGCCGCTGTTTCTCGTGTTTCGTGATTTAGGGTTACTAAACAGCTATTTTTCACTTATAATATCTTATACAGCATTTGCAATCCCACAAGCTACATTCATAATTTCAGGATTTATAAACGGCATACCGAAAGATTTAGACGAAGCGGCAAGGATAGACGGATGCGGACCGTATCGAATATTTTATGTCATCATTCTGCCACTTCTTCGTCCCGTAATAGCCACCGTTTCAATTTTTGTTTATTTAAGTTCCTGGAATGAATTAATGTTCTCAATGGTGTTCAACTCCAAATCTGAACTTCGTACCCTTCCGGTTGCCATCATGTCCTATCAAAGCGACTATTTTATCAACTGGGGCGTTATCGGTGCGGCAATGGTTATCGCACTACTGCCAACACTGATTATTTATTTTATTTTTAGTGAGCAGATACAGAAAAGCCTTATGTCGGGAGCGATTAAAGGGTAAAACAATAACATATTCCCGATACCTATGGTGTCGGGAATATTCGTATAAATACAGAAAGGAAATTCATGATTTATAAAGATTCAACTATGTCGATTGAAGAAAGAGTAATTGATCTGATCGAAAGAATGTCTCTCGATGAAAAAATAGCCCAAACCATTTCCCTCGACCCTGCCGTCCTCACACTCACAAAGGAGGAGGAAACAGCGGTTTTAAATGACGGAGCTATTATCAAGAAGGAATTAAAGGATCGAATGACTGCCGGAATCGGCTCCTGCCAACTTCCGGGCAAGAAACTTTGCCCTAAAGGTATGGCGAAATATCGCAATGCTCTGCAAAAACATATAATTGAAAACACAAGGTTACAGATACCGGTGTTGATGCAGGACGAGTGCCTAAACGGTCACCTTGCCAAAGGCTCAACAATGTTTCCAAAGCCGATTGGACTCGCCGGCACGTTCGACACCGATCTTGTAAAATCAGTCTATAATGCCATCGGTATTGAGACAAGCGCGCGCGGCGGTCATCAGGCGTTCACTCCGGTACTGGATATCGGTCGTGACCCTCGTTGGGGCAGGATCGAGGAGACTTTCGGCGAGGACACCTATCTTGTTACTCGAATGGGACAGGCGGCAGTCGAGGGGTTACAGGGAGGTAAAAACGGCGTCGAAAAGGGGCATGTGATCTCATCGCCCAAACATTTTGCCGGCTATGCACAGGTTGACGGCGGACGCAACTTTGCACCAACCGTTATTACCGAGCGTATGCTTCGTGATGAGATACTGCCACCGTTTGAGGTAGCTATAAAGAAATCCGGCATGCTCGGTGTTATGCCATCCCATGCCGATATTGACGGTATTCCTTGCCATGGAAACAAACGACTTTTAACCGACATACTGCGCACCGAATGGGGTTTTGAGGGTGTTGTCGTGTCGGACTACAACGACATAGAGCGACTTGACATACTGCATCATGTTGTCGACAACAGGGTAGATGCTGCAGCAATGGGGCTCGAAGCCGGCGTCGACATGGATCTTCCATGGGGTTCGGCATACAAATATTTAACACACGCAATCGAGAAAAATCCTGAGCTCGAAAAAACTTTAGATAATACGGTAAAAAGAATTTTACGACTAAAGTTTAGTCTTGGACTTTTTGAAAATCCATATGTCGATGAAAAGAGTGCCGAGGATATAGTCCAATCAAAGCACCATGTCGAGTTGGCACAAGAAGTGGCAGAAAAAACAATTATTTTACTAAAAAACGAGAACAAAACACTGCCTTTAAATATCAAGTCATTAAACAAAATAGCGGTTATAGGTCCGAATGCCGACCCGGTTGAATTCAGCTACTACAGTGCACGACCAAATGTCGGCGTAAGTATTCTTGAAGGCATAAAAAGCTATGTTGGTAATGATTGTGAGGTTCTTTACCAACAAGGTTGTCATATAACCTCTGCCGATAAGGTGCTGGAAACCGAGGTTGAGGACGGACTTAGCAACCCAAAATTATACACTCTTGAAGAGGAAGAACAAAGTATTAAACAGGCGGTGGAAATTGCAAAACAATCGGATGTTGCAATAGTCTGTCTCGGCGGCTCGCCCAACACCAGCCGTGAGGCGGTAACACTCATGCCTCACTATGGAGATAATGCCTCTCTTGACCTTGTGGGCAATCAGAACGAGCTTTTAAAACATGTTCTTGCTACCGGCACACCGGTTGTGGTTGTATTGATCAATGGCAAGCCGCTTTCCTGCGGGTATGTTTACGACAATGCTCCTGCGGTTTTAGAGGGGTGGTATTTAGGGCAAGAGACAGGTCGAGCCATGGCAAATGTGCTGTTCGGCGATGTGAACCCCGCCGGCAGGCTGCCGGTTACCATTGTGCGTAACAGCGGATTTTTGCCCGGATATTACAGCCAAAAACCAACCGGTTTTTTAAAGGGGTATCTTTTTGAAGAAAACGAACCGTATTTTTGGTTCGGACACGGACTATCCTACACTGAATTTTGTTACAACAACCTTTGTGTCGATAAAGAAAATATGACATTGGACGAAAAAATCACAGTATCAGTAGATGTTACCAACATCGGTGACTCTGACGGAGAAGAGGTTGTGCAGATGTATATCACCGACCCGACTGCAAGCGTGACGAGACCTGCACGAGAGCTTAAAGGTTTTGAGCGTGTCTTTATAAAAACTGGTGAAACGCGAACTATATCGTTTACAGTAGATGCCGAGATGCTTGCATTCACCGGAGCTGACAACATAAAAAAAGCTGAAAAAGGAACTTTTTTAATACACGTTGGCAGCAACTGCAAGGACACAAGTACGGTTAAATTTATTCTTATATAAAGGAGAGAAATGAAAAACACATGGGGAAAAGGTATTTGCGACCCTCATATATATATCTTTAATGACAAGGCATACATGTACGCCTCTCACGATGAGTCCTCCGACAGCACAGAATTTATTATGCCGGATTGGTGTATCTACTCATCTAACGACCTTGTAACATGGAAAGAAGAGTGTGTGTTAAAGCCGGAGGATACATACATAGAAAAACCGACAAACACATGTTGGGCAACCGATGCTGTTTGCAAGGATGGGAAATACTACTGGGTGTTTTCCGACATGTGTGATGGTAAATCGCAGATAGGAATCGTGGAAGGCGATACCCCGATCGGCCCGTGGGTTGACAGGTTGAAAAAACCACTGATACCGAGCAACGATGACTATTCCGTTTATGACCCTGCTTTATATAAAGAGGGTGAGGAGGTCTATATAATATTCGGCAAGGGGGATTATTATATTGCCAAGATGAGCGACGATATGCAATCTTTAGCCGAGGCACCGCGTGAGCTTATCGTCAACAATCCTGCCGGTCCTTATGGCGAGGGATGGACGGATGATAAACCGTATCTTCATTATTATGACGGGAACTACTATCTCTCGTGGGGCGCATTTTATGCCATGTCAAAAAACCTTTATGGTCCATATGATTACACCGGCTGTATAGTCCTTGAAGAAAATATTGACCCAGCTTTCAAGACAGCAACCTGGCCAAACGGCTTCAAGCAGGGGCGGCACGGCAACTTCTTCCGGTGGAACAATCAATGGTATTTCACCTATTGCGACATGAGCGGTAGCGGCAATCGGTATTATCGTGATTCCTGGATAAGCTATGTTCACTATAAATCAGACGGAACAATTGCACCTATTAAAATAGAAGAGTGTGGTGTAGGACAGTATTTTGCAGATAGGGAAATATCGGCGGCGTGTTATTTTTCGGCAAAAGGTGTGCAAAAATTCGAACTCACCGACAATGTTTTCGGAGTAAGGGTTATTGAGGACAATGCCGAACTATGCTATCCTAACATACTCAATTGTGAGGATGAAAAAACTCTTTGTATTAAGTTTGCCTCACAAATTGCCTCGTCAATTATGATAAATATATCGGTTAACGGTGAGGTGCGCAGGTTAGAGCTTTTACCAAACAGTACACAGCTTGAACTATCAGTCAAGGATATAAAAGATCTAAAGTTAACATTTCCAAAGGCAGATAAAAAACCGATCTTGAAAAGTATTAAATTGATATAATAAGGACTTATATGAAAAAATCATTATTTAACAACGGCTGGGAATTTTGTTTGCAGGACATTGAGTCAAACAGCCATTCCTTTGCAACCCCTCACCTGTGGCGGGAGGTAAATATCCCGCATGACTGGAGCACCGATTACCCATTTGAAAAACTGAATAACAGCTCCTTTCAAGGGGCATATGCAAAATGCGGTGTCGGCTGGTATCGCAAGGCTTTTTTTGTCGCCGAGGAGGAACTTGATAACAGGACAATACTTTATTTCGAGGGCATATATCGTAGGAGCACTATATATATAAACGGTGTCGAGGTTGGCGGTCGAGCCTACGGCTATAGTAGTTTTTGGTATGATATAAAATCCTTTTTAAAAGATGGATTAAACCTTATTGCCGTTAGGGTGGATAACAGTGACGAGCCATCAAGTCGATGGTATAACGGCTGTGGTATCACGCGAAATGTCTGGTTTTATACCGGAAACGAGCTGTCGATACAACCAGATGGAATGCAGATAATATGCGA
>CAYJDA010000066.1:0-1398 GCA_964368815.1 uncultured Oscillospiraceae bacterium
GATTATTGAAAATATAAAGGAGAGTTGAATATGAGTAATTTTAAGCCCAGTGGTTTGTTGCAAAACGCACTAACTTCTGAAAATAGGGATAGGGAAAGCTTAATATATGCGCTTATAGGCTATATAAACGGGGACCCTTATTTTGAGACAGGTGATTTACGTAAAGCTTACGATTATCTAATTGAGAACGGCGTTACCAAGGAGGAACTTTTTGAAGATTTTGACCCAAGCTTAGACTATATAGAGGACGAAAGCAAGTGGACTGACGATTATTACTCTATTTCTCGTGTGTTTTTAAAAGAAAATTTTTGTATTAATAGGTTTAACCATGTGCAAAAAGTTGGTGCTAAGCTAAAGAGAAAAAATCAAAAATCAACAGAAACAACTACATCAAGGAGAGTAGGAGGAGCCAACACCTCCCCAAAGTATCAAACCACCATGAAAGCAACCCCAAAAAAGTCAAAAATGATTGTAAGTGTAGTGTTTGTGGTCGTAATAGTGGTGGTAGTAATAATTCTTCTTCTGACAAAATAAATAAAGACAAACGAGACAAAATTAGAGAGCGTAATGAAAGCACGAGTGAAAAACAAAATGAAGTATCTCAACATAACAATAAGAAAGGAACTAAAAGATGAGCGAACTTGTAAATACTTCGGTAGATTTAGATGTAAGAGAGCTTAGCGACTTAGACAACGCATTTGAATTAGCGGATAATATTGTAACAAAAAACTACTTATCTAAACTTGCAAAATGTGATATAATAAAGCCTGATAAAGAGTTTATAGCAACGCCACTACAATACTCTGCGTCACTGTTTAAAGTAGAGAAAATAGTGTACAATAAAGACGAAAATAACCTGCAAAAGCTTATTAGTGTTTATGCTTCATCTTTGGGCTCAGACAGCAACATAGTAATGATAATAGACAGCAACGGCTTAAGTACCGACCTATACTTGGGCACTACAGGCGCAGAGGAAGTATCGTCTGCAAGGGGCTCGGCTAAGTCGCTTATGCACAACTTTTTAGGCAATTACCCCGGCAGTTTAAACGAGGGCAGTGCAATTCTTGACAACAAACCCCTTAACAATTTAATAGATAGGTGTACAGGTAACTCTTTTAGCAGTGTGGCAAGTGTGTCTGGTGTTGCCTCTATAAGAGAAAAAGACGACGTGGACAACCAAAACTATGTTCAAGGCATTGAGAAAATGATTGACACAATGCAAGGTGTGCCGTTTTCTGCAATATTTATAGCCACAAGGCTTAGCAACGAGCTATTAGAGGATATTCAGGCAGAATATGAGCTGTTGTACGCCAAATTAGCCCCTTTTGCAAAAAGTGAGCTTACTTTTAACGAGAGCTCCTCTGAGGGAGTGACAAAAACACTGTCTGAGTCGTTTAG
>CAYJDA010000066.1:1498-3003 GCA_964368815.1 uncultured Oscillospiraceae bacterium
TGGAGTGACACCACAACTTTTGGCACTACTAAAAACCAAACAGACACCATAGGCGAGTCTGAGGCAGTGGGAGAGATTAAAAGTATAGCCGACGGCACAACCACAACCGAGACCACAGGCAGAAGCTTACAGATATCTTATAAAAACAAAACGGTTGAGGTACTGCTTGATAAGATTGACGAACAGTTAAAAAGAATAAAAGAGGGGCAGAACTACGGTGTTTTTGGCACGGCAGCATATTTTTTGGCATCGACTTCTTTTCATGCAAATATGGCTGCAAGCTCATATAAGGGCTTAATTAATGGAAACTCCACCAATATAGAGACCTCTTACATAAACTTTTGGGACGATACCGAAAAAGTTAAAACAATAAAATCATATCTAAGCAAATTAAGTCACCCTGTATTTTCGTTTAATAATTTTAACCAAATTACACCTGCATCTATAGTTAGTGGAAGAGAGTTAGCGGTTCAAATGAGTTTGCCGAGAAAATCAACCTTAGGCATTTCAGTTTTAGAGACAGCTAACTTTGGGCGAAATATTTTAAGCGATACAACTAAGCCCGATAAATATATTCCACTTGGAAATCTTTATCATATGGGTCGAGAGGAATTGGGCGTGGGTGGTAAAATACCTGTTCAACTCGATGCAAACAGCTTGACTATGCATACTTTTATTACAGGTTCAACAGGTTCAGGTAAATCAAATGCTATTTACTCGATAATTGAAAAGGTGTTAGAGCGAAATAAAAGGTATAAAAAGAATGTTCACTTTATGGTTATAGAGCCCGCAAAAGGCGAGTATAAAAATAAATTTGGGCATAGGGATGACGTTAGAGTTTTAGGTACAAACTCTAAAAAAACCGAACTGCTAAAAATAAACCCATTTAGCTTTCCTGATGATATACACGTTTTAGAGCATATAGACAAGCTTATTGAAATTTTTAATGTTTGTTGGCCTATGTATGCGGCAATGCCTGCTGTTTTGAAAGATGCGGTGGAAAAAGCGTATATGAGCGCAGGTTGGAATTTACTCACCTCAGAGTGTAAGCATAAAAGCCAAGACGGCAAATATATGTACCCTTGTTTTGCCGATGTTCTCATTCAAATTAACATTGTAATTAATGAGTCTCAGTATTCAGCCGACAGCAAAGGTGATTACAGTGGTGCGCTGTGCACAAGAATTAAATCGCTCACAAATGGCTTGTACGGTCAGATTTTTACAGCAGATGAGCTTACACCAAAAGAGTTGTATGACGAAAACGTAATAGTGGATTTAAGCCGAGTTGGCTCTATAGAGACTAAAGCTTTGATTATGGGGCTTTTAGTTATGAAAATGCAAGAGTATCGCATGGCGTATAATAACGAGAGCAACAGTGAGCTTAACCACTTAACTGTTTTAGAAGAGGCTCATAACTTGCTCAAAAAGACATCAAGCGAGCAAAGTTCTGACTCGTCAAATCTGCTTGGTAAATCAGTTGAAATGCTTGCAAACTCTATTGCAGA
>CAYJDA010000066.1:3103-5357 GCA_964368815.1 uncultured Oscillospiraceae bacterium
ACTCGTCAAATCTGCTTGGTAAATCAGTTGAAATGCTTGCAAACTCTATTGCAGAGATGAGAACATATGGTGAGGGCTTTATTATTGCAGACCAATCTCCGGGGCTACTTGACATGTCTGTTATACGAAACACAAACACAAAGATTATCTTAAGGCTTCCTGATATGTCTGACAGAGAGTTGGTGGGCAAAGCCGCTTCTTTAAATGACGACCAAATAACTGAATTATCAAAATTAAAAACAGGTGTTGCGGCAGTTTATCAAAACAACTGGCTTGAGCCTATATTGTGTAAAATTTTCCGTTGTGAAGATGATGAAAGAATTTACGTAAAAGAAGGCGATAACGGCGAAAGTATAAATTACACAGATGATTTGGTGAACTATGTTATGTTGCCAAAAGCAAAAAAATTAGAGGTTGATACAAATTTTTTAAAGAAAATTGAGAATGCCGTTTATAAATTACAAACCGACTCTATTACAAAAACTAATATATTAGCATATATTAATGCTGAAAATATAGATGAAATTCAGTCTTTGAGAAGTAAAATAGTATATGGAGTGTTTAATTCTGAAACTGCTATCACTTTATCTAACTTTGAGAGAAATAATATTAGTTCATGGCGGAATAAGATGTTTGAGAATTTAGAGCCTAATATTTCTTCTTTCGACCCAGTTGAGCAAGATAGGATACTTGCCATTATTGCAAATGAGCACGCACAAAGATTAGGTAACGAGGAGTCGGTAGAGATATTTGACAACTTAATGCACCACATAAGTAACAGGTAGGTGGAATATGAAAGAAATAAACAGCAATATTGAAAAAGCGGTTCAAGTTGAACCCATTAAGCCTTTAAAAGAATCTATTGATGCGTTTAAAGATTTATTTAAAGAGGATGGAGCTGAGATTAAAGCAGAGGGGAAAATAGATACACCAGAGATTAAAAAAAATAGCCAAGATATTTATAAAGGTATAATTGGTGATGATGTAATCGCTCTTGGTGAAAATGATACTGTAAATGAGGCAGAGGTGGATAAATACAAAGGTTGCCCTATTGATGGTGTAAATGGACATTGGAGCGGAGAACGTGGCAATTCTTATTGGATTCCTGATGATGATTATGTGCCTATCGGTCAACATACAAACCCAGAGGGAAAGACATGGGGTGAACTGAAAAAAGAATATGGCTTTGACAGTATTCCGTTTAAAGACGGAGAGCCTGACTTTTCAGGAGTTTCTAAAGCTACTGTAACAATAGATAATTTTTCAGACAAGCGATATGGAAAGGGCGGTAATTTTGACCAAGCTGACCAAAAGCTGATGGAACAAACCGGGATGTCAAAAGAGGAATTAGCTAAATTTAAAGAAAATTACACTTGGCATGAGAAATCTGATTGTAAAACACTGGAGTTAGTTCCTACTGTTGTTCATGGAAATGTACGACATAACGGCGGAGTAACACAGTATAAATCAGAAAATTAGGAGGTTAATATGAACGACTCAGTATTCGGGGAATTGACATTTTCAATAGGATGGAATAAAATTCAATATATTGATGTTTTTGATAAAGATATTAATATACGTGTAGACTGTTATGAAAACGAAGTTCCTAACAAAAAACAACAAGACACTTATGTGAATTTTTTAAATAATCAAAAAGATATTTTTAATAAGTTACAAAAAGAATTGTACGACTATATTATTCAAAACGAGCAGGATATTACTACATATACAGAAATTATTAAATTTATAAGTATAAAAGAAATTTTATTTTTGGATGATGGTAGATTTTTGATTAATTTTGAAACGAAATGGAATACACATAACTCTGCAGCTTTATTTAGCAATAATGAAATAATAATAGTTGCAACAGAAGATATAGTTTCAAATTATTTATAAATTCAAAATAACATAAATATGTAAAGCAATAACCGTTCATGATTTTATATCGTGGGCGGTTATAATTCCATAGAATTTTATTGTTTAAAAACGATGTTAAAATTTCAAATAGGATTTATAAAAATTAAAATCTGTTGTTAAATTCAGAATAAAATAAATAACGACAAACATTAAACCAAATAGTATCGGCAACAAAACCCACTTTATTCCAAAACCCTTGACAAACATTTTATTCTATAGTATATTAATCACAGGAAAACATTTCCTACATACATATAAAAAATAAAAATTTAATATTGAAACAACCTCACACAGCAAAAACAATACATAATTTTGCAAAGACCATTACATAGCGAGG
>CAYJDA010000067.1:0-5003 GCA_964368815.1 uncultured Oscillospiraceae bacterium
GTCTGCTTCGTGCCATCTTTGGCGAAAAGGCTCGCGAGGTTCGCGATACCAGCCTTAGAGTTCCTCACGGAGAGTATGGAATTATTGTTGATATTAAGGTATTTACTCCTGATAATTGTGACGAGCTTCAGGCAGGAGTACGTATGATGGTTCGTTGTTATATTGCCCAGAAGCGCAAAATTTCTGTTGGTGATAAGATGGCGGGTCGCCATGGAAATAAAGGCGTTGTTTCCAGAATTCTTCCTCAGGAAGATATGCCGTTCCTGCCGGATGGTCGTCCGTTGGACATTGTTTTAAATCCGCTGGGTGTTCCCTCTCGAATGAATGTAGGACAGGTGCTTGAAGTTCATCTCGGATATGCCGCGAAAGCGTTGGGATGGAAAATCATGACACCGGTATTTGACGGCGCACATGAGACCGACATTGTTGAATGCTTAAAGCAGGCAGACTACTCTGAGGATGGAAAAACCTGGCTGCGTGACGGAAGAACAGGCGAAATGTTTGATAATCCTGTTACCGTTGGTTACATGTACTTCCTAAAACTTCATCACCTGGTTGATGATAAAATTCATGCCCGTTCAACCGGACCTTACAGCTTGGTTACACAGCAACCGCTTGGTGGTAAGGCTCAATTTGGTGGTCAGCGTTTCGGTGAGATGGAAGTTTGGGCTTTGGAAGCATATGGTTCTGCCTATACACTTCAGGAAATTTTAACCGTTAAATCAGATGATATGTCGGGACGTTTAAAAACCTACGAGGCTATTGTTAAGGGTCAGCAGATACCGAAGCCGGGAATTCCGGAGAGCTTTAGAGTTCTTATCCGTGAGCTTCAGTCGCTCGGTCTTGATATGAGAATACTTGATGAAGACCAGAATGAAATCGACCTGAAGCAAAACTTTGACGATGAAGCAGGATTTGCACCGCCGGAGTTTGACGTAGGTGACAATGTTGAAGTTGAAGGTGAGTTTAACGATGGATACAGCGTCGACGATATTGAGGATATGATAGAAGGCGACTCTGACTTTGACGGTGATGACGGATTTGACGCCAACACCACATTTGACGATGATGCATTTGATGCTGAGCTGGATAGTGAGCTGGAGAGTGAAGTTATAGAAGATATTCTGGGCGATCTTGACTTTGACCCAAGCATGCTGGACGAAGAGTAAGGCCAATTATTACCCAAATAAATAATACAACCGGAGGAATGATGGATTTTAAAGAGTTTGATTCAATACGAATCGGTCTTGCGTCACCTGAAATGGTGCGTGAATGGAGCTACGGCGAAGTTAAAAAGCCGGAGACCATCAACTATAGAACCTTAAAGCCCGAGAGGGAAGGTCTTTTCTGTGAGCAGATTTTTGGGCCTCAGAAGGACTGGGAGTGTCACTGCGGTAAATATAAAAGAATAAGATATAAGGGCAAAATATGCGAAAAGTGCGGCGTTGAGGTAACCAAAGCAAAGGTTCGACGTGAGCGTATGGGGCATATCGAGCTTGCCGCACCGGTTTCTCACATTTGGTATTTTAAGGGTAATCCAAGCCGTATCGGCACTATATTGGATATTACATCAAGATACCTCGAGCGTGTTCTATACTTCGCATCATATATAGTAACCGATCCGGGATTTACCTCGCTTTCGGAAGGTCAGCTTTTATCCGAGCGTGAATACCGTGAAATGCGCGAGCGTTATGGTGAGGAATTCCGAGCATCTATGGGTGCTGAAGCGATAAAGGAGCTGCTGGAGAAAATCGATATCGACGAGCTTTCCGATCGCCTTAAAAAGGAAATCGACGATAGCGCAGGCCAAAAGCGAATTCGCCTTATGCGTCGCTTAGAGGTTGTTGATGCGTTTAAGAACAGCTGCAACAAACCGGAGTGGATGATAATGGACGTTATTCCGGTTATCCCACCGGATATTCGCCCGATGGTTCAGCTTGACGGTGGACGTTTTGCTACCAGCGACCTCAATGATCTTTATCGTCGTGTTATTAACCGTAATAACCGTCTAAAAAAGTTGTTAGAGCTATCTGCTCCCGATATTATTGTACGTAACGAAAAGCGTATGCTTCAGGAAAGCGTGGATGCACTTATCGATAATGGCCGTCGTGGTCGTCCGGTAACCGGTCCTTCCAACCGTCCGTTTAAATCGCTGTCCGACATGCTAAAGGGTAAGCAGGGACGATTCCGTCAAAACCTACTCGGTAAACGTGTTGACTATTCCGGACGTTCTGTTATTGTTGTAGGCCCTGAGTTGAAGATGCACCAGTGCGGACTGCCAAAAGAAATGGCGCTTGAACTCTTTAAACCTTTCGTTATGAAGGATTTAGTAGAGCGTGGCTTTGCCAACAATATAAAAAGCAGTAAGAAAAAAGTGGAGCGTGCGCATCCAGAGGTTTGGGATAGTTTAGAACGCGTCATTAATGGACATCCTGTTCTGCTAAACCGTGCACCTACACTTCACCGTCTCGGAATTCAGGCTTTTGAGCCGGTTCTGGTTGAGGGTCGTGCGTTAAAACTTCATCCACTGGTTTGTACTGCATATAATGCCGACTTCGACGGCGACCAGATGGCTGTTCATGTGCCTCTTTCGTTAGAAGCACAGCGTGAGGCAAAGGAACTAATGTTAGCCTCTCGCAACCTGTTGAAGCCTTCCGACGGAAAGCCGGTTGCTGTTCCTACCCAGGATATGGTTTTAGGTAGCTACTACTTAACCATGGTAAATGAGGGTGACAAGGGCGAGGGCAACGTTTACCGTGACGAAAACGAGGCTATTATGGCATATCAGGAGGGCGTAGTATCACTCCATGCCAAGATTAGAGTTCGTCGTGAGCTTGATGGTGAAAAAAGACTCATAGACACAACGGCAGGAAAAATAATATTTAACCAACCAATCCCGCAAAATTTAGGTTTTGTCGACCGTAAAGATGCTAATGAAAAATTTAATTATGAGATTGACTTCCTAGTTAATAAGAACAAACTTGGAAAGATAATTGAACGTTGTATTAAGATACACGGTGCTGATACAACAGCACTTGTGCTAGATAGGATTAAGGCTCAAGGATTTAAATACTCAACCAAAGGCGCTGTTACAGTAGCAATTGCCGATGCAATTATCCCACCACAAAAAGAACAGCTGCTAGAGGATGCTGAAAAGCAGATCGGAGAAACACTTAAGAACTTTAACAAGGGTCTTATTTCCAACGAAGAGCGTTATCAGAGTATTATTGATGTGTGGAACGAAACAACCGAGAAGGTTTCCGATGCACTTACCGAGAACCTGAATGATCGCAATCCTATCTATATGATGGCAGATAGCGGCGCTCGTGGATCTATCAACCAGATTCGTCAGCTTGCGGGAATGCGCGGACTTATTGCTAATACCGCAGGTAAAACGATTGAAATTCCGATTAGGGCTAACTACCGTGAAGGCCTGAACGTTCTGGAATATTTCATCAGTAGCCGTGGTGCACGTAAAGGTCTTGCCGATACTGCACTTCGTACCGCCGACTCGGGATATCTTACCCGCCGTCTGGTTGATGTATCACAGGATGTTATTGTCCGTGAAGAGGACTGCGAAACGACATTTGGAATTACCGTATCCGATATTAAAGACGGTAATGAAATGATTGAACCGTTAACCGAACGTTTACAGGGTCGTTACCTCACCGAGGATTTAATGCATCCCGAAACAGGAAAATTGCTCTGTAGCAGCGACTACCTGATAGATGCCACAATGGCTGAAAAAATTGTTGAGGCAGGAGTCAAAAAAATCAATATTCGAAGTGTGCTTGCTTGTAGAGCTAAGGTTGGTTGTTGTGCTAAATGTTACGGTAACTCCCTTGCAACCGGTGATAGAATTAACATTGGTGAGGCAGTTGGAATTATTGCCGCTCAGTCCATCGGTGAACCAGGTACACAGCTAACCATGCGTACCTTCCATACCGGAGGTATTGCTAATGCTGACGATATCACACAGGGTCTACCTCGTGTTGAAGAGCTGTTTGAAGCTCGTCGTCCAAAAGCACTTGCTATCATGAGTGAAATAGATGGAGTTGTATCCATCGATGAAACTAAGAAAAATCGTTACGCGGTTGTTAAGGGCAAGGATGCAGATGGCGTAGATATCGAGATGAGCTACATGATTCCGTTTGGTCAACGTCTGCGTGTTACCGACGGTGAGATATTAGAAAAGGGTGACATGATAACCGAAGGTCATGCATTCCCGCAGGACATTTTGGCTATCAAGGGTGCGGTTGCTGTTCAGAACTACCTTATTCAGGAAGTTCAAAGGGTTTATCGTATGCAGGGTGTTGATATTAATGACAAGCATATTGAGGTTATCGTTCGCCAGATGATGCGTCGAGTAAGAGTTGAGGACACAGGTAAGACAACGCTTATAGCCGGAGCTACTATCGATCGTAGTGAGTTTGAACTACAAAATGCTTTTGTTCGCACCTACACCAACGAGAGTGAACACGACGAGGCTTGTGCGACCTGTTCGCCTACATTGTTGGGAATTACCAAGGCAAGCCTTGCAACCGACAGCTTCCTGTCGGCGGCATCATTCCAGGAGACAACCAAGGTTCTAACCGATGCGGCTATACGCGGTAAGGTCGATCCACTAACAGGTCTCAAAGAAAATGTTATTATCGGTAAAATTATTCCGGCAGGTACAGGACTTGCAGATTAGTGTCTCGATCCCGAGGGATTGACAAGTAGTATCGTTTATGGTACAATGACAGCTGTTCGGGCATTTTTATGCCTTAACATACCCCTTATATAAATAAGGGGCAAATAATAGGGAAAGGAGATAGTAATGCCAACATTTAACCAGTTAGTTCGCAAAGGTAGAGAGGTTACATTTAAAAAGTCAACTGCACCGGCACTCGGAAAGAGCTTTAACTCACTTGAGAAAAAGTACTCCGACACAAACAGCCCACAAAAACGTGGAGTTTGTACCGCTGTTCGTACAATGACACCTAAAAAACCTAACTCTGCGC
>CAYJDA010000068.1:0-4996 GCA_964368815.1 uncultured Oscillospiraceae bacterium
AACCAACACAGGATGATCAAAGCAACTTTGGAGAAAACTATTCATATGCATATATAAACGATGGCGGGGTTGCCGTTTATATAGATAATAACTGGGTTGCATTTGAAATCGAGGAGAAAGCACCGCTTGAGCTGTTTCACGACCTATCCGCAGACGGCGAGATCGAGCTATCGTTTCATGAGCTACCAAGCTATAGCTTTAAAACAAATTCCGAGCAGATAAGTATAACGCTTAACGGTAGCGAGGAAATGCAGGTCAGCCTGATGTTATACGATGCCAACAGTCAAGATTCACCGGTAGCACTGTTTGACCTGTCAACCGGCGATGTATATGCTTTTACAAATTTAACATCTGCTACAAATTATATCATACGAACCGTCTTAAATTATAACGATGCAACCCTAACAATTAAAGAATAAAACAGTAAAAGCCTTGTTGTAGTGACAAGGTTTTTATTTTAAATAATTATTTAATTAAATGAAACTAATACTATATAATTAGACACATAGATAGTATAAGGAGGTGAATGTACACTGAACGATAAAAAACTTGAATTTTTTAACCGGCTTTACAACGAAAGCTATAACAAAACTGCGGCATACATCGCCGCTCGGTGCAACAACCTCTCACAGGTTGGCGATATATTGCAGGAAGTTTATATCGAGGTATACAGTACCATAGAGCGCAAAGGAATCGGCTACATGAAAAATCCGCAGGGTTTTGTGCGGCAGGTGGCAAAAGCGAAACTAAGCCGATACTATACAGGCAACAAAGAAAAATATCATCTATCGCTTATCATGACAGACGATGATGAAAATGAATACGACTCCACCGCCCTTGCAGACGGCGTAAATATAGAAGAGCAGTACGTAACAAAGGAGCTGCTTTCACGGATTGCAGACTTTATCTCGAAACAACCACAAACAGAGGGCAAAATTTTTTACCTCTATTATTACTGTGACAACAGTATCGAGCAGATTGCAATTTCGCTGAACATGAAAAGCTCAACGGTTAAAACAAAGCTTTACAGAACGCTTGCAAAGGTTAGAAAACTATATATAAAGGAGTATAAAGAGCTATGAAAGAGAACGATTTAATAAAAAAAGCTCTATCGGAAAATGTAACGGACAAGGATTTGCTTTACAGTAGGATTATAAGTTCTGCCACAAAAACTAAAAAAAGGAAGTTTAGTATGAAAAAAGTTATAATTATAGCGGCATCTATTGCGCTACTCAGCGTTACTGCGGTTGCCTCGGTTAGGCTACTCACCCCACGAGAGGTAGCCGAGGACATGATCTTTACCGACGAAAGCGGTGTCACCCACGACCATTTTGCAACACCGTTTACACTTGATGATTCGGTAGATATTAACGAGAGCCGCACCGACGCAGGACTCAAAATCACATTTATGGGCTTTGCGCATGGTGAGGGCATTGATGTGTCGGACCTTGTGGTAGACAAAAACAAAACCTATGCCGTGATAGCGATAGAAAATGAGGACGGCACACCGATTGAGATGATGGAATCTATGCTAACCGTTTCGCCCCTTGTAAAGGGTATGAATCCCGGCTTGCACAATGCCTTTACCTTTGGAGCCTCCGGCATGGGAACACTCATCGACGGTGTTCAATATCAGCTGATGGAACTTGAATTAATAGAATATTTTGCCGCAAATCAGCTTTATTTAAGCGTAAGCGATGGAGCACCGACAATAGGTGCATACCTCTTTGACGAGCAAAGCGGTGAGATTACCGCAAACCCCGATCACGAGGGTGTCAATGTGCTTTTCAATCTGCCGATAGATCCATCCAAAGCGGATAGCACAAGGGTGGAGGAGTACCTTGCAAGGTTTGAAAATCCTGTTGAAGATGAAACTTCAAACGAGGACAGCACCGCAGAAAACGGCGAGGACGATTTACTTGCTATGACGAAAGAGGATGTCGCTGCAATGGGGGAGATTATTTATGAAGATGTTGTTAGCGCAAATTCAATCGGTGCATATGATATCTACTGGAGTGAAAATAATATATTCACCACAATGCCGGGCGAGGATGTTAAGACGTTTGAAATCGGAGTATCACAGATGTTTTCAATTTCCGGAAACAACGAAACAAGCAAACTTCTTTTTATCGAGAGAGTATCCGAAACAGAGTTAAAAACATCAGTTTATGAGGTGGATACCGACAAAATAACAAGCTAACACCTCATTACCAAATTTCTGTAAAAAACAAACTATGTATGCTGTGCCGATATTTCCGCCGGCGGCAAACCCTACGGCTTTTGTTTCGTTTTTAGTTACTGCATTTATGCCGTTGGTGCCGTTGCTATTTGTATCAATAGCGAAAATATATTCTATAACCTCCTCCTGTAGCGTTATGCCGACAGAGGAGGTTAGTTCGTTTTGTTCGTCAGAAAAATGATGCAAAAATATAATCTGTAAACATCTTTTGGATAGGTGCAAACCCCTTAAAAGCAGATGCAGACAACGGTAAACTTAATGCCTCTTTAATAATAAAATCAACATATATTGCCACAATTTTTACACTAAATATCTAAAATCGATCCATTTGTAGAAATAGTCACTACTTGCCAAGGGATGAATTTACCGCTCGCTTTAAGAGCGTTCACAGTTGCGTTTTCTATTCCACCACAGCAAGGAACTTCCATACGAGCCACAGTTACGCTTTTAATGTTGTTAATTGTGATAATTTTTGTAAGTTTATCTGTGTAATCACCTTCATCAAGTTTCGGGCAGCCAATTAAAGTTATTTTATTTTTCATAAATTCATTATGAAAATTTGCATACGCATAAGCGGTGCAGTCTGCGGCAATTAACAGATGTGAATTATTGAAGTAAGGTGCATTTTCAGGCACAAGATTTATCTGAACAGGCCACTGTCTAAGTGCTGATATAGGCTGACTTGCAGAATTGATTACTATCTGCTCTGTAGGTTTTAGCTCCTTTGAGTTGCTGCCAGGACAACCGCAAGGCAACGGTGCTTCGTTTATTGGGGTAACATCTTTATCCGAAAAACTAATTGCATTTACAGGACATACCGGAAGGCAGTTTCCAACTCCGTCGCAGTAATCTTCACGTGTTACTTTTGCTTTTCCGTCTATAATCTCAATAGCACTTTGCTTACAAGCGTTGGCGCAAAGCCCGCAACCGACACATTTTTCTTCATTAATTTTAATAGTTTTTTTTCTCATTTTTAATGCTCCTTGCTTTTATATTTATTGTTGTTGACTAATTTAACTATATTATAATATAATAGTAACAACATTTCCGTTGTGTAGACAACAAAAAGGGGCTTTATGCAAAAAAAATATAATAAAATTATGGATAACAAACTTTTTGATAATATTTCTGAAAAAGATTTTAATCGAGTGCTTGCTTGCCTTGTTGCTATTGAAAGAAATTACTGTAAAAACGAAGTTATATTAAATGAAGGGGACAGCATAAACTTTGTTGGGGCAGTAATTGAAGGCTCTGTAAAAATATTTAAAACTGATTATGATGGAAACGAGGTAATTATAGCAGAGGTTTTCGAAGGAGATATCTTTGCAGAAGTTTTCGTCTGTGCAGAAATTTATAGAAGTCCAGTGTCGATTGTTTCTGCGACACAAAGTAGAGTTTTATTTTTTGATTATCGAAAAATAATTACGGCTTGCAGTTCGTCATGCGTTTTTCATAGGCAACTGATTTATAATATGCTAAATGTTATTGCCAATAAAAGCTTATATCTTAACAGAAGAATAGATGTGATTTCTAAAAAAACATTAAGAGATAAGATACTAACATATTTTCACTATGAAAGTATGGGACAAAAACGCTTTTCTATATCAATGAACCGAGAAGAGCTTGCGAATTTTTTATGTGCCGATAGAAGTGCTCTATCAAACGAGCTTTCAAAAATGAAAAAAGATGGTATAATTAATTATAGTAAAAATGAGTTTTTACTATTAAAATAAAAAAAATTATGTTAGAATCAGCTGTTTTATGACACAAATTTTGCATAAAAATCTTTTTTGAGTAAATAATTAATTGCGCAGTAGGACTCACAGATAGTTGATACAGTAGAGTACCCCCCTTTATCGCTCGCTTTCCAAAACGATTTACGAACGCTTTTATTGTTTACGTTTTTAAGGAACTAACTCTGTATTTTTATAATGAATTTATAAGAATGAAAATTTCAACATTTCGTCAATGGACTTTTAAGGCATATGTGTGATATAATGATAATGTAAGCAATATCTAACAGATTTGTTTCGGTTAAGTGTTAAAAATGTAAAGGTTTTAATAAGACAAACAGTAGAAAAGAATAAATGATGGAATATAATTTATTGGCGGAGTATACGTCACTGTTCATCTTGACAGCTGTTATAATTAGCTTTAGGCGAGATTATGAGGCAAGAAATTTAAGGTTTAGATTTTTAAAGGCTATGTATTACTCAGCCTTCATTAGTGTTGCTCTAACTATTGCGTCGGTTCTTAGTACCACTACCCTTGCCAGCTATTCAAGCTACTTCATATCGTATACCTTGATACTCTTATATTTTGTGTTTTTGCCGTGTTTGCCCATGATGTTTATACTCTATTCTATCACCTTAACGGATTTTAACTCGAATGAAAAAGATCATTATAAAAAACTGTTTCCCTACGTCCTTCCGTACTTAATTTATATAATAGTGGTACTACTAAACGGCGTTACAAACAAGATCTTCACAATTGACGAGAGTAATTATTACATAAGAAGTGATTGGTACCAAGTGCCTTATGTTGTTAATGGATTTTATGTTTTGATGTTATTATATCTTGCCATTAAAAACATGAAAACCGTATATAAAGAAATAATGCAAGTGTTAAGTTTTACTTTTGTATTATCTTTAAGTTTAATTTTTCTCCAGTTTTTTATGGATGATGTTATCCTTACCGGTGCAAGTTATACTATGGGTATTTTAATTGTTCATCTGTATATTCAAAATGTACGAAAAG
>CAYJDA010000069.1:0-4988 GCA_964368815.1 uncultured Oscillospiraceae bacterium
AACTGGCCAATATAGATGCACACTGGAAAAACCCAGTGTGCATCAGGCTTTTTATAGGTTTTTCACCTCAGAAAAAACATAACTATTCCGTAGATGCAAAAGGCTTATTTTGCTCGGTTTTAGTGAGCCCGACTTGCACCATATAATATTTTCTTAAAAGCACCTAATTTAAAAGTTGATTTTATAGCTTTAGATTAGGTGTTTTTTCGTATTCTAAAAGAGAAATTTTTAGCGAGATGAAATCAGAGTGCTTGATAAAAACAGAATTCGAATCATATTCAAAGATGGATATGAGTATGAAAAATATATCGAAAACTAAAATTCCAATATTGTGTTGCATTTCACCTTTTTTATTGATATAATAAAAAGCGAAAACATGATTTTTGTATTATATTACTGAGGTGAAGATGGACTGCAAGTTTAGGATTGATTATATAGAAAGAGGGCTAAAAGTCGCGTCGATTTTGGTGTTGCTTATTGTCCTGCTCGGGTTACTGGTTCTGCCGCAGAGGGTTTATGCCACGCCGGGGGGTGCAGCTACCCCTACCGTATCGGGCGATTCAATCTATGCAAACGGCACGACAATCTTTATCACCGGCAGCAGTGCCACAAGTACAACAATACATATAGACACTAATAACAATGGTGTTTATGATGCAGGCACAGACCAATCACTTCATACCGCTGGAATAACCAACGCCCCTTCCGACAGTGCGAATTTAAGCAGTTACGCCATCTACGGAGGATATCAATCCGATCTCTTATCTGCCGGAACAACCCTCACCGGCAATACAAACATCATAATGATCGGCGGCGGTGTGCAACATATTATCGGCGGTGGAAATAATACCACTGTAGACGGCGACACAAATATCACCGTGTCCGGCGGCACCGTTGCCACGAGCATTTTGGGCGGCGGTGGCACCACTTCTTCGACGGTAACCGGCAGTAAAAACATCACCGTGTCCGGCAATCCGAAAATCGGCGACGGCAACATCAACGGCATTGAGATAGGCACGGCAAATGATGAGGTCACGAACTTTAAAATAGGTACAGGCGGTCTTTCCACCGGCGCGTTGGTCTACGCCAAGTTAAACGGTTCGTTCAACGATGGCGCGACCATTGCGAGTGGGGCTGTCGCCGGCGATGCGCAATATATCAAGGCAATAAAAGATATAGGTGGTTATAGAACATATTTTGAAAGTAACGAGATCAAGATAGCACCTGCCCCGATGGTAAACCTCGGAGGTGTTTTAGACAAAAGCATCTTCGCAAACGGCTTTGCGCTTATAATTAACGGCACCGGTAATAGCACCACCGTATATGTGGACAAAGACCGCGATGGTGTGATTGATGCCGAAGATCTATCCCTCGAAAAGCTCAACATTGCAAACGCACCTGCCGACAACGCGGATTTGGGTGAGTACATTATCTTCGGTGGATATGAGAATTCCTCCCTCACCGCGGACAACACAAAAATCACCATGCTCGGCGGCACCGTGTCTCATATATACGGTGGCGGTGATGACGGCGATGTAAGCGGCAACGCCTCGGTCATTATCAGTGGTGGCACGGTGAGAGAAAATGTCTACGGCGGTGGGCGTATTCCCGAATCGTCGGTTGGCTCATCAAGCGTGAACATCACCGGCGGAACAATAGGTCATAACGAAACTGGCATTGTTCAAGGGGGCAATGTCTACGGCGCCGGATATCAAGGCAAGGTCGTCGGCAACGCGTCGGTCACCATTATCGGCGGCACGGTGATGAAAAATGTCTACGGCGGCGGAGTTCTTGATACGGCTACAGCCGTTTCCAAGACCATCACGGTGGGCGGTACCGCAAAAATAGGCGATTCCGCCAACGGCATACGTCTCGGCGATAATTTTAACGAGGTAGAAACCTTTGTAGTGGGGGATAACCTGCAAGTCGGTGCGCAAATTTATGTCGTCACCAATGATGCCTACACCGCCGGCAGCACCATAGCGACCGGTGCCGTCGAAGGCGATATCGGGTATATAAAACTCACACTCCCCAACGCACATTACAACCCCTACCTTGACGGCACCGATATTAAGATGAAGATAGTCCCCACTGTAGATGGTAAATTGATCTTCGCAAACGGTGCGGCGCTTTTGATTGTAAAGGATGACGATATCGCCACTGACAGTGTAACGGAAACAACGATATACATTGACGACAACCGCAACGGCGTGCGCGACAGTGGTGAGAAATCACTATCAGGTGCGGGCATCACCGGTGCCCCTGTCGACCAATCCGATTTGTCTCTCTGGACAATTTCCGGCGGTAATAGAGGCGATTCCTTGATCGGCGACACCTTGATAACCATGACCGGCGGCAGTGTAGATATAATTTACGGTGGGAGTGAAAGTAATCAGGTTGATGGGGACACCCATATAAATATGACGGGCGGCAGTGTAACTTACCTCTATGGTGGTGGCATTACTGACGATGCGGATGTCACCGGCAGTTCAAACATCACCGTCACCGGCGGCAATGTGCGAAGTCTCTATACAGAGGGAAGGAATGATGGAGCAACAGTCGGTGGAAATAAAAATGTGACGGTGGGCGGCACGGCTAAGGTAGGGATCAATACCGACACCAGTAGCGGAATAAAGCTCGGCACAGGTCAAGGCGTGGTCGAATTCTTCACAATCGCCCCCGACCTAACTGCCGATGCCGAGATATATTTGTACAATAATGATGGCTATAATTTAGGCGACAAGATAGCCACCGGCGCGGTCGCCACCGACCTTGATAATATTATCCTTCATAATAACACAAATAGCTACCCAATCTTCATCTCCAACTTCAACACCGGCGATGTCATAGTGGGCTATTTGCCGACCACGGGGACAAGCTCGGGCAGTAAAATACATGAAATTTATGGCAACGGCAACGCATTGATTATCGCCGCCGACGGCACCGGCACCACCGTCTATATAGACATCGACCGCGACGGCATACTCGACCCGGGCGAGCCGTCACTAAAACAGGCGGGCGTTGCAGACGCACCTGCAGACGGCGCGGATTTGAGTTATTGGAGCATCTTCGGCGGTAGTGATAGCAAAGCGTTGACCGCCAACACCATGATAACCATGATCGGCGGCAGTGTGAATAACATCTATGGCGGCAACAATGCTCCAGACAGTGCCCATACATTAACCGGCGACATCTCGATAACCGTAACCGGCGGCAGTGTAGTAAATGTTCGCGGCGGCAACAATGGTGGTACTGCAGCGGTCACCGGGACCAAGACGGTCACGGTGGGCGGCGACCCCAAAATCGGAGACGTGGACGGATATTCCGGAATATATGTCGTAAATACTGATCCTCATAAATCAAGTAGTGGCGTTTTGTCCTTTAAAATAGACAACCTCGCACCCACCGCTGAGGTTTATGTGTATCTCATAGGCGGCTTTCCGGCGAAGAAATCCATCGCAACCGGTGCGCAAAGGGGCGACGAGCTGCTTATGAGGCTGGATAATAATCCAAATGACTACGGCGCATACCTCGACGGCACCGAAATAAAGGTAGGCACCCTCCCGACCATCACCACCCAGCCGACCGGCGCAACCTATGTAATCGGCACAGACACAGCCGATATCACACCGCTCAAGGTGGAGAGCGACGACACAGGCGTTACCTACCAATGGTATAAAAGCTCCACAAACAGCACAAGAGACGGCACAGCAATCACAGGTGAAATCGATAAAACGTACACCCCACCCACCGACACCGACGGCACGACATACTACTACTGCCTGATTACCGGCGCAGACAACGTGAACATAACTTCCGGGATAGCGGCAGTGACGATACAGCCGATACAGATTATTAAGGGTGGCAATCAGACCATTGTGCAAGGAGATCCGCTGAGCGTGACTTCAAACGACCATTATGATTCGTTCGAGGGGGATGTCATGGTGGACGGCAAACCGGTGGGGACAAAGTATTTCAGTTCTTCACCCGGCAGTATCAATATAACGTTGAGCGGAGCATATACCGAGACCCTATCCCTCGGAAGACATACCCTTTCTATACAGGGGACCGGCATGGCAACCACCGAGTTTGATGTAGTCAGCAAGCCGCCGATAGCCACCACCGACCCGATCGTCGCCACCGACCCTTCAATATCTCCTCTTACAGGGGTATATGATTTAGGCTAAAGTTGAAAGACGAACGATAAGTTTTATTATGCACTGAGGTGAGTATGTGGGGAAATGGTTTACCATATACGAAACACGTCACCCCCGATCATTGGGACGACAAAAGGTCACTCGTCCCCTCTAAAAAAGGAATACAATGGATAATACTTAGTGGTCAACGGACCTAACCTTAATATACTCGGCTGTTGTGAGCCGGTGGTATACGGCACCGGCGCAGTACGATGCGATAATCATCAACCCGGCGGCGTACACCCACACATCGGTTGCCCTGCGTGATGCTATCAAGACAGCAGGACTGCCGACCATCGAGGTGCACATCTCCAACGTCTATGCACGCGAGGAATTTTGCCACCGTTCACTCACCGCACCGGTCTGCATAGGTCAGATAACCGGTCTTGGTTTTGACGGCTACATACTCGCATTTTACAAACTGTGTATGTAGGTCTAAATCAATCGAACAATTTATACAATCGGTATGAAAATGGTCCACTATAACGTCATGGCAGAGCCGTGGCGTTATATTTTTGACCTCGAAATCACAGCAGACATCATAGAGCGGTTGCTATATCAGGTGTAGGCGCTGAGCAGTTTTTATTGTTTTTACCGATTGTTTCAGGTTGCACATTGCTTGAGTAATCTCCAAATATATGGGATATAGTTTCACAACAGGTGGGTTTTCCGTTCCTTGTGGTGCTTCCATAAAAGATAAAAAACATTCGAGATTTGTTTCACCACTTAGGGAGTATCAGCGTAAGTGCCGAGGGTAAGGCAACTTTCACCACAGACCTACCTTTTGGAGCT
>CAYJDA010000070.1:0-4975 GCA_964368815.1 uncultured Oscillospiraceae bacterium
TCTATAACATCTTCTTTGGACAAGATTCATCCCCCTGTTCTTTGTATTGTGCTTTACATATTTCTTTGTACAACAAATTATTAGATACAAGTAGTGTTTCATCAATTATGCATGTTGTTTTTTGAATATGTTTCGCCTTTTTCTTTTTTGGTGTTTCGGTTTTACGGTTTCGACCATCAGCGAGATATACAAAATCTCCTTCAGTTTTTACTACCGCAAATAATATTGTTTTATCTCTACCCGCAAGTGAAGTAACAAGTTGTCCTATTACCGGTGCCGCGTGGTTGTTTGGAATGTTTCTTGTCATTTTCCAACCTCCCAACCGGATGTTAGTATTTTTGCTCCATCATTTGTGATAGCAACCGTGTGTTCAAAATGGGCCGATAATGAGCTATCTAACGTTTTAACGGTCCATTCGTCGGACAAAACCTTTGTTAATCGTGTTCCGACATTTATCATGGGTTCAATGGCTAAAGTCATTCCCGGTATTAATCTCGGGCCTCGTCCGGCTTCGCCGAAACACGGAATTTGTGGATCTTCATGTAGGTCTTTGCCTATTCCATGTCCTACCCAGTCTTTAACCGGCGAGAAGCCATAGGGTTCTACATGTGTTTGTATTGCATTACTTATATCGCCTATCCTATTTCCCGGTTTGGCAGCTAATATTGCTTTGTGTAACGATTCGTAAGTAGCATCAACAAGTTTTCTTGCCTCTTCGGTAATCTCTCCAACAAAATAAGTCGCAGCATTATCACCGTGGTATCCATTGTAATATGCACCAATATCAATACTAACAATATCGCCTGATTTGAATTTTTCATTCGTAGGAATTCCATGTATAACGGTATCATTAACCGAAACGCATATCTTCCCTGGAAATCCTCCGTACTGATAGAAACTTGGAACTGCTCCCGCTTGCTTAATAACCTTTACGGCTATTGACTCAATTTCACGAGCTGTAATTCCTACCTCTACAGCAGCTCCTGCAGCCCTTAATGCTGCAGCTGATATTTCACAGGCGTTGGATAACTTTTCAATATCCTTATGATTTTTAACAATAATCAATCTAAAGCTCCAATGCCTTTGTAATTATCGTAAGTATATCATCAATGCTTTTAGATGCATCAATATGAATTAGTTTACCTGTCTTAGTGTAATAATCTGTGAGCGGTTTTGTTAATTCCTCATAAACTCTAAGTCGTTCCTTAATTGTTTGAGGCTCATCATCTTTTCTAACAATAAGGTGTCCGCTACATCTGTCACAAATTCCATCTTTTGAAGGTGGTTTGCTTTCAATATGGAATGTATCTCCACAGTCCACACAAACACGACGTCCCGTTAAACGGTCAATAACTATTTGTGCTTCGATGTCAAACTGGATTACTTTGTCTATAACAACACCAAGTTCGTCGAGCATTGATGCCTGTTCTAACGTTCTGGGAACGCCGTCAAGGATAAATCCACCCTTGCAATCATCAGCTTTAATACGCTCCTTAACAATGTTAATTATCACATCATCCGGAACGAGCTCACCTGACTCGATAATGGATTTTGCCTTTAATCCGAGTTCTGTTCCATTTTTTATTGCTTCCCTAAGTATAGCTCCGGTACTGATTGAGGCAAATGAGTATTTTTCTGCAATACCCTCAGCCGCAGTTCCCTTGCCGGCTCCGGGAGCACCTAAAAAGATAAGATTCATTTTAGTCTCCGATTATTCTAAAAAGCCTTTATGGTGTCTCATGGTTAGATAGCTTTCTATCTGACGTACTGTATCAAGCGCAACACCAACTACAATCAACAGCGATGTACCACCTAATTGTAACGGTATTCCTGTAATGTTTCCAAGTAATATCGGACCTACAGCTACAGTACAAAGGAAGATAGCTCCTATAAAAGTAATCTTTGAAAGTACCTTAATAATAAAATCAGAAGTAGGTTTACCCGGTCTTATTCCCGGCACAGTTCCGTTGTTTTTACGAAGATTATTTGCTATCTCTATGGGATTATACTGCATTGAAACATAGAAGTAATTAAATCCTATAATAAGCAGTAAATAAATAATAGCATATGCCATTCCATTATAGTTGAATGTAGACAATAACTGTCCCCAAAAACTGTCTGGAGCAGGGTTTGCAAAAGCTGATATTGTGCCCGGAACGGAAACAATTGCAGATGCAAAAATTATCGGCATAACACCACTCATATTAAGTTTAATTGGGATAAATGTTGACTGACCGCCAAACATTTTTCTACCCACAACTCTTTTCGCATACTGAACAGGTATTCTGCGCTCAGCAGCAGCCAATATAACTACTAATATAACAGCAGCAAGCATCAAAATAGCAATTATTGGCAAAAAGATAAACTTTTCCGGTTGGCCGTTTGCTGCAAGTTCAAGCTCACTGCCAACAACAGATACAACTCCCGGAAGCCCCGAAACTATACCTGCAAATATCAATACCGAAAGACCATTACCAATTCCCTTTCGGTCGATTTGCTCACCCATCCACATAATTAACACAGCACCGGCAGTAAAAGCTAGCACGATAACTATAGCTGAAAAAATTTCAGCAAAGCCGTCACCGGTAGAATATGTTAAAGCGCCTTGCGAACGAAGTAGGAAATAATACATTATTGCTAAGGTAAATGCAAGTCCCGCACCGGCCATTCTGGTTATTCGTTGAATTTTCTTGCGTCCTGTTTCGCCTTCTTTTGAAAGCCTTTCAAGTGCCGGTATGGCAACTGTTAATAGGTTTACAATAATTGAAGCGGTAATATAAGGTTGTACCGACAAAGCGAATAAGGTCGCCTGTGAAAACGCACCACCGGTTAAGGTGTCAATCCAGCTAAACATGTTGCCGGACTGAGTAACCAAAGAGGATAATGCGTCCGGGCTTAAAAATGGCACCGGAATAGCTACGCCGATTCTGAATATCAATAGCATAAGCAATGTATACAAAATTTTCTTGCGCAGGTCTTCTATTTTCCAAGCTTGCTTAAGTGTAGATAGCACCTAAACCTCCTCTGTCTTTCCTCCGGCCTTTTCAATTTTTTCTTTTGCCGAAGCTGTGTATGCATCCAGCTTAACTGTAAGGCTCTTAGTTAGTTCACCGGTTCCAAGTACCTTAACTGCTGTACGGTCATTTTTAATAAAACCAGCAATAACTAATGTTTTACGGTCAACTACTGTTCCCGCTTCTAAGCTATCAAGCTGTGCAATATTAACGGTGTTATATTCTTTTCTGAAAATATTGTTAAATCCGATTTTCGGAAGTCTGCGCTGTAAAGGGAGCTGACCGCCCTCGAATCCTGCTTTTTTGGATCCACTACGAGCTTTCTGACCTTTGTGTCCGTAACCGGCTGTTTTGCCGTTACCGGAGGCATTGCCTCTTCCTTTACGCTTTGCGGGTTTAACCGCACCGCAGGCAGGTTTTAATTCATGCAGTTGCATAGGTTTACCCTCCTATTAATTTTCTAAAACCGCAACAAGGTGAGAAATTTTAGTAATTTTACCTTTTGTTGCAGCATTATCAGGCTGAATAGTTTCCATGCCAATTTTTCTTAGTCCGAGTGCATGGGCTGTAGCTATCTGACCTTCCTTGCATCCGACAAGTGAGCGAACAAGCTTTATTCGAATGCCTTTAGTTTGTTTTTTATTTGCCATCATGTCCTCCACTAACCAATGATTTCTGCGGTTGTTTTGCCACGGTTTTCTGCAACTTGTTTTAAATCGCGTAGGCTCTTAAGGCCGTTTATTGTAGCTGCAACAACATTGCAGGGGTTGTTAGAGCGTATGCATTTAGTACGAATATCCTTAATTCCGGAAACTTCAAGTACAGCACGTACCGGGCCACCGGCAATAACGCCGGTACCTGCAGCTGCCGGACGAAGCATAACACGTCCTGCGCCGAACTTACCAATAGTCTCATGGGGAATTGTAGTTCCCTTTAACGAAATTTTAAACATGTTTTTCTTTGCGTCTTCCATTCCTTTACGGATAGCTTCCGGAACTTCAGAAGCCTTTCCAAGACCGTATCCAATGGAACCATTACCGTCACCTACTACAACGAGTGCGGAGAACTTAAATATACGACCACCCTTAACCGTCTTAGAAACACGGTTTATGGAAACAACTTTTTCCTTAATATCAAGAGTAGCTGCGTTGATTTTATCCACTTTATTACTCCTTTACAGTGTCAATCCGGCTTCACGTGCACCCTCTGCAACGGCCTTTACACGACCATGATACAGATATCCGGCACGGTCAAACACGACTTCCTTTATGCCCTTATCAAGAGCAGCTTTCGCGACTGTTTCACCAACTAACTTAGCGCCTTCAATGTTCCCACCGTTGCCTTTAAATCCCTTTGAGACACTCGAAGCTTGTACAAGCGTTACACCGGCTACATCATCGATAATTTGTGCATAAATATGAGCTGCCGAACGAAAGACGTTTAAGCGTGGACGATCGGCTGTTCCACTGACCTTACCGCGTACACGGGCTTGACGCTTGGCACGGGCTGCAGCTCTATCAAATTTTTTAATCATAATTTTTCCTCTTAACAGTTAACTACTTAGCCTTACCAGCCTTACCCTCTTTCTTAGCAATAAATTCGCCAAGATAGCGGATTCCCTTACCTTTGTATGGTTCGGGGGGTCTGATTTCTCTTATTTCGGCCGCAAACTGGCCGACTTTTTGTTTATCCACTCCGGATATAACTACCCTGTTTGGAGCGGGAACTTCGATTTTAATATCATCGGTTTCGGAACGCTCAACCGGATGAGAAAAACCGAGTGTTAATACAAGTTTATTTCCCTGCATTGCGGCACGATATCCAACACCCTGAATATCAAGAGTTTTACTAAATCCTGCCGATACTCCCTCAACCATATTCGCTACTAAAGAGCGAGTTAGGCCGTGCAGGCTACGGGCTTCTTTTTCGTCATTAGGCCTTTTCACATTGATTATTCCGTC
>CAYJDA010000071.1:0-4766 GCA_964368815.1 uncultured Oscillospiraceae bacterium
TGTCGTGTGCTCGGGTTAGCTAATACCCTAATTTTTTTAGTTCCTTTATCTATGCGGTTTTGCGGAACTTTCAGCTTTAGAAATTTGCTTTACTCTTGGGGCTGGTTTACCGATGGCTTGCGCTACCAACTGCGCTAATGCCCCATGTCGTTTATTTTGATGTATATAATAACATAAACTTAGCCTCATTTCAACCCCTGAAATGAAAAGTATCATAATAATAGCAGATAATTCAACTGATAATTTTTAATACAACTTTGAGTAATATGATAAATGCACTTTACTGTTTGACCATTAAAACTTAAAACGAAGGACTAATGCTTTAAATCAGTCCTTGTCAACATTATGTACGACTAACTTTTATTATTCAACGCTTTTTAACGATTCGATCATGTCGATTTTGCGAAGCCTTGCTAACATTAACCTATTAATAATTACAGAAAACACAAAAGTTAAAAGCACTGAATATGCTATGCTTGAAAACGAGACAGTGCGAACAAACATAATAAAGCCCATTTCAACTTGCGTAATTATAAAGTTGTGCGCCCATATGCCAAGAAGAGTACCGAGTAAGGCACCGAAAATTGTCAGCACCATGTTTTCTTTGAAAATATAATCTTTAGTTTCGTTATGCCGAAAACCTAAAACTTTTAAAGTTGCAATTTCTCGCTTTCTTTCGCTTAGATTTATACTTGTTAAGTTGCTAAGAACTACAAACGCAAGCGCCGCCGCAGAAATTATAATAACAGCTACTACAATATTCATACTTGTTGAAATATTATCAAAGCTTGCTATAATGCTCTCGTTTAATGTTATTCCATTGACGTTATCAAGGTTTAATATCTCTTCTCGAACTGGCTCGCCACCTAAATCTCCCCTAATTAGTATGGCATTACTTTCGATGGATTCTGAAAACAGCTTTTTATAATATTCGCTACTCATCAAAATCTCATGGTTTATATATTTTTCATATATACCGCCTATGGTGGCAGTTTGAGTTTCTTCGTTTATACTTTTTATAGTAACTTCATCACCTATGCCTACACCTAATAATTCAGAAAGCTTTTTGCTAATCAGAAGAGAATCATCAGACAATGTAATCTCCTTTTTTGTGCCTGTATCTCTGATAATATTCATGCTTTTCAATTCTTCATTGCCATCGTATATTTGAATATAAGCCACAAGTTCTTCATTGCCAAAGGTGGTTGCCGAGGCGTAAGTTGTGATAGCTTGCATTTTAAGATTATCGTCAATACTATTGATTTCACTGATTATATCGGTGGCATCTTCTGTGTTTTGCGATGTTGACACTAATGCTGTGTATAATGTCAGTTCGTTGTACTGAATATCAGCAATGCCGCCTATTGAGCCTTGCATTCCAAACCCGCTTACAAGCAGACAGGTGCAACCGGCAATTCCAAAAACAGACATAAAAAATCTCTGCTTATAACGGATTAAATTTCTCGCTGTAACTTTAGTTGTGAAAGAAAATTTATTCCAAATAAAGGGGATTTTCTCTAAAAACACTTTTTTGCCGGCAATAGGCGCTTTAGGCCTCAGCAACACACTTGTAACCTGTGCTGTTTCAACCCTGATAGAGCTAAAAGTGGTAAGCCCCATTAAAATTAAGAATATGACTACTGCCACTAACATATTAAACCATGGCGTTTCATAATTTAGTGGCGGAAGATTATACATAATATTCCAGGTACCATATACGATTGGCGGGAAAATCATAATGCCAAGCACAGCGCCTATAATTCCGCCTATTGCTGTTGCACTAAGAGCGTATATCAAATATTTTGCGGCGCACTTAAACTTGCTATAACCGAGTGCACGAAAAATCCCAATTTGTCCTCTTTGTTCGTCAACCATACGTTTCATCGTGGTTAAACAGACAAGAGCAGCGACAAGAAAAAAGAATATAGGAAATATAAGACCGATAATTTGCATTTGGTTTACCGTGTCTTTGTACGTTACCATTGAATAATGCATATCTCTCGTTAAGAGTGTCCATTCACCATCTTCAAGTCCGTCAATTTCAGCTTTTATATTATCAAGTTCTATTTTGGCATCATCAAACTCTTTTCGCCCTTCTGTGAGTGCGTCTGAAAGTTCTATTTGTGCCTCTTCTAACGCCTGTTCGCTTTTTTCAAGCTCTGCCTCGATTTGAGCGGCAATAATGGAGTCGGGTGGTAATTGTTGTCTTGTGCTTGCAATTTCCTCAAATCCTAAATCTATTTCATCCTGTGCATTTTGCATTTGAGTATTAAAATCTTCTACATTTTCGCTGTATTCTTGCAACCCGCTGTCATACTCTAAAAGCGCATCAGACTTTATCTTTTCTGCCCGAGTTATCTCTGCACTCGAAATTATATTCTCTATGGATGGTTGCTTTTCATCAATTAAAACTTTGTAATCCTCGCTGAAAAAATCAAGCGTGGTCGCTTCTTTGCTTGATATATAAGTCGTTGTATAAAAATCTGAAACAAAGGCTTCTTCGGGTATATAAAGAAACGAATTTAATGTTAAACTATCAAGAGTGCCGTTTCCTTTTTCAAGGCTCATGTAATTTGGGGTATTAACTACCCCAACGACAGTATATTCTGTATGTTCGAAAACTTTGTCAAGTTCAACTCCGGCCCTTTCTATCGTGATAACATCGCCAATTTTAGGTGTTTCGTATAGGTTATTAGGAGCCTCTGCTAAGATTTCATTAGGTTCAGTCGGGTATCTGCCGTCTACAAGCAGAAGCCTATTCAAAGAATTGTTTTCGTCCCACGACTCAACTCGAAATATATAGTCAGTTTCGCCAAAGCTCCCCTCGACATCATAAAAATGACCAGCTTCAACAATAAAATCTTCATCAATACTTTTAAGTGTATTAATGTCGTCATCATCAAACCCGTAATTTGAAAAAAGCTGAAAATCAAACAGTGAATTATCATCTAAGTAGCTATCTACGCTTTGACCCATGGCAGAGGATATAGACAACATTCCGGCAAAAAAAGAAACACCCATAAAAACAATCAGTATTAGCAAAGTGTATTTACCAAGTGATTTTTTAATAGTTCGAAAAGTATCAAGAAGTAATTTGTTTTTCATTTACCACTCGACCTCCTCGATGGGCATCGGAGAATTATTTAAAGTAACAGAAGATATTTTACCGTTTTTAACCTTTATAACTTTATCACCTATTGGGCAAAGTGCAAGATTATGTGTAATAAGTACTACTGTCATATTATACTCTTTGCAGGTATCTTGAAGTAGTTTTAATATTTGCTTAGATGTCTCGTAGTCAAGTGCACCTGTCGGCTCATCACAAAGTAGTAATTTTGGATTTTTCGCAAGTGCTCTTGCAATGGCAACTCTTTGTTGCTCGCCGCCGGAAAGTTGTGCTGGGAAATTGCCGGATCGTTCTTCTAAACCTACCATGCTTATTATTTTATTGGCATCAAATGGATTTTTTGAAATCTGCGTAGCAAGCTCAACATTTTCAATAGCCGTTAGGTTTTGAACTAAATTGTAAAACTGAAACACAAATCCTATGTCGAATCGCCTATATTCGGTTAATTCTTTCTCGTTTATAGAACTGATTTTTTTATCATCTACAATTATATCACCCGAAGTGGCATAGTCCATTCCGCCTAAAATGTTGAGTATTGTGCTTTTTCCGGCACCGGAAGCCCCTGCAATAATAACAAGTTCTCCTTTGTTTATTTCAAAGTTCACTCCGTCAAGCGCCTTTATATCAACTTCGCCTACACGATATATTTTTTTGACCTCTAAAAATTTTATATAACTCATCTAATTCTCCGAAAATAAATGTTTTTGAGTTTAATGTGACTAATAACAAAGACAGATTGATTTGTTTATTAATTCCGACTTATCTATTGCGTCAACAAGAAAAAAAGCCACATCTTCCCTGCTGATATTCTTACCGCCATTTGGAACGGAGATATCAGAGGTTCTAAAATTCCGAGTCATCTCCCCGTCTATTAAAGATAAGGGCCTTAATATTAAGTAATCAAGCCCACTGTTAATAATAACATTGGCGGCAATTCTATGGTCGGCAATAGCATTTTTGAAAAATAAATTCACAAATAATTTTGCAATAACACCCGGCATTTCATCGTGAATTCCGGCAGAGCTTATATGAAATATTTCTTTAACTCCTGCACTTTTTATTGCAGGAACAATGACCTTAATCATATCGGATAGGAGGGTTGATTTGTTGTTAGCATCGCCGCCAAGACACGATATTGCAAGCTGCGCACCCTTTGAAACCTCGACAACTGAATTATCATCAAATAAATCGGCTGTTTTTACCGTAAGGTTATCATGCAAAACTTTTATTTTACTCACATCTCTTACAACAGCAATAACTTCATGCCCTGCATTTAAAGCTAAATCTAAAACTATGCGACCTGTTTTGCCACTTGCTCCAAATAATACTATTTTCATAATTATATTGCCTCCTAATCAATGTTTTCTAACATGTAAAATGTATTTTTCATGTATGTATACATAATTTTCCTAAACTCTTCTTTTTCTATATTGCTGTTACACTTCAAGGTTACTGCTTCTCTAACGCCGGCAAAAATTGATTTTGCTATCACTCGAGAGACAATCCGAATTTTTTCAGCTTCACAACCCATGTCTTGCTTTGTTTGAGATATAATTGAAGTAACTAAAGATATCAATCCATTTTGGTAATCAAGATTAATCTGTTCGTCGTTGACAATAATATTCATTTCGATGGGATA
>CAYJDA010000072.1:0-4737 GCA_964368815.1 uncultured Oscillospiraceae bacterium
CATCAGGATCGGTAAAATCTGATATCTCCAGCAGTGTCGTGGTGGGTGCGTCGCCCGTGGGCGGTGCATCTGCCTCGGTTGCAAAAGTGCTTGTCGGCACAATACTTACAAACAGACATAAAGCCGCAAATAAAGCTGTGAATTTTTTCATTTTCAATGATATCCCCTTTTTAACTTCTACGCATACATAATAAATCATTCGATGATATAGAACTAATTTATAAAACAATTGTATTAATTTTATCATATAAGCGATTTTATTACAATGTATTACTGAGTTTTTTCTAACAATAATGTGTAGGTTGTTGGAGTGTCTTTTGATATAGCGGAAGTGGGAACTACGATAGAGAATGTCACCGTCACTCTTGAACAACCTAACGCCGGAGCAGTTACGAAAGTAATCGTTGACCCTGAAACTTTGGAGGTAACCCTTGCTTTTACCGAGTGGACCCAAGAACCATTTGATGCAGAAAGACTTAACGATTTACTCACTCTGAAGGGACCTTTGAACATAGACGACTTTTCAATTTTACTTGAAGAAAGCGGTAAACTTTACGACCTAAGATTAACGCATAGTCAAGGTGCAACCGAATAACTGTTATACCTGATACCCCATATTTTTTATGGTAAATATTTATATCCTCCTTTGCCTTTTAAATACGCCTGTACTATTTCTTTTTTGACTTCAAAACTGTATTTCGCCATAAAATACCGACCCCCTCTTGTTAGATTTTTAGGTCTAACTTTTGGGGGTCGGGACAATCTCAGCTTGCAGTTTTAATTTTAGGGGTGTTTGTCAACAGCTCCGCTTCACCACCTAATAAATAAAGCACACATTACAAAGGAGTTTCCAAAATGAAAGCACCTCCCCACCGCCAAGCCGGCACTACGATTTTCACAAGGTAATTATCCTTGCCGTGACTATTAGCTTTGTATCCTCAACGCTTGCCGCCTATACCTTTTCAAGGATGGAGTTTAAGGGGCGTAACACCCTGTTTGTTATATTCCTTTGCGGTGTTATGGTTCCGGCACAGGCAACAATGATACCTGTATTCCTTTTTATCAACGCACTTGGATTGGTTGGTAGCTACTACTCGTTGGTGTTGCCTGCAATAATCGCACCCTTTGCAATATTTTTGCAACGCCAGTTTATGATGACAATCCCAAAAAGCTATGACGAAGCCGCACTTATCGACGGAGCCGGTAGATTTCGCATATATCTAACAATCATTTTACCGATGTCTAAGCCGGTGTTAATTATCACCACATTACAGGCGTTTCTCGCTTCATGGAACAACTTTATGGGGCCGTTAATCTATCTGTCCGACCTTGACCAGATGACCATACCTGTAGGTATTCGTATACTCAACGGAATGAGAGGAGACGGTAGTATCTCGGTAATTCTTGCCGGTGTAATTATGTCACTTATTGTTCCCACCACCATCTATCTCATCTTCTCAAAACAACTTTTAAAGGGTGTTTCGCTATCCGGACTTAAGAGCTAAATCGGAGACAGACCATGAATATTGAAATACCCTATCTAAAGGGTGCGATGAAATGTGTGATGATGCCCAACGTTTTAAACGATGACAAAAAATGGTATATTAACGACCATTGCATTATCAAGGACAACGAGGGGTTATACCATTTTTTCGGAATTAATAATCCCTATCCCGCTCCGGATAAAAAACTATATGAATGGCACCCTCACATTTCACATGCGGTTTCTAAAAGACCTTATGAAGATGGGTTTGAGTTTGTTGATTTTGCCATAGACGACCGTGACGGTGCCGAATATGTTGGTGCTCCATATGTGTTTTGACGAGATGATTTAGAAAAATATATGATGATTTTTGAGTCGTTTTTAGAGGGCAAAAGAGCACTGGAGTTCGCCTACTCCGAAAATTTATACAACTTTAAGCGTTCTTATCAATCATTCTTCACAAATCTCGGCCATACTAAAAGAGACCCCTGCATTATAAGAGACGGCGATAGCTACATCGTTTACATCTGCAACCCCGACCCTGGCGGTTCTGCGGTGTCGGTTACCGTAACAAAGGATTTTTGTGACCTAATATGGCCATGCCGCCGAGATATTTGCGGTGGGCGAAGAACAGTATATCACAAGCTGTGGGCCGGAGGATGACCAGGCGTTAAACGAGCATGGGTTATACCTTTCACAGCTTTTCTGGGCAGCAACCGACATTATATTAAAATAATTCAGTAAGGAAACATTAATATGAAACACAGAAAATTCACCGAAAAAAACTTAACCTACATAGGTTTCCCTCTTGGCGGAATAGGCACCGGAATGTATAATATTGAGGGTAACGGTTCTTTCTCCGGCTTCTCTATCCGCAATGCGCCGGACACCAATCTCGAGCCAACAATATTTTCAGCCGTTACAGTAAAGGGAGAGCAGAACAAAAGCCGGGTTATTGAGGGGCCGGTGCCGAAATACAAGATATTCGGCGGTGCGCTTTCTCCGTTGCAGGGTAAACCGAAAAACGAGCTTAATGTAACCAAGGCAAACGGTTGTCAGGGCAAATCCTACGGTCTGCCACGCTTTAAGTCGGCAGAGTTTTACAGTGAATTTCCTTTTGCAAACATTTCTTTTGCAGACGAAAAATTTCCGTTAGAAACTTCTCTTTGCGCCTGGAGTCCTTTTACCCCCACCAACACCAACGACTCCTCCTATCCGTTTGCAATAATAAATTACACCTTTAAAAACACTACCAACAAGCCGATTGATGCAGTTTACTATTACAGCAGCATGAACTTTATGGCAATAGAAAACGAGGGATATCATGTTTCGGGCAGCGAAAAAGGTTTTACCTTATCACAGGATGCCGTTGCTGAGCGCCCATGGTCACAAGGGCATTACAGTGCCTTTGTTGACGGTGAGGATGTAAAGGTAAACACTGCACTTTTCCGCGGCGGATGGTTCGACACATTAACCATGCTTTGGAACGATATCGAGGCAGGGCGTGCTGTACAAAAATCTAACGACGGTGAAAATATCGGTAAGGCAGAGCACACCCCCGGAGCAATAGTACCGGGAGCCTCACTTGCCGTTGAGTTTACACTACAGCCGGGTGAGAGCAAAACTATCACCCTAAACAGCTGTTGGTATGTGCCGGATTCCAAGCTGCGTATCGGCCATGATTTTGAGGACAAAAAAACTTGTGATGAGGGGTGCTGTTGTGATACAGTCGACCTATCGCTCGAAAGGTATAAGCCGTGGTACTCGTCGGTATTTTCCTCCATCGGCGAAGTGTGCGGTTATCTTTCCAAAAATCGTGACCGTCTGTATACCGAAAGCAGAAAATTTGCTGATGCCTTTTATGGCATGAGTCTGCCCAGCGAGGTTGTCGAGGCGATTGCCGCAAACCTAACCATAATAAAATCTCCCACCATTTTGCGCCAAACAGACGGTAGACTGTGGGCATGGGAGGGCTGTTGCGACAGCTGTGGATGCTGTTCCGGTAGCTGTACCCATGTATGGAACTATGCGCAAGCGATATGCCATTTATTCCCCGATCTCGAACGCAGCATGAGAGAGACAGAATTTGTGGACTCGCAGGACGAGAGAGGTCACCAAAACTTTCGTGCCTCGCTACCTATCGGTGAATGCGATCACAGCTTCCATGCCGCCTCTGACGGGCAGCTTGGCGGAATAATAAAGCTCTACCGAGATTTTCTAATCTGTGGTAATGTTGAATGGTTGCGCAAATATTGGCAAGAGGCAAAATCCTCTTTAAACTATTGTATAACAACATGGGATAAAAAGCGTGAGGGTGTTTTGAGAGAACCTCATCATAATACCTACGACATCGAGTTTTGGGGCGTGGACGGAATGTGTTCCTCGTTTTATATCGGCGCATTAAAGGCCATGGTTGAAATTGGCACTGTTTTGGGAGAGGACACCACCGAGTATGCCGATTTGATGGAAAAGGGTGTTAAATATTTAGACGACAATCTATTCAATGGTGAGTATTATTACCAACAGGTGGAGTGGGAAACCTTAGAGGCGAAACTGCCAATGGCAGGTGACATCGCACTAAACGACACCATCTCTCCCGAAGCCGTGGAGCTGGTAAAAAAATATGGACCAAAATATCAATATGGTACCGGCTGTATATCCGACGGTGTACTTGGCTTTTGGATGGCACAGATTAGCGGACTTGGCATTGTTGGCAACAGCGAGCGGATAACAAATCATCTAAACAGCGTCTATAAATACAACTTTAAAACCGACCTGTCAGAACACGCAAACCCACAGCGTCCCGGATATTGCATGGCAGACGAGGCAGGGCTACTGCTCTGTAGCTGGCCAAACGGCAACAAGCCGGCACTTCCCTTTGTGTACAGCGACGAGGTGTGGACCGGTATCGAATATCAGGTGGCTTCCCACCTAATCTACATGGGCGAAACCGAAAAGGGATTGGATATCGTAAAGGCGGTTCGCTCTCGTTATAACGGGGAGGTGCGCAACCCCTACGATGAATATGAGTGCGGGCACTGGTATGCAAGGGCACTTGCCTCCTATGCGTTGATAGAGGCATACACCGGCATAAGGTACAATGCCCACACAAAAACACTCGTAATAGCATCGCAAATCGAGGGAGATTTCACCTCGTTCCTTTCCACCGACAGCGGCTATGCAAATGTCGGCATAAAAAACGGTAAGCCGTTTGTTGATGTAATTAGCGGAAATATCGAGATTGAAGAAACTAT
>CAYJDA010000073.1:0-4547 GCA_964368815.1 uncultured Oscillospiraceae bacterium
AAAATTTTATTATACATGCATAATTATTATCTTTTTTATTGACAATTATTATGATTTGTAGTATATTCATAATATTAGTTATAAAAATTTATACATTTTTTCAGCGTGTAGCAAGCATTAATAAATGAGGCAAAAATGAGCAAAAAACTTACTGTAGTAGAAATATTTGCCATGGTGTTAGGCGCCATCATAGGGATGGGCTCCTTCACGCTGCCCGGCTCTAAGTTTTTGCTGTCTGCAGGTGTAATAAATACATCCATTGGCTTGTTTATCGGTACCATGTTTATGGTAGTTATAGAAAGATGTTATCGATATATGATGAGCAAGAATATTACAGCCGGTGGAGAATTTTCGTTCACTCTTAATTTTTTGGGTAAACGACATGGGTTTGTTGTTGGTTGGTTTTTGTTTCTTGCCTATCTTACCTTAATTCCGCTTAATGCATTGGCTTTTCCTATTGTTATTAACTTTCTTTTTCCGGAACTGCTTAGTTTTGGATACCTTTATACCGTTGCAGGAGACGAAATCTACATAGGGGAGATATTGGTTGCCTGCTCCTTAATTGTACTTTTTTCAATTATAAATTTAATTGGCGTTAAAAACACCGGCAAAGTTCAAAAAATTATTGTTATCTGCTTAATTGCCTCGGTTTTTGTGGTTCTGTTTTTTATGCTTATGAATGCTGACTTTGCACAGTTTAATGATAATTACATCTCAAATTATCAGTTTAGCATTTCACAAGTTATTCAGATAATTGCAATAACACCGTTTTTATTTATAGGGTTTGATGTTGTACCACAATTAATTAACGACCTCGGGGTAAGCAACAACAGGGCTTCCGGAATTGCTGTAACAGGGTTGCTTTTCGGAATGAGTATTTATATTATACTTAATTTCATGACAGGTCTTGGATTTTCGGCTTCACAGGCGGCAGAGCTAGAATGGGCGCTGGGTTCGAGTGTTATAAATATCGTAGGTGATTGGGCGTTTGTTCTCATTGTTATTGGCTTAGCAAGTGCCGTTACAGCCGGTATAAACGGGTTTATGGTATCGTCGACTAAGCTTATCGGTTCAATGAGTGAGGAAAAATTAATGCCCACACCGTTTAGCAAGCTAAACAAGGCGGGAGTTGCAAAAAACACAATTTATTTTATTGCGATTATCGGCATAGGCCTTACCTTTTTTGGGCGAAATGCTGTTATATGGGTGGTTGATATGTGCTCTTTCGGAGCGGCAGTTACCTATTTCTATGTGTGTTTTATAACGGCAAGACGGGCTGACAAAAAGGTGGATCGTATTTTTGGTTTTATCGGGGCTTTTATAAGCTTCGTGATAGCGTTACTGTTATTGTTACCAATATCACCTGCAAGTCTTTCTATGGAGCCGTTAGTACTTCTGCTGGTGTGGATTATTTTGGGAATAATAATAGGAAGAAAAATAACGAAAGAAAATAAGGGGAGAGGTTTGAAATGAAGTATGTTATTGTAGGTGGAGTAGCCGGAGGAGCATCAACGGCCGCAAGGTTGAGAAGACTGGACGAAAAGGCAGATGTAATCATGTTCGAAAAGGGACCTCATGTGTCTTTTTCAAATTGCTGTCTTCCCTATCGGCTTAGTAATCAGGTAAAGGAACACGACGACCTGGTTTTAATGAGCCCCGCACAGTTTCATAAGCAGTATAACATCACTGCAAGGGTTAACAGTGAGGTTGTTGGTATTGACCGTGCAACAAAGTCGGTTAAGGTTAAGCAGACCGATGGCAAAGAATATTCCGAGAGCTATGATAAACTTATTCTTGCTCCGGGCGCCGATGCTATAGCGCCTAAGTTAGAGGGATACGAAAATGCAGATGTGTTTACCGTAAAGAATGTGGTTGATGTATCTAAGCTTTACGATTTTATTAACGGGAAAGGCAATATAAAAAAAATCACCGTTGTAGGTGGTGGATTTATTGGAATAGAGGTAGCCGAAAACCTAAGAGAAGCAGATTTTGATGTAACCTTAGTTGAAGCTGAAAATCAAATTTTAAGACAGTTTGACTATGACATGGTTCAGATAATACATAAAGAAATGTCGGATAAGGGAATAAAGCTTTTACTCGGAAAAATGGCAAAAAAATACGATCAAAACAACCTCATCTTAGAGGATGGAACGATTGTTGAGGGCGATGCTGTTGTTATGGCTATTGGTGTTAGACCACAGACCGAGCTTGCTATTGACGCCGGAATTGAGGTAACAAAAAGCAGACATATAAAGGTTAACGCTAACTGGCAGACCGTTAGCGATGATGATATTTATGCTGTTGGAGACGCAGTTGAGGTTGTTAATGCAATTACTCATAAGCCTTTTGCTCTTCCCTTAGCAGGTCCGGCACAAAAGCAGGCACGTCAGGCGGCAAACCATATTTATGGTATTCTACCGCAGAGCAAAGGATTTATCGGTTCTTCATGCATAAAGGTGTTTGATTATAATGCTGCTTCGACCGGCCTTAACGAAAAACTTTGCAAGGCAGAGGGTATTAATTATGATATTACATATATAATTCCTCAGGATAAAGTTGGCTTAATGCCGGGTTCCTCACCTTTCTTCTTTAAGTTAATCTATGAAGTACCATCCGGCAGGGTATTGGGCGCCCAAGCAATCTCAAAGGGTGATGCCGCAAAACGTGTAGATGTAGTGGCTACAGTTATTAAATTTAACGGTACACTTACCGATATGGCAGACCTTGAACTTTGCTACGCACCACCTGTATCTACAGCAAAGGACCCCACAAACATGGCCGCGCTTGTCTCGTTAAACCTACTCGGAAATGTATACAAACAGGTTAGGGTAGACGAAGTTCGAGGATTAGTTGAATCCGGGGCATGCATTATCGACGTTCGTGAACCGGGAGAATACGCACGTTCACACATAAAGAACGCTATAAATATTCCGCTTAGCGAAATTCGTCAGAGATTAGATGAAATTCCTACTGATAAGCCGGTATATCTGCATTGCCGCTCCTCACAAAGAAGCTATAACGCTTGTATGATGCTAAAAGCTAATGGATTTGACAACATCTATAATATATCCGGAAGCTTTTTGGGAATTTCTTTTTATGAATATTTCAATGATACCGTTACAGGCCGTGATAAAATAGTTACCGACTATAACTTTAACTAAGGGGTGTGCTATGAAAATAAATAAGCTTGAATTTGGAGTAGGAGTTTGTATACTTATTCTGGTTATTCTTGCAGGAGTTACGTTTTTATCAAGCGAGTCTCTGGTTGCTCGCTTATTAATGGGGTTAGCAATAGGCTATACCCTTGCTCGATCATACTATGGATTTGCCGGTAGTGTAAATAGAGCGTACGGCACGGGCTCAACTAAGCTTATGCGTGCAATGGCAATAATGTTTTTAATCACTGCAATTGGCGTTTCGGCATTAACATATGCAGACCCTACGCTTTTCAGCCTATCTATCTATCCAATTAATATAGGGCTTGTTATAGGTGCAACCATGTTCGGAATAGGAATGGCATTTGCGGCTTGCTGTGCTTCGGGTGTGCTCACCGACCTTGTTGAGGTTCCTGTAAAGTCGTTTGTAGTGCTGCTGTTCTTTTGTATTGGAGTTATGTTAGGTTTTCCGCTTCAAAAGGGAGCGCCCTGGGTAACCGATTCATTGATAGGTGGAGAGATCTACGAAAACGGTATTTTCCTGCCCGAACTATTCAGATTTGATGGCTATAACGGATATTTGGGTGCGATAATATTAACTGCAATTTTTGTTTTTATTGTTATTTCATTATCCTATATTTACGAGAGCCGTCGCCGTAAAGCAGGAACATACTCCAAAGTTCCAAGTGAAGAAGCGCAGGACAAGGTTGCAATAGAAACCATAAACGAAGAGGATAAAGATTTTAAAGTGTTTTCTGAAAAAACCTTCTATCGTCTTTTTGTAAAACCTTGGTCACTTACGACCGGAGCTGTTGCGATGTCTATAATTTTTATCTATATGATGGGTAAAACTAATTCCGGCTGGGGAGTTACTACAGCACTGGGGCGCTGGTTTTTACAGCTTCTTGCAACATTTGGCGTTTCTACCGAGGCGCTTGCCGAGTTTAGTAAACAGTCGGTAGAGTCTTTCACTACACCATTTTTTGAGGGTGGATCCAATGTGCAGAACGTTGCCATCGTAGTGGGTGCCCTGGTTGCAACCTTAATGGCAGGCAAATTTAAGAGCAATCTCGAGCTAAGATTTAAGCTAAGTCCAAAAGAAATTTGCTTTTTTGCTGTTGCAGGTCTTTTAATGGGTGTAGGAACTCGCCTTGCAAACGGATGTAATGCCGGAGGACTCTATACACCGATAGCACATCTGTCTTTATCCGGCTGGCTGTTCCTAATATTCATGGTTGCAGGTGGAATTATTGGCAATAAGATAAAAAGGCAGATCTTTAAATAAAAACATTTAATAATTTTTGCTAACAGAAAAAGCGGACAAATCTTTTTTGATTCGTCCGCTTTCTTTCTGTAGTGGGTTTGCACCAAAGGTGCAAAATGCAAAGTTAT
>CAYJDA010000074.1:0-4385 GCA_964368815.1 uncultured Oscillospiraceae bacterium
ATTTTATAAAATTATAACCGCCCACGAAATGAAATCGTGAGCGGTTATTTTTTGTTTACAGCAGGGCATTTTTACCACTACGATTAAACTAACTACTAATTTCAGAATAAATATTTAATTCTTCATATTTTATTACATATTATATTTGTTTATTACATAGTTATAATCCGTATTAATAGCGGTGCAAATCTCTCCGCTTGAAATATAATAGTTTGATGTAAGTGCATGCTCACCTTTATTTACAAATATTTCAATAATGCTTTTATCTACAATAATATCAAGCCTTAATTGTTTAGTGCTGTTTAGTTCCACTCTTCTGACATTATTTACATTGACCTCTTTTGGGTGTTTGTCAAGTTTAAAAAGACTTTTACCTCTATCTATAATAAGCGAGTTAGAGACTTTATCGTATTTTACCATGAATGAGCCTGCCGTTGTTTTAAGAAGTTCTAACTCAAATTTACTTCCTAAAGATAAATCAATATCCATAATAAGTCTGTACAAATTTTGAGAGCCCTCGTTTAGTGACGAAAAATTCTCTTTGTGGTAGGTTTCAAGTTCTTCTACAGGTGTTTGAATTAGCTTGCCATCTATAAGACTGAGTTTGCGTGGTATAGTCATTGCCCCTGCCCAACCGTGGCTTAACTCGTGTGTAACAAAATTTCGTTCCCACATCTGCGCCCATGCTATCATCACTGTTTCACCTTTCTTATTCACTGTGCTTTGAGGTGCGTAAAAATCAAATCCGGTATCTATTTCGTCATAATAGTCAACACTAAACTTACCTGTGTTGAAGTCCATATCACCAACAAAATAAACAGAGGAGCTTATATTTGCATATTTATATCCTTGTTTTGGCATGTTTATAGGAGAAGTTAATATCACATGCTTGCCATCGATTTTAAAAATATCAGGGCACTCAAAGACAATTCCCATCGAGCCATCTTCTGGTGCTCTTAAAGTTTCGCCCACATATTCCCAATCGCTTAGATTATTTGATTTATAAAGAAGCATAGTGCCAATGTTTTTTTCATGAACCATTGCACCCATAAGAGCGTAAAATACACCATTATGTTTAAAAATTTTAGGGTCACGAAAATCTGAGTTCTTCACAAAGTCAGGTAAATTTTTAGCAGTGATAACAGGGTTTAGCTCGCATTTATTATAGTTTACACCGTCGCCTATAGCTATACATTGCTCTTGCTGACACGGCTCACCTATCTTACCTTTGCTACCTGTGTACATCAATATATGTTTTCCATCGTGCTCTATTGCAGTGCCAGAAAAACAGCCTAAGTCTATTTCGTAATCTTCGCTTGGTGTTAATGCTATCGGTAAGTGCTCCCAAGAGATTAAGTCATCGCTTATAGCGTGAGACCAGTGCATAGGACCCCACTCGGTAGCCTTTGGGTTGTGTTGTGCAAAAAGATGATACTTGTTTTTGTAAACAGAAAATCCGTTTGGGTCGTTTATCCAACCACACTTTGCACTGTAGTGGTATTTGGGTCTATAAAAGTCGTTAGTTTTCATAATAGGCAATATTCCTTTCATTGTAAATATATTTGAATAAATTATTACATAACCGAAAGCTTTCGGTAAAGATAATTGTATAATTAAAGGTTAACTTTGTCAATACATACTCTTATAACGGTCTTTTTTTAATTATTTCTTTAACTTATACACAAAATATTTGTGATTTGGAATAATAATTTAACAAAAACCGAAACGGTGTTTGATGTTTAACGATTATTTAATCGTAAATAGGATAAATTTGCTTCTTAATAGAGTTTTTATTGTAATTATTACTAATATTATCGTGTGATAGTTTATACAATTTTAACAAAGTTGCGAAATGCACAAAAAATATTTACCGAAACGCTTGCAATTTTTAAATCTATATTGTATACTATCGCTACAATAAAACGAAATGAAAATTTAGCTTAATACAAACTTTAGCTAAATCATAGTTGATTAAGTTAGTTAGCTATGTAAGAAAGGACAAAATGAAAATGAAAAAACTTATAGCAGCAGCATTAATTCTTTTATCAGCAACTCAATTAGTAGCATGTTCTACACCAAGTGCTGAGGAGCAAGGCTCAGCAGAGGGTTCGTCTCAAGCTGCATCTACAGCAGGCGACAGCAACGAGGGAGCAGAAGACACAGAAGTAGTAACAATAAGACTTACAGCTTGGGGAGATTTTACACAGGGTGACGTTGAGTCTACTTTGGTAGACGATTTTAACAAAGCAAACAGTGATGTTCAAATAGCGTTTGAGCCACTTCCCGGTGACTCTTACGGAACAAAACTTGCTGCTAACTTTGCCTCGGGTACAGCAAGTGATATCTTCCTAATAGGCGAGGGCGACTATAGTATGTACCACGGACAAGGTGTAACGACTAACTTAAATCAATTTTTTGATAGCTCTGAGACTTTTGATTTAGATGCATACAATGTAGGTCTTATAAATATGGCGACTTTTGACGGAGAAGTTCACTACTTGCCAAAAGACTTTAACCCTATCGCTTTATACTATAATAAAGATATGTTTGATGAGGCAGGGGTTGACTATCCAACAGACACATGGACATACGAAGATATGGAATCAGCAGCAGCTAAATTAACTAACCCTGAGGAAGAAGAGTATGGGTTTTACGCTGACCCATGGCTTTACACAACAATGATGTATTTAATGGCAAATGGTGCGGATATCGGAAATGAGGATGCAACCCAAGCCGAGGGATATGTAAACTCGCCGGAGTCTGTTGAGGCACTTACAAAATATACTGATTATATTTTAGTAGACAAATTCTCACCTTCAAGCTCATCGGCAAATGACTTTGGCGGAGCAACTTCAATGTTCCAAAACGGAAAAGTTGCAATGTTTATTTCAGGTGGTTGGAATATAAACACACTTGACGAAGCAGGAACAAACTATGGTACAGCGGCAGTTCCTTTGGGCTCAACTGGTGAACATTCAAGCATTATTTGTGCGGCAGGTTTTGCGATTAATAGCGACACAGAATATCCGGAAGAGGCTTTTAGAGTTTTAGAGTGGATGACAGGTCCTGAGGCTCATGCGGCAAGAAGCAATGACAACATAGGATTATTACCTGCGTTTGATGATCAATTAGAGGCAAAAGCAGAGGCTTACCCACAAGTTGAAGGGCTTGTTTACATGATGGAACATGCGTTTAAACCGGTAAGAATGAGAAGCATTACAGGTCAGTACTTTGATGAGCATTTTAACAAAGCTATTGAGGAAATTTTGCTTACAGGCAAAGATGTTAAAACAGCGCTTGACGAGGCTGCTGTTAATATTGATAAAGACATTGCAGACCATAAATAATTAGAGTTTGATGCCATAATATTAAATATATGTTTATACACATAATAATTTAGGGACAGGGCTTGCCCCTGTCCGAAATAGGTGTAAATTTCTCTTGTTTCGGACAACTATAGGTGTAAGCAAAAGCTTGCATTTAGGTTGTCCCTATTATTTTTGACACATTTTCTAAGTTAATTAAATATATGTTTGTTTATGAAAGTAATTTTTTAATAAGGAGTAATACATATGAGACAGGGAAGTTCATTGAGTAAGTCTAATATTAAAAGAGAAAGATTTACAGGCTTTCTTTTCATTTTGCCATGGATAGTAGGCTTTTTTGCTTTTACTTTAATACCTATGCTAATTTCAGCTTTTTTAAGCTTTACAGAGTGGAATGTACTAACAGGAATAGAGGGCATTGAGTTTGTAGGTTTTGAGAATTACATAGAGATATTCACAGACGATTCGGATTTCTATCAATCATTAAAAGTAACCTTTACATTCTCTTTGGTTTTTTTACCATTATCTCAAATATTTGCATTAATGCTTGCAGTTCTTTTAAATCAAAAAGTTAAAGGTTTGAAAATTTACAGAACTATATTTTTTATGCCTACAGTTATGCCATCGGTTGCGGTTTCACTGCTTTGGATATGGATATTCAATGGACAGCACGGCATACTTAATAAATTTTTAGAAATATTTGGCATACAAGGCCCTGATTGGTTGAGAGACCCTAACACTGCGCTTAACGCTTTGGTAATTATGGGATTATGGGGTGTTGGTAGCACAATGATTATCTTTTTATCATCACTACAAGGTGTTCCAAGAAGCCTATATGAGGCGGCGGACATAGACGGTGTTACACCTCTTAAAAGATTTTGGCATATTACCGTCCCTATGATTTCACCTACAATTTTCTTTAATCTTGTTATGGGTATTATTGGTTCTTTCCAATACTTTACACAAGCACACGTTATGACACAAGGTGGACCTTTAGGCTCTACTTTATTCTACAACTTGTATTTGTATAATGTTGCATTTACAGACTATGAGATGGGC
>CAYJDA010000075.1:0-4340 GCA_964368815.1 uncultured Oscillospiraceae bacterium
CCGACATCTTGCCCGAGAGCACCGACATCTTGCCCGAGAGCACCGACATCTTGCCCAAGGGCTCCGACATCTTGCCCAAGGGTGCCTACATCGTGCCCAAGGGCACCAACATCTTGCCCGAGTCTCGTTAAATTTTGGTTAAGCTCAACCATATATGGTTCAAAAATGGATCTTATTTGGTTGTTGAATGCTAACACCTTAGCATTTTTATAATCATTATATTTATTCCTGTATTTCCTCTTGGCATTTCCTAAAGATAAATGTGACATAACCCGGTAGAATTGCGCTTTAAATCTATTAGGAGCTTTATGTTCCCTATTAATTTTTTTCTTATAAATTCGCAAAAACCCGAATAAGAAATATCTTTTGTATTTCTCACTTCTTTGTGTTTTTAAAAGAGGAAGCCCAAAGAGACGAACTCTTTTTGTAGTTTCATTTTTAGTTGTACGCAAGAAAGGAATACCAAAAATATTTACTCGTTTTATATTGTTTTCTCGTGAAATCCGCAGAACCGGTATCCCCAAAATAAAATATTTCTTTTTATACCCTCTTGGTATAGATATGTCCTCCCGCTGGACAGAAGCATAACGTTCGCTATCTTGTTGTACAGCTTCATTCCATAAAGGATGGGTGATATTCTTCAATAAATAATCTTTGAAATTTTTATCATGATAATGAAGGTGCTTTACCATATTTTCACAGTCTGGAAAACTAAGGTTAAATTTTTCACCAAATAATTCATGAAAAACTCTAATATGTTCTTTTTGAGCTTTAATTGGGTCTATGCTTGTGCTAAAACCTGAATTGTCAAAAGAAACATAACCAGTCGGTACAAACATGCCTTTTTTATTGTGTGCAACAAGGCGTAGCATAAAATCATTATCAGCACCTATAAGCTCTTGCCTAAAACCTGAAAGTTCTTTTATTACTTCAAGTTTTACAATCTGCGTTTGATGACAATAGAAGCGACCATAAATAAAATATTTTTCAGTACCTAGAAAAGTAGATATTTTCTCATTATTTTTTGTTATACGAGCATCACTATAACAATAATCTAAATTTGTTTTCTCTAATAAAGCAATAGCAACCTGCAAACCTGCTGTATTATAGTAATGATCATCAGAATTTAAAAAAGTGATGTATTTACCTGTAGCCTTGGCGATGCCCTTATTCATTGCATCATAGATACCGTTATCAGGCTCCGAATAATATTTTAAACCTGTTGACTGAATGAGTTCACGTGTGCCGTCAGTAGAAGCTCCATCTATTATTATATGTTCAATGTTTTTGTAAGTTTGATTTCTCACACTTTCAACACAGCGCAAAAAATCTTCACGCCTATTTGCATTAATAAGATTATATACAATAGTTACCACCGTAATTCTGGGAGAGTTTCCATTCACAACTAATCCTCCTTGACTATTTCCCCTATTTGCGGAATCATGACCACCCGCTCAGCGAGTGCTCTGCTCTGCCTCTATAAGGGACTGTTGCTTGCGACGCCTGAAGGCGCATTGGATTACTTGCCAACGGCATCACGTTTTCTGGCCCTACTAAAGAGGTTATTTCTTCTTGCCTTGTTTGACCGGCTCACCCGCCGTAACCGGGTCTATGTATTCCTTCAAAGTTAGCTGATCAGCTGTTATATTTTCCTGTAGTTGATTAGGAATGTATCCCACTATTGTTTTTGCATTTTTACCCACCGTATCAAGATAATAGCCACGACACCAAAAGTGACGATTATCATACTTGTACTTCAAATTTGCATAACGGTCAAAGATTTTTAAAGAACTTTTTCCCTTCAAATACCCCATGATTTGCGACATACTGTACTTCGGCGGTATGCGCAACACAAATATGTAAAAATGGTCTGTGTAACATTCTGCTTCTATTATTTTAATGCCTTTCCTATCACACAACTCACGTAGGACTTTTTCTAGATCTGATTTTATTTGCCCGGATATAACACGATGACGATATTTCGGCGCAAATACTATGTGGCACTTACATTCCAACTTTGTATATGCTAAGCTATTTCTGTCCATTAAAACAGCCTCATTTTATTCTTATTGATGCGGGCGGCTTACCTGGCATCAGTATAACACTGGGAGATTCTTTTACTTATAGTTACAGCAAGAAAGCTTACCACCTGCAGAGCAGGTGGGTTAGTTAAGCTAAAGCGGACAAATAAAAATTTATTTTTTTGCTTCCACAAAAATAGATTCAGGTTTTCTTACTTTTTCGCTCACATAGTCAAAACCATAATCATTATAATTTTCAATATCACTTGTATTTGCATTTTGTATTTTGAAATCTCTAAATCCCGTAGCTTTCAATAGTAATTCCAATGAAAATCTATCATACATCCACTGATGGATTTCACCACCCAATCTAAATTCGCCAATTTGATGAGGTGAAACGTTTTGTGGAGGCCTCCAAGTTTTACAATTTTTAAGAAGTCCTTCACCTTCACTACCAATTCGTGAAAACACAAAATCAAGATTAGGAATAGACTTTTGTTGAAAATATTTCAACATTTCTCCCCCTGAGTGATTTCGTACACATTGATCATACATTTCAATCATAATCCAATTATAATCATTTTCGTTCCTTTCACTGAGTTTTTCAAGATATATTTTTGCAATTTGCTCAAGGTCAGGAACTGCGACCCTGACAATTCCATTTGGTTTCAAAACCCTATAACATTCTTTCATGAATGCGACAGCATCTTCCTTCTGAAAATGCTCAAGAACATGGGAATGATAAACAACATCCAAGATATTGTCGTCACATGGAATTCCATTTAACAAGTTATGTATAAAAATTTTGGGGTTATCAGAGAAGAAATCGAGTTGAACCCAATCTGGGTGAAAAGTTGTGCCACAGCCTAAATTTAACTTTCCCAGCCTTAAGCAACTTTTTGCAAATGAATCATTTCGTGAAGTATCAAGCGCAGATACTTCCATGTTCGAAGGCAACTCTATGTCAACTGTCTCCTCTATTTTTAATATATTATTGAGGCAGTTTTTTAAATTTTTTCTTCTCAACTTGATTTTAACTCCAAGTATTGTAATAACTTTATGTGTTTTTTCCTTATTATTTGTTATGGAAAAAAAATTCTTTAAAAATTCCATTTTTTTTACCTGCTGGGGACGAGGAATAAATGATTCTACACTGCTAGGAAACAATGTTTTATTTATAAATTCCACATCTATATTATAAAATTTTGTTTTTCGATAGATACTCCAAAAATCGGCAGATGCCGCTGACTGATGCTTCCATGGTTTCGCTCCAGTATAATGGATAATAACAGCAGTATCCTTAATTTCATGAGCTCGAGTCGGGTGAAGTTTTTCCAGGTAATCTAGATGATCAGGCATAAAATTAAAACAATAATCAAGTATTTTAAAGTTATTTGCAAAAACTATATTATATATATCTTGATCGGGACAAGAGAGTTTATCAAATAAATCAACAGTAAAATTTACAAGTTTATCTGTGTAGTTTTGCTCCCTAATTTGCTTACAATCCATGAGAAGAACCCCTGAATTAAAGTAATTACTGCCTCCATCATACTCGGGATATATTTCCTCTTTTAAATATTTATAATTTCCTTCATAAAAATCTTCTAAAATTGCTCCCAGAGGGTAGCCATCAAGATCGTGATTGAACAATTTACTAATATCACGCTTTACAATAATATCAACATCAAGATATAATGCTCTATCAAGTTTAGGTTTTATTTCAGGAATGAAATATCTTGAAAAGGCATTTATAGAATAATGACGAACATCAGGAAATCTGGATAAACCAAAAGAAGACATATCTATATATTCTACAGAATAGTTAAGAAACTGTTTTAAAGAATCCTTAATCAATTCTTTTGAACCATCACGAATACCGCCATCTAAAATACAAAAATTAATCGTATGTCGTGTATTTTCTAAAATTGAGTACATCGTTGCACACAAAAATGGTGCATAATTCTCATCACTTGCACAAAAAATTGGGATAGCCTGCATATATCAACCTCTAACTTTAATCAAAATACCAAAAATAGATTTTATTCAAACCTTCCTCTAAAGAAAGCTTTGACTTCCAACCAAGACTTTGAATCTTTGCCGCATCCATCAGTTTTCTGGGAGTTCCGTTAGGTTTTGTGGTGTCGTATTCTATCACACCTTCAAAACCAACTACTTCTTTCACAATTTCAAATAACTTTTTGAGCTGGATGTCAGTACCACTGGTAATATTCACGAGTTCGCCTATGTCGCGATAAGCTTTATTTTGCATAAGGAACAAACAAGCATCGGCTAGATCGTCACTATTCATAAGCTCGC
>CAYJDA010000076.1:0-4263 GCA_964368815.1 uncultured Oscillospiraceae bacterium
ACGGTAAGCCGTTTGTTGATGTAATTAGCGGAAATATCGAGATTGAAGAAACTATAGTAAAGTGATATAATAAATTTAGTATACCTTAACAGTATTGTTAAGGTATACGCATTAGAAAGGTATTAAAATTATGAAATATAAAGAAGAAACTGCACGTGAGATATCCTTTCCGCTTGGTGGAATAGGCACTGGCTGTGTGGGCCTTGCCGGTAACGGACAGCTTATCGATATGGAGATATTTAATGCTCCAAGCAAGGGTTCGGTTGCAGATTTTAGCCATTTTTGCATAAAGGCCGAAAAGGACGGCGAGTTAGTGGATCAACGTGTTTTGCAGGGCGATTATCTTGGTAGTTTTGCCGGTGCACATGGTGGTGCAAACTTTAACTGCTATGGATTTGGACCCAACAGGGCAACTATGGCAGGTTTTCCAAACTTTGAAAACTGTGAGTTTGAGGGGCAGTTTCCTATAGCTAAAATTATGTTGTCGGATAGTCATTTTCCCGGCAATGTAACCATGGAGGCATTTAATCCATTTATCCCAACAAACGACAAAGACTCAACTATCCCCTCGGCTTTTTTTGAGTTTGAGGTTAGCAACAACACCGATGCAAAGCTGGATTATTCCGTTGCATTTTCTATGGCAAACCTGTATTGTAGAATGGAGGGGGTGCACAGCTTCGAAGAGAATGGCAAGGTAAAAAGCATTTACATGACCAACAATAGCTATGACAAAAGTGATTTAAAATACGGTGATTTAACCATATCAACAGACTGTGATGAGGTGAGCTATCAACAGTATTGGTTCCGTGGTAAATGGTTTGATAATCTAAGCACCTTTTGGAACAACTTTAAAGACTCTCATCATCTAAAAAACCGTGTGTACGACACAGAGGGTGTGATAGGAGATGTTAACCTCTCCAGCAGAGATGTTGCAACCCTTGTTGCGCATACATCGGTAAATCCTGGCGAGAGCAAAAAGGTGCGTTTTGTGCTAAGTTGGAATATGCCAAACAGCAACAACTACTGGAATGATAATGCCGATAAAACCAGCTGGAAAAACTATTATGCAACATTGTTTGAAAACTCGTTAGAAAGTGGCAAATATTCGCTTAACAACTATGAAAGACTATATGGCGATACTAAACTATTTACCGATACACTATTTGGCTCGTCGCTCCCTGCCGAAACGGTAGAGGCTGTATCAGCAAATATTGCGATAATAAAGTCACCCACCTGTCTGCGGCTAGAGGATGGCTCGCTGTACGGCTGGGAGGGTACTCACTGCTGCTCCGGCTGTTGCGAGGGAAGTTGCACCCATGTGTGGGCATACTCCTATGCAATACCATTTTTATTTCCAAAGTTAGAGCGTAGCATGAGAGACCTGGAATACAAATACAGCATGGACGAGCATGGTGGCATGGCATTTAGACTTATGCTTCCGGTGGGGAGCGAGCGCTCCGGCTTTCGCCCTTGTGTTGACGGACAGTATGCAACTGTAATGCGTGTGTATCGAGAGTTTAAAATCTGTGGCGATGTAAACTGGCTAACCGAGCTATGGCCACAGGTTAAAAACAGTATAGAATATGCATGGTCGCCCAACAACTACGACAAATGGGATTTGGATAAAGACGGCTTAATGGAGGGCAGGCAGCACCACACCCTCGACATGGAGCTGTTCGGGCATAGTTCCTGGCTGTCCGGCATCTATCTCGGCGGACTTAAAGCAGGTATCGAGATGGCTAAAATTGTGGGTGACGATGTGGCGGCAAACGAGTTTGCCGAGGTTTTTGAAAAAGGACGCAAGGCACTAAACGAAAAGCTGTTTAACGGTAAATATTTTTATCAGAACATTGATATCAAGGATAAGGCTTTGCTGCAATGCTATTCTGATGGACTAAGCCTACAAAATGAATCGGTAGAAAAGGCCTATTGGAACGAGGAGGTAGGAGAGATTCAATACCAAACCGCCGATGGATGCGCTATCGACCAGATTTTAGGGCAATGGCACAGCGACCTTATCGGCCTTGGTGATATCTTTGATGCCGACAAGGTAGAAAAGGCGCTTTCGGCAATCTACGACAACAACTTTATCAAGGATATGCGAAACTTTGCTAACCCTTGTAGACTGTATTGCCTAAACGATGAGCAGGGATTGATAATCTGCTCTTATCCCGAAAATGTTAAAAAACCACACATACCGGCACCATATGCCGAAGAGGCGATGAACGGCTTTGAATATCAGGCGGCTACACATATGATATTGCGTGGAATGGTGGACGAGGGTGTCGAGTGTATTGCGGCAATACGCAACCGTTACGACGGCACCAAGCGCAACCCGTGGAATGAATTTGAGTGTGGAAATAACTACGCACGGTCTATGGCAAGCTATGCAGTGCTACTTGCTTTTTCCGGTTTTGAGTACGATCTGCACAAAAAATTGATAGGCTTTAAGCCTGTTGTAGCCGGAGATTTTAACTGTTTCTGGTCGCTTGATAGCGGTTGGGGAGAGATAAAGATAACCGACAACTCAACAGTGCTTAACGTGTTGTACGGCAAGTTGCAACTAAAAGAGTTTAAAACGGCAGGTAATACAACGGTTAAAAAGGTATGCTGCGACGGCAACGAGGTGAACTTTTCTGTTGCGGGTGATGTCATAACACTTGGCTCTACAATTACCATATCAAAATCATTAGAAATTACTTTTTAAGCTATTAACAGAAAAGGTGGTGTACTATGTTTAACGGATTAACAAACAATTTAGGCGACATCACAAGGATGTCAAATGCAAAAACACGTTCGATTTCTGCGGAGAATTTTACCGGAGAAAAGGGCAAGGGGGGCATGGCTACCGAGGGCACCGGTGCCGGCTGTGCAAGAGACCTCGGTCAAAAATGGAAAATCTCACCGTCGGTTCTCATACCTGCCGGCGAAACATTCACCCTTGCCGACATCAAGGCTCAGGGGGCAATAAAACACATATGGATAGTAGACTCCTGCGATAGAAATCGTTCCTTTATCTTTAGAACCTACTGGGACAACTGCAGCGTGCCGTCTATTGAAACACCGCTACACGACTTTTTTGCCTGTGCCGATATGACGGAATATAAACCGCTAAACTCCCTCGCCGTAACGGTTACACCGAAAAAATCCTTTAACTGTTATTGGGAGATGCCTTTTCGTGAGAGATGCTTAATGACCCTCGAAAACTTGACAACCGAGGATATCTATGTCTACTACCAGATAGACTATGTCGAGACCGAAATTCCGGAGGACAGAGGATATTTCCACGCACAATTCCGCCGTACAAACCCCGTTCCGTACAAAGAGGACTACACCATCGTTGATGGCATCGAGGGCAAAGGTCAGTATGTCGGCACATATCTTTTCTGGGGCGTCAACAACTGCGGTTGGTGGGGCGAGGGTGAAATCAAGTTCTTTATGGATGACGACGGCGAGTTCCCGACCATCTGTGGCACAGGCACGGAGGATTATTTCTGTGGTTCATATAACTTTGACGTGGGTGCAGACAAGGGTGGATACACCGAATACTGCACACCGTATGTCGGGCTTGCAAAGGTAATTCGTCCCGATGGACTCTATAAATCACAACAGAGATTTTCTATGTACCGTTGGCACATCTGTGACCCTATCTATTTTGAAAAAAAGCTGAAAGTCACCATACAAGCCCTCGGCTGGCGCAGTGAGGGAAGATATCTGCCGTTGCAAGACGATATCTCCTCGGTCGCTTTTTGGTATCAAGAAAAACCGGCGACAAAAAGTTACCCTCTGCCGGACAAGGATGGGTTGGAGATAATATAAATGGAAAAACTTATATAATATGGAGAATTCACAAAATACGATACAACCAAAACAATACATACTAAATTTTGAAAAATACGGTATGGGGCTTTTTATTCACTATGGTGTGTATTCTCAATACGAGCAAGGCGAATGGGTGTTAAACTTGCAAAATCGAAATCAAGAAGAATATGAAAATATCGCCCTAAATACAGACTTCACAAGCTTTGATGCGAAAAATCTTACAAGAGCCGCAAAATCGGTTGGGGCGAAATATGTGACTTTAACAACAAGACGCCACGATGGATTTTCATTGTATGACACAAGGGGACTGTCGGATTATGATGTAATGCATACACCAAAAGGCAGAGATTTAATCGCAGAATTTGTCAGCGCTTGCCGAGAAGAAGGTTTGGTACCGTTTTTCTATCACACAACCTTGGATTGGCATAACAAAGATTTTGA
>CAYJDA010000077.1:0-3943 GCA_964368815.1 uncultured Oscillospiraceae bacterium
GGTGACGGTGCCTGTGTAGGTTGTCCAAATACTGTTATCTGTAGAGTATTGTAGGCCGTCACTGTTGTGAACCTTCAAGTAAATGGGGTCCTCTGAAACATTCAGTATGGGATCTATTTCTGCGCTTGCCAGCTGTGGCGCATGCGAAAGTGCCTCGCCCACCTGCACGGTTTGGGCAGGCTGTGTTATTTCGCTGGACAGGGTGTAGCCCTCTGGGATGTCCAAAATGGGCTCATAGAAGATTTCGGCGTTTTCATCCGTGGCAAACACGCCACTGCTGTGGAAGGAAAAAACCAAAGTCCAGCCCGTCACCGCAACGCTTACAGGCTCGGTTTCACCCTCCACCGTGGCAGAAAGGCTCATGGGGAAGGTGTCTATAACATCCTGCTCGCTTCTTGTGTCGCCAATGTCAAGCGTTATCATTTCCGGGTTTGTAAAAGCGGAGATTATTTGGGGAGCAGATGCCGGGGGTGCACCCGTTTGTGCGTCGCTTGCCAGTGCAATCAAGGGATCAATCCCTAAAAGCAGGGCGAAACTTATTAGCAGTGCCGCTATTTTCCTCATTTTCATTTAGTTTCTCCTCTTCCTAATTTTTTTACGCATATTTTTTAACACACAAAATGCGGCATCGCCGAAGGGCTGTCAAAAGCCCCAAAGTGCCACTCTATTTTTAAATTTACAAAATATATCATACCACAAAACAGGCGGGATGTAAAGATTTTTATATAGTTGCAAGCAAAGCCGAATATGCGTTGGTAAGAGGAAATTTTCACCGCCTATTTGCGAATATTTTCTGGGGCGTAATGGGGGTATAGCAGGCATTAATTACAAAATAGCATCCGGCTTTTTTATCTTTAAAGTGTAAACTCGTTTTTGTGATAGTTAGTCATGCCTTCTTTCTTCTATTTTAGACAATTTATTCGACAAAACGCTTCTGTCGGCACATAAAAAAGTGGCAAGTTATTCTCTGTTCATATCTAAGTAATGTCCGGGGATAGTACTATCTGTTTCATACAAGCCTCTGACAATTGGCGACAGCAATCCACCGGTTACCATTCTTTTAATCTTTGCATCGGGATTTGCATATATTCTCACTGTAGTCCCACATCGTACCGTAGTAATCAATACCTTGCACCGTTGCGTGCTCGTAAGTTTTTGCCACACGAATGGAAAGTGCACCGCTGCCGCAGCCCACGTCAAGCACTTTTCCATATCCGTCAAAAGTTAAATGCTCCATTAAGTTTTGTTGTATTTTATCCATAAGTTTGCCTTTGTTGAAAGAAAAGATATTTCTTACCTTTTGAAGTATAACGCAAATGCACAGAAGTATTTTTGCGCTATCGGGCGGAGAAAAGCAAAAAATAGCCTGCGCTTCTGCCTCTGCTATTGAGCCGGAACTTTATGTGTTCGATGAGCCGTCTTCTAACCTTGATGCAAAAGCAATAGAAGAACTAAGAGCTCTGCTAATCACTCTTAAAAGCGAGGGTAAAACAATAGTTATTGCAGAGCATCGCCTATATTACATATATGACTTGCTCGACAGAGTTTATTACCTCAAAGATGGCAAAATTTCAGGTGATTATAGCGGTGATGAATTTAGAAAAATGTCGGAAGATGTTCGTTGCGATATGGGGCTTCGTCCCTGTACCTTAAAAGGTCTTTCACTCATAAAATCGAAAGAGGCGCAAACAAACGAACAAATTTGGAAAGCTAAAAATATGAGTTTTAAATATAGAAATAGTTCTGTATTGGCGCTTGATATAGGTGAAACTACAATTAATCACGCTAAGGTAACAGCGGTTATTGGCAGTAACGGCGCAGGAAAAACAACCTTTTCTCGTTGCTTGTGCGGACTTGAAAAAAGAGCAAAGGGTAACTTAGAATTTAACGCAAAAGTATATAACACGAAACAGCGAATAAAAGAGTGTTATATGGTGATGCAGGATGTGAATCATCAACTTTTTACCGAAAGTGTGATGGAGGAAGTGTTGCTAAGTATGCCCTTAGAAAACAAAGAAACTGCACAAAAACATCTGGGAGATATGAATTTAACTGAGTTTATAAATCGTCATCCTATGTCGCTTTCCGGAGGGCAAAAACAACGCGTTGCCATAGCTTGCGCAATAGCCTCCGAACGCCCTATAATTATTTTTGACGAACCTACAAGCGGGCTTGATTTAGAAAACATGAAAAGGGTATCCAGCTGTGCAAACGAACTAGCAAATAACGGAAAAACAGTTATTATAGTAACACATGACCCCGAGTTTATTTTAAGATGTTGCGATTATGTTATTCATTTAGAGAATGGAGAGGTGTTAGATAACTACTGCCTTAGTGATAGTGTTGGGCGAGATAAATTGCTCTCATTTTTTAAAGATAATTATAAAAATTAGAAAAAATTGACCAGTTCTAAAAATACGGCTAAAATGAATTAAAAAGCATATACTATGCCTCCGCTTCTGATTGATGTTATCATCGTGCTTTATAAGTTTTATGTGGTAGTAAAAGAGCCTAAGAGCCTTGAAAACAGGACTTGAAAGGAGAAGTAATGAAAAAATATAGAATTTTGATACTATCAAATTTAAATGGGGGAGCTTTGATTGATGATACAATCGTTAAAAACTCGTTTGAAACAGACGGACATAAAGTTGATTTAAGAGATGTGGGATACGATGAATCACTTGATAGTGAGTATGATGTTATCATAAGAAGAAACACCTGGGTTAGCAAAGAAGAGGAAACAGATAGTTTACATATAAAAAACACAAAGCTGATAAACCGTTTAAAGAGTAAAAACATAAAAACCGTAAACATGGTTGGCCTCGACGGAATGGGCAAAGACTATCTTTGTGAGTTATTTGATGAAAATGAAAATGTTATTCCTACTATAAACACAATAGCTAAACTAGAACTAATGCCCAAAACTGAGAAATATGTAGTTAAGGATATCAAATCTTTTGGAAACGGACTTCACCAAAAATTTATACCGGGTGAGGAGTTACATGCCAATTATGTTGAGGGAAACATAATTCAGCCGCTTATGCAGTTTAAATCCGAAGTGCAATGCTATTATGTTGCGGATAAGTTAATGTATGTATTTGAATATACACCATCAAAGTATCCGAATTATCCCGAACCAACACTAATTGAACTAACCAAAGCGGAAAGTAATATATCTGATAAATATGCAAAATACTCTAATCTGAAACATGGGTTTCAGCGCATAGACTTTTTAAGGCTTATGGATAACAGCTTAATTCTTATGGAAATTGAGGACCATGCAGCGTTTATGAACCTACAAAGGCTTTCGGATGATTTAAGAGATAAGGTGTTAATGGAATATAAGAAAAACATTTATGCTTTGCTTAACTCAACTCAAAACAGCTAGGTGGTTTAAAATATTGGGCATTAACTAAAGTATGTTGAAGTAGGCCGGTTATAACCAATTAAAAACAAATGGGTGCGAATGAAAAAACATAAAAAACTTAAAATAACTTTAATCGTAATAGCAGCGATCGTTGTAGCTATATTTACATTGAGAACAATCAACGGTATACGGTTTTCGGCCGACATAGAAATCCTCGGAAATTATATAATTGGCGGTGATATGGACGACTACCCATTAGAGCAAGAAGGCATGACAATCGTGACTATAAAAGATGGCTATACTAATGGCTTTCATATGTTGCCGAACGAGAAAAACAAACAGGGGTTAGTTGTAACCTTTGGCGGCTCGGACGGAGGCTCAGATTTTGACCGCAGTGTAGCCCTTGCAAAAGAGGGTTATGAGGTGGTGTCGCTTTTTTATTGTGGACAGGAAAACCAACCAAAGAACCACAACAACGTGCCTCTTGAATTTTTTGGCGAGTTTTTAATCTATGCCGAAACTAATAATATAGACACCTCAACGCTCACCCTTGTCGGACTTTCAAAAGGTGCGGAG
>CAYJDA010000078.1:0-3612 GCA_964368815.1 uncultured Oscillospiraceae bacterium
CGTTGAGTATCAACCGAAAATTGACTTTAATACATTAAAACTTGGCGGTGCTGAAGCACTTGTGCGTTGGACACCAAGGCTCGGAGAAAAAATATACCCCGATGAGTTTATCCCTATCTTTGAAGAAAACGGATTTATCTCATATTTAGATTTGTATGTTTTAAAAGAGGTTTGCAAGTGTATAAAGGAAAACTGTTATAATATGGAAATACCTCGTATTTCGGTAAACCTATCGGCACATACGGTGCTTTCCAATTATATCGTAAATCGTATAGCTGACACTCTTGCTTCTTATGAAGTAGATGCCCGTATGATAGAACTGGAACTAACCGAGAGTGCCGTGGAGGCAAACACCGAAATGTTCCTTTCAACAGTTAAGCGGTTTAAGGAGCTTGGCTTTTCAATCTCGATTGATGATTTTGGGGCTGGCGTTTCCTCATTAAACAGGCTGTCGGCAGTTGAAGCGGATATACTAAAACTTGACAAGGCGTTTTTTGACCTAAAAGATCAAGGTGGTAACAGCACTATTGTGGTTAAAGATATCATTAATATGGCAAAACACCTCAATATGAAAGTCGTAGCCGAGGGTGTTGAAACTGCTGCCCAAGCGCTATGGTTGCAAGGTATAGGATGCGACTATGCACAAGGATACTATTTTGCAAAACCTATGAATATAGATGATTTTAAAGCACTGCTTATAGAAAAAAAGATATACAGTATAAAATTAATATAGTTTTGACAGAGCAAGATTTTTAAAAACCCTACAATAAAAGCCTTGCTCTTTACTATCCCATAAAATACTTATTCTTTATAGCATATTAATTTTAATAATCAGTTTTAACCTAAAATCAGATTTATAGAACTCAAACTATTTAGAAATGCCAATGAAAAATAGTTATATTTTGCTTTTCATATCAGCCTCATAAGTAATACAACTTTTAATATTAGTTAAATATGTTAAACATGCAAATAGAAGTTTGAATAGTGGTGGGCAGAAATGAATGTGTAGATCAAATGTGGGTACAATTACAATCGATGGGGCTGCACATAAACATTAATGCAATCAACTTTTGCAGCTGCATTGGTGGCAAACCTCCACTACCACAAACAATTGCATCTTATCTCTTTGGTTACTCTGATCATCTTATTTATTGTTCCACCCCTCAAAAACTTAAAAAAATTTTAAAAAAGCACTTGATAATTTTTTCACAATGTAGTATTATATGTATGTAAAACTTTGATAATTTTTTAACAAATATAATTTTCTGCTTGTTTTTCAACTTTATATTTGTTAATAATAAATATAATACATAAATTTAAGGAGATACCAATGAGAAGAAAAATTACCATTATAGGAGCAGGCAGTGTGGGTTCAACGATTGCATATACTTTATCCAACACGGATATCGCCTCAGAAATCGTTTTAATCGACATTAACAAAGACAAGGTAACAGGCGAGGTTCTTGATATCGCACAAGGTACATGTTTTCGTGACCCCATATCTATTGTAGCAGGAGAATATATTGATGCGACAGATTCCGATATTGTAATCATCACCTCAGGTGTTGCTCGCAAACCGGGACAAACCAGAATAGAGCTTACAAAGACAAATGTAGATATTCTCAAACAAATCACCCCAAATATCGTAAAATATGCTCCTGAAGCAAAATATATAATTGTAAGTAACCCGGTTGATATTATGACCTATGTCTTTACGAAAATTTCGGGAATACCTGAGAAACAAATTATAGGCTCCGGCACAATACTTGACACTGCAAGACTTCGCCATGGTTTATCAGAAAAATTGGATGTTGCGCAAAAGAACATTCACGCATATGTCTACGGGGAACATGGCGATACCTCCTTCATCCCATGGTCCTGTGCAGATATCGGCAGTGCAAATATCGATGCTTACAGAGACATGATGGTAGAAGAGGGAAAAGATATTCCGCCTATAGATAAAGAAGAGATTTTAGCATACGTACAAAAATCCGGCAGTCAGATTATTGCGAATAAAGGCGCAACATACTATGCAGTGTCCTCTGCGGTTGTAAAGCTATGTAATATGTTAGCAGGGTCGCAGGGCTCCATATCTACTGTTTCAACCATGATGCATGGAGAATATGGCGTAGATGACGTATGTCTTAGCATGTTGACCCTGGTTGGACCAAGTGGTATAGAGGGAAAAGTTCCTGTTAGGTTAACAGAAGAAGAGATTGGTAAACTTCGCAAGAGTGGCGATGCGCTAAAAGCGGTTATTAAACAAATAGATTTGAATTAGGTCGTGGTGTACATATTAATTTTAACAATATAGCTGTTATTGCAATATATTTGGTAAAAGTTGGAGGAAAGCATGAAGTATAGTTACTACCCGGGATGCACGCTGAAGTCAAAGGCAAAGGAATTAGATTCTTATGCAAGAGTATCAGCAAAAGCGCTCGGGTTTGAGTTAGAAGAAATTGAAAATTGGCAATGCTGTGGGGGAGTTTATCCTCTCGGGTCGGATGAGATAGCATCAAAACTATCTTCTGTTCGTGCTCTTAATGATGCAAAGGAAAAAGAACAAGATTTAGTGACGCTATGTTCAGCCTGTCATCATGTGATGAAGCGTGTAAACGACGATATGAAAAATGTTGAGGATATCTGCACTCGCGCCAACAATTATATGGAATTGGATGAAGCATACCAAGGGGAGACGCAGGTGTTGCATTTTCTTGAGGTGCTAAGAGATCGAATAGGTTTTGATGAGCTAAAGAAAAAGGTGGTAAACCCTTTAAAAGGAAGAAAGATTGGCGCCTATTACGGATGTCTTTTGCTCAGACCGAGCGAAATTCTTCAGTTTGATGATGCAGAAAATCCAACAATTATGGAAGATTTTATTCGAGCTATCGGTGGCACACCCGTGGTTTATCCATACAGAAACGAATGTTGCGGTGGATATATCTCTTTAAAAGAGCAAGGGTTGGCCGAAGATATGTGTGATAAAATAGTAGAGTCTGCAACAGGTTTTGGGGCAGAGACATTGATTACGGCATGTCCACTATGTCTGTATAATTTAAATAAATCAAAGAGCGAAAAATGTCTCAGTGTTTCCTATATTACAGAACTTCTCGCAGAAGCTTTGGGAGTAAAAGAGGAGCTAGAAGTCTAATGAGTCATGGCAATAATAACTCAAAAATAGTTAATGAAATTAGCGGGGCAAATCCACAAAAATGCATGAAATGCGGAAAGTGTTCGGCAACATGTCCCGTTTTTAACGAAATGGATATCAAACCACATCAATTTGTTACTTATGTGGTGAATGGAGATATCGAAACGCTCGGCAGTTGTGAATCTTTGTGGAAATGTTTATCTTGTTTTGCGTGTATAGAACGATGTCCAAGGGATGTAAAGCCCGGGAGATTAGTAGATGCAGCAAGACAAATTGTTGTGCGGCAAAACGGCGCAAATCATTTGCAACCGGAAGACATTCCGGAGCTATTAGATGAAGATGTGCCACAACAACTTTTAATGAGTGTGTTTAGAAGATACAGGAGGTAGTAAAGATGCAAAGAATTGGAGTGTTTGTATGTCATTGCGGAACTAATATTGCCTCTACTGTAGATGTGGTAA
>CAYJDA010000079.1:0-3421 GCA_964368815.1 uncultured Oscillospiraceae bacterium
CATAATAATGTTCTCCTTTAAGTTTTGTTGTGACTTAATGGTAACATTATTTTTTATATTCAAGGTCGCATGTCAAGCGACAAGTTAGACACCCAATAAATTCTGCTCAAAGGCAAACAACATTTCGTTAACCTCAAAGATGTTATATATTTCGTTTGTAATGAAATACTCTACAATAAGGTCAAACTTACTGCTACGAGACAGCGCAAAACCTGCTGTCATCAATAAATCTTTTGTCTCATCAAGGCTTAGCTCTAAAGCGATACAAAAAGACAATACCGTCGATTTGCTCGGTTTATAGTCATTATTGCTTCTAATTTTGGAAAACAACTTCCTGTCGATATTCGCCTTTTTATAAACCTCAACATCGGTTTTGTTTTTTATATCAATGAGTTTTAAAAGCCGCTGTGAAAATGTATCCTCGACATCGGTTAAAATGTCATCAAGTGACCGACCTGGCATTGGTGTGGCAGCATATTCTGCAACAGAAAGTGCAACTGATTCCTCTTCGGAATAAATAGCTTCACTTTGCGGAAATCTTCTTTTATATTTCGAGATGCTTTGATCTACATAGTTATTATCGATGTACTGATAAACATCCTCAAACAATTTTTTTGAAATGCTAAAAGACTTATTGTCAAACACAACAATATATACCGTCATATCGTTGGCTGATAAAAAGTCTTTTATAGCCTCGGAGGCTATATTAAAAGCATCTTCTTTTGGGTAACTGTATACCCCTGTTGAAATCAGCGGAAAAGCTATACTTCCTATCTTATTTTCTTTTGCGAGTTGCAGTGAAGATTGATAGCAACTTTTTAGTAATTCAGCCTCACCATTATCGCCACCCCTCCAAACCGGACCTACCGTGTGGATAACATATTTGCATGGCAGGTTATACCCTTTGGTTATTTTAGCTTTTCCGGTTTCACAACCGTTTAAAGTCTCACACTCCTTGAGTAAACGAGGTCCTGCCGCCCTATGTATCGCACCGTCAACACCGCCACCTCCAAGCAAGGATGTATTCGCCGCATTGACAATAGCATCGACCTTCATTTTTGTTATGTCATTTCTTACGATTATTAGTGGCATGACAGTTCTCCTTGGTTAACTAAGCGTTCACTCAACATGCATACCTTCTGCATAAACTCCTGTTCGCTATCGGCAATTTTCAGTTTAAAATCATTATAATTTATAGCACCGTCCGGAATATACAACCCACATTTTTCAAGATAAATATCTATTCGAGCGGTGACATTTTTCTCATATGTTGAGCCCTTATTAAGCATTAACTTGTTATTTTCAGCTATGCTTAGTTGCTCATTATTGCCAACATTTTTTAGAAACACAGGCGCGACTCCATCGCTTGCTATTATTCGGGTGAAATTACTCACGCTAAACCTACCAAGTTACCATCAATAATGCAGGTCATTTTCTTCTATTGCGTTTTGCTCGCTATACCCTGTGTTTTCGCCTGCGTTTACGTTTTCTCCACGAACTAATTTTCTGATAATATAGTGATAGCATCAGCAAGATGAACTAACTATTTTCTTCAGATTTTTATCAATTAGAAGTTTCCAAAGCCTCGTATATGTTATAGCTATATTATCTAATTCTTTCTCTCAAAATAATATAGTTGCCTACTAAATATTATACACCTGATTTATTAATAAATCAATAAAATTATAGCTATCGCGTGTTTTTTGCATAAATATGTTCGAATTTATTTGATTTTTATATGCTTGTAAGACAAAGCTTTTTGATGTATAATAAGGATAATTAAAATATTACTTAACATTCCTTATCCTTCTACAGAATGTAAGTAATTAAAGGGTTTGATCTAAGGCATTATCTTACAAAGCGGAGGTGCTATGCCGAACCAGTTTTTAACAAACTATACACAGACCACATTTTTAGAAAAAATAAAGGACAATTTGCGCAGATGCAGATCCTTTGCTTTTTCAGTCAGCTTTATAAAAAAGGCCGGATTAGTTCTGCTGTTTAAAGATATTGAGGCGGCGGCCCAGCGTGGCTGTAGTGGAAAAATCATCACATCCACCTATCAAAACTTCACCGACATAGAATCTCTACGGAGCTTTTATTCACTTCAGTGTAGATTTTCTAATTTTAGCTGTCATTTAGATCACGAGTCATTTCATGATTCGAGCTATTCTACAATTGGATATCATTCAAAGGGGTATTTATTCGAGTTTGATGAATGCTGCGAACTAATTGTTGGATCATCAAACATCACACGGTATGCGCTGCTTCGAAACATTGAATGGGATGTTGTAATTCGAGAAGCTTTAGGGGCAGATGTTTTCACCCAGGCCATGAATGAGTTTGAAGATAAGTGGCAGGCAACCCATTCTTTGGATAATGATATTATTAATCTGTACTCTAACAAGCTTAATTTTGCCATTGAGCGTTGGGATATGGACTATGACCTGTCTGCATCAAACATAAAGCCAAACTTTATGCAACGCAAGGCATTAAAAGAGCTGAACCGGTATCGTGCTGTAGGCACAGCAAGGGCGCTTGTTGTTGCTGCTGCCGGCAGTGGTAAAACCTATCTTGCCGCTTTTGATGCACTGAACTTTAATCCTAAACGCTTGCTTTATATTGTGCATGAAGGTTCAATCCTAAAAAAATCGCTTGATACCTTTTGTGAAGTATTCTCAAATAGTGTGACCTACGGAATGTATAATGGCGCACACAAGGAGAGCGATGCCGATTTTGTGTTTGCTACCAATGTGACGATGAGTAAAACTTTAGATTTGTTTCGTAGTGATGAATTTGACTATATCATTATTGATGAATGCCACCATGCCACTGCGCAAACTTACAAAAACATAATTTCACATTTTGAGCCTGAATTCCTTTTAGGACTCACCGCAACACCTGAGCGTATGGATAATCAGGATGTTTTTGAGATGTTCGATCAAAATGTTCCATACGAACTTCGCCTTAGAGATGCTATCATCAATGATTTGGTTGTGCCGTTTCACTATTATGGCATTCGAGATACGATGGTGGACTATGGTTTAAGTGCAACCGAGGAGCGGCGCATGATCGCACAGCTTGCTAACGATGAACACTGTGAGTTTATTTCACAGCAAATTGAAAATCATCGTGTAAAAAACAAGCTGAAAGCTCTCGCTTTTTGTCGTAACATTACCCATGCACGCATGATGTGTGAGGCTATGAGTGAAAACTATAAAACAGCATATTTAACAGGGCGAAACGATGTTGGCGAGCGTATACGGGCTTATAACGACCTGCAAAGCGACAGTGCAGAACTTGAAATTCTTTTTACGGTTGATATTTTAAACGAGGGTGTCGATATCCCCGGTGTTAATATGGTGTTGTTTTTGCGACCTACAGAGTCATCTACAATCTTTATTCAACAGCTGGGTCGTGG
>CAYJDA010000080.1:0-3138 GCA_964368815.1 uncultured Oscillospiraceae bacterium
TATGACAGCCGATATTGCTGTGATACTTTTCATAAATATAGGAATATTGTACCTCGCTTACATTTCTTTTGGGTGTTGGGGGAGGGTATGCTCATTTTGTAATCCATTCAATGGGGTCGCCCGGCTCTATTGTTCCAGGTCCCACTCCCGTTCCTATTACTGTTCCCCCAGGACCATATATTAGTCCTTCTCCAGTTTCTGGATTGGTAGGTTGATCGATTTGATACAAATATCCAGTCTTTCCGTATCTGCCGAGTTTGCTTTGGTCATAGTGATCGCTATTCATGCATATATTGACGGCTTTCAGTGCAACAGTCATATACTGACTTCCTTTACAAAATTCATGTTCCCATAAAAAATCACATTCGATATTAAGAAAACATTCTTTAATTCTTGGTGCATTAACTGTAACCGCTCTTTCTGACGTTAGACCAGCGGCGGTAATTTCATCAGTTTCATACTCATTATTACCAATTGTTTTTGCACAACGGTCATAAATATCATACGAGGGGAAATTTAACACACAAACACCTGTTTCTTTTAGTGATTTATACATATGCCCATGTTTATTGACTCTGCTCATAACACAGATAAAGTCATCTGTCCCACCTCCCACAAAAGTTGACCAAGATTGCAGGCAAGCATTTTCTTTTCCATTAGATTTCCAACCTGTGACAACGAATACTAATGACGGCATGGCTGTCACAAAATCACACCATGAAAACCCACCGACTGCTTCGCAGTATTGTTCAGAAATCGTTTCTGGTCTTGTAAAAAAATCCTTTTTCATAATACTACACTCTCCTAATATTTTTAGATTTTTGCGCTCTTTATTTTACTATTCTACCACAACAAACACGACAACAGTATGTCGTGTTCATTTGCGAAGATTATATAAACACCCTGTAGTTAATAATACCCCACCAAAAATAAAATTGCAACCTAAAAGTCACCACGCACTTTCCCACCACCTTTTGATTGACAATTTCCTTTAGACTCAGCATAATAAGTATGGAAAATGCGTACAGTATACGCAAACTTCATATGAATTATGAGGAGATTGCAAAATTGAAAAGCCATTTATACCTTTATCCTCTTATGCAGATCAGACCTTTTTTAAGTTGTATCTTTCAGATGTGGGATTACTTCGTAGATTAGCGAGAGTTGCACCCGGTGTGATACTTGATACATCGGATAATTTTAGTAAATTTAAAGGTGCCATGACCGAGAATTTTGTATTGTGTGAGCTCAAGGAGACAAATAGCGAAGATGCGTATTACTGGAAATCTAAAAATACAGCAGAGGTTGATTTTGTCGTGCAGGTAGGTTCAGAGATAGTACCTATCGAGGTTAAAAGTGAAAAAAATGACAGGGCAAAATCTCTTGCAGAATATAGAAAGAAATATGAACCGAACTATTCTGTTAAGACTTCTATGAAGATACTATCAGGTGATGAAAAGTTGAGAAATATCCCGCTCTACCTAATTTCACAGATTGAGAAATTGAAGATTTGATTAAAAGAAATTTTCCACTGTCGGGACACACAGTGGAAATTTCTTTTTTGGTAATGGCACCGGAATTACACCACGTTCCTCGTGGGCGTCGGCAAGGTCAAAGTAGTATTTCAGCCGTTTGCTCTGTGGGTTGCGGTTATCGAAAACGGCGATGCCGGTTGCGCCTTTATTTACCCACCTGTTAAAGCGATTATTCCATTTTTCAATCTCAAGCACGGCGGTGGCATCGGGGCGCTGTGTAAAGATGAGAAGCTGTTCATCGAATCGGCATTTGTAGTTGCGACAGGCGCTACGCAAAAACGATTGCCACCTTGCAGGGTTCGATAAATGATAGACTATCTCTTGTACCATGTAATGCTTATAATCTTCATAATAAACCTAAATCATTGCTTATACTGTACAGTGCATTTTCTAGGCTATCATTTTCGGTTATGATTTTCTCTTTAATGTTTTGTAGATAGTCTTTTTCATTCCACCAACTACGCATTTCTTCCTCCCCAAATTCTAAACTTTTATTTCTTTTACTATGTCGTTTCAATGTTTCTTCAAAAGACAAATCATAGTAATAGGCATATATATCTTTGTCAAAAAGCAAAACAGCTTCTTTAAAAACCGCATCATACCAATCTGCTTTTAGAATTCCTTCCAAAACAACAAAATCACAATTTTGTTTTCCATACTTTAATAAGTTTATTATTAGTGGTATTGTTTGTGTATTAAATCCGTCGTTGGCATATAACATTTCCCGTCTTAGCAAGTCTTGTGAAAGAAGTAAAGAAGTTGTTTCTTTACCTAAATTCTTTTGAAATTGTTTTGCTAAAGAGCTTTTCCCACTGCCTGAATTACCTCTTATAATTATCAACTTAGACATTGTTATTCTCCAATCATTATTTAAATTGCACGTATTAAACGATGTCTAACATCATATCGAGGTTAAATGGATAATCTACTAAACACATTATATTTTATTTTCGCTCAAAAGTCCATACAGAATGTTATTAAACCATATTAAACCTACCGTTCCTCCCGATGCTGTTTCTTCAACGTTTCCAAAAATTTTATCTCCTCCACTGCACGGCAATACAAATCCTTTTGCGCTGACAGTCTCGAATTAAAATAGTGACCGAAAAAGTAATCGTCACCGTCCCTGCACTGCCAGGTCACAAAACTGTTTGGGGTTTTTGTATTCTCACCAAGCACAAACTCGGCATTACCTACACGGACAACTTCGGTTATTGCATGACTGGGGGCGTTGCAAAAGTCGACTTCGCAAGAATCATCGGCAAAATTTCCGTCATACTTCACAAAAATGCTCATTAATACACAAAGTATTGGTGTGTCACCGTTCATGGCAAACAAACCAATCTCGGCATTTTCAAGTGGCTCGTCATTCTCGCCAACCTTTATGTCGTGAATATCGCCACGGATTAACTCATTGTGAATTGCCGTGCCGTCATTCGCTTCAATAGTAACGCTCGATATATCCTGCCCTGCATAGTCGAAAACAATGTCATATTCCATATCGCTTAGAATATATCCCTCATGCGTTGCCACTTCCTTAATATAGTTAGCTCCAAAAGGTAGGTCTGTGGTGAAAGTTGCCTTACCCTCGGCACTTACGCTG
>CAYJDA010000081.1:0-3001 GCA_964368815.1 uncultured Oscillospiraceae bacterium
TGTTTCGTAGTGATGAATTTGACTATATCATTATTGATGAATGCCACCATGCCACCGCACAAACATACAAAAGAATAATTTCACATTTTGAGCCTGAATTCCTTTTAGGGCTCACCGCAACACCTGAACGTATGGATAATCAGGATGTTTTTGAGATGTTCGATCAAAATGTTCCGTATGAACTTCGCCTTAGAGATGCTATCATCAATGATCTGGTTGTGCCGTTTCATTACTATGGCATTCGAGATACGATGGTGGATTATGGTTTAAGCGCAACCGAAGAGCGGCGCATGATTGCGCAGCTTGCCAATGATGAACACTGCGAGTTTATCTCTCAACAAATTGAAAATCATCGTGTAAAAAGCAAGCTGAAGGCTCTCGCCTTTTGTCGCAACATTACCCATGCACGCATGATGTGTGAGGCTATGAGTGAAAACTATAAAACGGAATATTTAACAGGACGAAACGATGTTGGTGAGCGTATACGGGCTTATAACGACCTGCAAAGCGACAACGCAGAGCTTGAAATTCTTTTTACGGTTGATATTTTAAACGAGGGTGTCGATATCCCCGGAGTTAATATGGTGCTGTTTTTGCGACCTACAGAGTCATCTACAATCTTTATTCAACAGCTGGGTCGTGGGCTTCGTAAATATGATACTAAAGAGTTTGTAACGGTTCTTGACTTTATAGGAAACAGCTATAAACGAAGTGTTCAGATTGCATTTGCACTATCCAGCCTTGCTGAAAATTTTGTTGTTGAAAAACGGCTTATGGCATCGTTGGTGAAAGATAATTTTACCGCACTTGGACTTGAAGGTTGTGGTGTTAAAATATTTATCGATGATTTAAGCAAGGAAGAAATACTGGAGTTTATTGATAAGGAAAACTTCAACAGCATTAAATATCTTAAACAAGATTATTTCAACTTTAAAAAATATATAAATTCAGAATTTTATCCGAGACATATGGACTATCTGAACAACGACTGTGCCCCGGACATTATTCGTTTTATGAGCGTTAAAACTGGGGGCAAAAAGAATTGTTCATACTATAATTTTTTACGTGGGATAGGCGAAGAGAACCTACCGGTATTTTCTTATATTCAGGTGGAGTTTTTGAACTATTTGTCGGGGTTGCTCCCGCTTGTGAGAACGCATGAATATATAATTTTTGGTTGTCTGTTAAATGGTACAAACAATATCGGTTTAATTGATAAAGAACTTGAAGAATCAATGCCGGATTATAACAAAAATGAGCTTGAACATGCACTGCAACATTTAAAATTCACTACAAAAAACGGCGATATGCTGTATCTTGACGTGGAAATAGACGATCAGCTACGCGAATATCTAAGCGATCTTCTTGATTACGGTATTACACGGTATACAGTCGACAACGGAAATGAAACCGGCTTTAAACTATGGCAAAACTATCGCATGGATCAGGTTCAGCTAAAACTACTTAAAAACCCGGGGCATAATCAAGTTGGCACATATTACTATGATGATTATGTTGTTATTTTCGCTTCATTAAAAAAGGATCTACCTGAAGAGGATAAGTTGAATTATAAGGATAAGTTTTTAGAGTCCAATGTTTTTCAGTGGGAATCAATGGCACGTTTGCCGATGAAAGATTTAACTAAACTGAAAAACAGTAGCTATGCACATCTTTTTATTAGAAAGGTCTCTGATGAGAATGGTATTGTTCTTCCGTTTACCTATGTTGGAAAGGGCGAGCTGTCAAACTGCCGCAAAACGGATAACGGCAACGGAACGTATCTATTTGACATAGAAATGGAAAATGAATTACCCGATTATCTGCAATATGATTTTGGGTTAACCAGATGAGAGTTTTAAACAGGTGAATGTACGGGGAGAGGATAATGGTTGAGGTAGTAGCTGCACTGATATGGAATGAGGATAGATTTTTAATATGCCAGCGACCGGCACACAAAGCTTGCCCGCTTCTATGGGAATTTGTCGGTGGAAAGGTTGAGAATGGGGAAAGTCACGAAGATGCACTTGTTCGCGAATGCAAAGAAGAGCTTGCTATTACACTTGATGTAGGCAATGTGTTTATGGATGTGGTTCATGAATATCCGGACTCAACGGTGCATCTAACCCTATATAACGCTACCATCGCTTCCGGCACACTACAAAAGATAGAACACAACGACATTAAATGGATCACTGTTAAGGAAATACCGAATTATGATTTCTGCCCTGCTGATGTTGAAATTTTGAGGAGATTGAGTGTAAATGGATGTTATAGACAAACCACTTAAAATCAAACAAATCTCTGATTACAAAACCCATATATGACAGCTTTTGCAAACATTTCTTTGATTATTTTTAAAGTGGTTTGTCTATAAAAAGTATTCTGTAAAAAAATAGGGAGATGGACTATGAGGTCTGTAGTTTTCTTCGATGCTGAAATAGCAGTCGAAAGCAAAAAAATACAGGATCTCGGTGCAATTCGTAGTGATGGTGCCGTGTTTCATGCTGCGTCTGTCTCAAAATTTGAAGCATTTATAGCAGGTGCTGAGTTTGTTTGCGGGCATAACATTATTCACCACGATTTAAAATATATACAGCCCCTACTCCAAGGCAAAGTTAGCTGCCCCGCTATTGATACACTTTATCTGTCTCCGCTACTGTTCCCACAGCGACCCTACCATGCACTATTAAAGGATGTTAAACTACAGATTGATGAGCTCAACAATCCAGTTAATGACAGTGAAAAAGCAAAAACTTTGTTTTACGATGAGATAAATGCATTTCATTATCTTCCCTCGAAGATGAAACGAATCCTTTGTTGTCTGCTCTATTCCAAAGAGGTATTTCATGGGTTTTTTAGCTATGTTAACTTTAAGCCATACTCATCCAATTTAGAAAAACTTATTAGGGATGAATTCGCAGACAAACTTTGCAGCAATGCCAATATTGCTGCTTTAATATCTCGTTATCAATCTCACCTACGACTTTTTCGTAGATATTTT
>CAYJDA010000082.1:0-2877 GCA_964368815.1 uncultured Oscillospiraceae bacterium
CAGTTCTTCTGCTGACAACAGCGTCTGTTCCCTCAAACGCTTTTTTTAGCGCTATTGCTATCGATATTAATATTGTTGTACCTCTGTCAGTGCTAAAATGTGTGTTAATGGTTTTAAACATATCAATATCGAATGATATTAGCTCGTATTCACCTGGTTTTGCTTTTTCAATAAGCTCTTCTGTAGTTTCTCTAAACTTGTTTATTGACATCAGACCGGTCATTGGGTCGGTATTATATGATTTGAGTAAGGCTTCTTTTTTTTCAATTTGCCCCCTGTAATGTAATGCTATAAATCCTGCGACTATAATGAAAAAACCTAACACAAAATAATACCAGTTTTTCATAGCAAGTTCCCAAAAGCTGGTCTCTGTGTCAGGTAAAGCATCGTTAGAATTGGTTTCAATTATTGCTGTGTACTCTTGCTCTGAAAGTAGGTCAGTCATGACATTGAATATCGGAACATATTCATCAGCAATATCGTGGTTTATAAAAAATTGCATTGGTGCTACGGTATCTGTGTGTACTGTGGAGGTATTCACATCATTAAAATATATCTCGGTATATGTAGCTGCACTCTCGGTGCAAAAAAGCATATCAATATTTCCGGCCGCTAAATCATCAAGCAATTTGTGCCAATTATTGAAGAAAACAAATTCTACTTCTGAATTAACTGCGAGAAAGGCATCGAAGTCGATAGTCTGATATGGAAGCGAACCAATTTTAGGTGATAGTTTTATTATTTCCTGAAGCGAGGTTGTATTTAATTGATCGTTATTTATTATCGCATACATCGGGATTTCATGAAATGTTTCGGTTGGAGTATAATGCTCCTGTTCATGGTCAATGTCACCGTATAAGGTCAGCAATATATCGAAATCTTGGTGCGTTTCCTGTGTGTCTTCAAGGCTATATGGGTGGTAGTTCACTTCAAAATCATAAAGTTCGGTAAACTCATTTAGCATGTCCACCATGGCGCCGTCAGCTTTGCCTTGATCATTTGTATATGAAATTGGTGAAAATCCAGTTACATAACCGACCTCAAGTGGCCTTTGCCTTAATACTTCAAGTTCTCTTTGTGTAAGGCCGCGGTGAGCTACTTCGATATTATCCGAAAGATATTTTTCCTCAAGCTCCATGAAAAGATTACCCTCTGTATGGATAACTTCCAAAAAATAAGCATCTATTGCTTCCATCAACTCAGCATTTTCATAACTTGAAATTAAGTATAGGTTGTAAACGCCAAGGTTTAATATGTTATGCATGGTGTGTGAGGCTGGGTCTTCGGAGTAAGTTATATATAAATCGGTCTCCTGAGTCATATATGATTCTGTTTCACCGTAGATGTATTCAACAGAAATGTTATTGCTTTCACAAAAAATATTAAGATTTTCAACACCGATGTTTTCATCGTAAACGGCCACGGTTTTGCCGTCAATAGCGTTAACATCTCCGTATGCAATACTTGCATCATCTGACATAAGTGCAATGTATGTTTTACTGTATGGATTTTCGGAATATAAAACTTTCTCCATTCTTTCATCATTTTTAGTATTAAAACCACCCACATCAACATAGCCACTTTGTACCGCTTCAATCATACTGTCGGCAATGGGCACAAATTCAAACTTATATCCACTACGCTCAGAGATTTTATAAAACACTTCATAGCCGTAGCCTTTATTGTTTATGCTATCAATGTCAGCAATCATATCATCAAAAGTGGAGTAGTACCCTACTCTTATCGGGTCGCTGAAATCAAAAGGGGTTACCTCGATAGGTGAGTCTTCATCTTCCCCTGACACAATATCGTTATTTTCTGTGGCAAATACCGACACAATCGGTAACAATGCCGTTACAATAAAGATAGCGATTAGTATGCTTAACAGCTTTTTTATAATCATCGTTTGTGCCTCTTATGCAAATGTTTTTTGCTATAAAATTTTGGGGAAGTATAATCATGTTGACTTAAAGTGAAGGATTATTTGCCTGGTGCAAACTACTATATCTTATATATAATTATATCGAATTTTGTCTAAAAAGTCAACGGAAAAATGAAATTCATATATGAAATTGTACATATATATTAATGATAAATGATGCTTTACTCAAAGAAATAAAATTAAAGCAAGTGGTTAAAAAAACAACTGTATTGACGAGCCGTAAGTGAAGAATGCAGGGGGTTCGGCATTTTTCATGGAACAAATAACCATAAGGGGCATGGAAAAATGCTGATATTATGCGGTTTTACAGCCATTAAGCAATGCTTGTGATAAGAAAAACAGAAAAATTATACTGAATTGCTCATTATTACTTTGGAAAAAACTCAGTAATATATTGTAATAAAATCATTTGTATGATAAAATTAATACAATTGTTTTGTATATTAGTTCCATATCATCGAATGATTTATAATGTATGTGTAGAAGTTAAAAAGGGGATATCATTGAAAATGAAAAAATTCACAGCTTTATTTGCGGCTTTATGTCTGTTTGTAAGTATTGTGCCGACAAGCACTTTTGCAACCGAGGCAGATGCACCGCCCACGGGCGACGCACCCACCACGACACTGCAGGAGATATCAGATTTTACCGAGCCTGATGCAATAGAGATTGCAAACGGCGATACACGCAGTGAAGAGGAAATTATATCAACATTTCCTGCTTTTGTGCTTGCCACGGTGGACGGCGCAGAACACACACAGGTGCCTGTAAGCGGATGGACACGTGTAAAAACAGCGCAAGATATAGAATACTCTACTTCTGCCGCGGCAGAGTTCTACTACGAGCCTACAATTGACAGCAGTATATACACCATTGCAGACACTGCAATTATGCCAAACCAGATGGTAAGGGTAGGCAATGTGGTGCACGTGCCC
>CAYJDA010000083.1:0-2855 GCA_964368815.1 uncultured Oscillospiraceae bacterium
AACATGATGTTTTAAATAATCTCCGGCGTAGCCGGAGATTCAGGCTGTCGAAAAAATTCGACAGCCCCGAGAGGGGATGCATCCCCTCCCGGTACCCTCCCCCACAAATGTCTTTGCGAAGCCATTTGTTGATGTGATATTTGCCGCGCATGTCGCCAAATTTCACTTTTATAAGAGCCTTACAAGGTTTTTTGACACTCTGATTCTCCGGCGTAGCCGGAGATTATGGCGCTATTGGAAATATTTTTCCTGATTAGTAAACACTTCGTTCATGGCTAATATATTTTCCGGCGGAATATCGGGAGATAGTGCATGGGTAGGGGCGATTATCAATCCGCCATCCTCCCCAAGGGCATTAACTATTCTTGTTACCTCCGCCTTAACTTCTTGCGAAGTCATATTTGGGAGCGCCTGCTGAGTAGAAACGCCTCCCCAAATTGCAAGTCTGCCCTTATAGTGCCTTTTTATATCATGAATATCATATACCTCAGGTTGGAAAGTTTGATAACAGTTAAGGCCTATATCAACAAGATCTTCGAATATCTCGTGGCAATCTCCGCAGGAGTGCTGTATTACATATTTCCCCTTGCTTTTCACTCTTTTGTAAAGCCGCTCCATTCTGGGTTTAATAAATCTTCGCCAGTGGTCCGGACCCATGATAAGTCCTTTTTGCTGTCCCCAATCATCGCCGAAATACACCCCATCTATATCGTATTCCAGTGCAATATCTACCAGCCTCAAAACATAATCACATATATCATCATAAAGTTTTTCTAAAGCCGCGGGCGCGGTTATCATGCTCATTAAAACATTTTCCATGCCCATAAGGCTCCAGCTGCGCTCAAACATGCAAAACCCAAAGCCCATAAAGGTAAATTTATCTTCTCGTGTTGCTATTAGCTCCTCAAGGTCACGGCGAAGCCTTGCTATGTCCGGCTCCGGAAAGCAGTAGCTATGTTCTTCAACATCCTCTATAAGAATATTCTCAACAACTCCTATATCTTTGTCGGCACCGCTACGGTTCCAAATAACTCCAAACTCGTCCAAAAAGCGCTCCGGCCTACCCTCAATTTCCGTCGGCCATCCCCAGTATTGATTATAATGCAAACATCCGCCCATCTTTTGCATTATTTCTTTGTTGTTTGTGTATTCAATAAGCCTTTCTTCTGCCTGCTGAGTAAAATCCAGGTGGTAGGGTATGGGCTTTGTTTTTTTATGGTTTAATGCGGCTATAACCAATTCTCGCCTGTTCATAGTAAATGCTCCTATTTATTGTTTATTTTTATTTTATCATTGAAATTTACTGTAAAATAGGTTACACTGTTCATATATTAGAAAAAATGTTCGCAAACGGTGAGGTTTTCTATGTATGTAGTTTGGAGTCGAAAGAAACTCTTAAATATTTTATACGATTTTCATCTGATCTCTGGTATTCGAGTTGGCTTTTTTGATGTTGATGGAAGAGAAATAATGGCATACCCTACCGAGCATTCGAAGTTTTGCAGCAAAATTCGTTACTCGGCTGAGGCAAAAGAAGAATGTTTGAAGTGCGACAATATAGCATACCAACATGCACAGCGCTCATCCGAGCCATACTTATACCACTGCCATGCGGGCATGACCGAGATGGTTGTTCCCGTTAAAGAACATGGCAAGTTGTTGGGTTTTTTAATGGTAGGGCAGGTGAAAACCGAGCAATCCGAAAAGTTAGAAGATAATGTTATCGTTCACCTGAAACGAATGCATCTGGATGTTAATGCCTTAAAGAAAATTTTTTATGAGTGCGTGGTGGTTGATGTTAGAATGTTAGAAGCGTACGCAAGAATATTGGAGGCGTGCGCCGCCTATGTTCTTTCGGAAAAATATATACGTTTGCAGGACGAGCCGCTTGCACTTACCGTTAACAAATTTATCTGCGAGCATTTAAGCGATCCTTTAGACATACCAATGCTGTGCAATGGTTTTGCAATAGGGAAAACAACGCTATGTAAAGAAATAAAAAGCGAATATAATTTAACCGTTACCGAGCTAATACGACTTCGTAGAGTAGAGGCGTCGCAGAAATTACTGCAAAAAAACAACCTTACAATTGCCGAAATAGCGGAGTTTGTAGGCATAAGTGATTATAATTATTTTACCAAGGTATTTAAAAAACAAACCGGTGTAACACCTTCAACCTATAGAAAGCTGTGCAGGTTGGAAGCTTTGGAGCTGATGCATCATAATAATTAAACCTGACTAACAGGAACAACCCACATATAATAATTTAGCAATTACTGTTGTAAAAAATATAAGATTAAAGTGAGGAGGTTTAGATGGATAAAACATTTATAGAATCAATTTTATTTCAGGTTAACCCCGCAAAGTTAGAAGAATTTGAAAAACTGGTTTTAGAAATAAAGGTAAAGCAAATGATGCAAGAGGCTACCGTCAGTGTTAAATATTTTAAACGCTTTTATACCTTTGATAAAACAGAATTTGGAAATCCTCCAAGAGAGCTTACTAAAATAGTTAAATGCGTCAAATATTACATGTTTTGGGAATTTGATAGCATCGAAAACTGTGGGTTAGGTAACAAATGGTTTTTTGATAAATATGCAAAAGAGCTTTCAAGACTCTTAATTGTTCCGTTTGATATTAATAGCGGTTATTCTTTATAAATAATCTCCGCCGAAGGCGGAGCTATTGGAAATACCTCTTGCAAAGATAACTTTGCATTTTGCACCTTTGGTGCAAACACGATGTATTTCTCAGGGTATTAGGTTCGGGGGAATATATAATCTCCGCCGAAGGCGGAGCTATTGGAAATACCTCTTGCAAAGTATAACTTTGCATTTTGCACCTTTGGTGCAAAC
>CAYJDA010000084.1:0-2850 GCA_964368815.1 uncultured Oscillospiraceae bacterium
CCCTTGTAATATGGTCTAGCCTTTTTATATGGCATTTTTCGTGAGCTATAATAAAGTCATATTCATTTTTAGGAAGTGAGGACGGAAGATAGATTTTAGGGTTAATTAGACCCATGACAAACGGCGAATTTATCCCGTCGGCAAGGAATACATTTTCACGCAAATGCTTTGCTCCGATTAGCTTGCGTTTAAGCAAAGCATATTGTATTATGCTATATAATAACAGTGCAAATATGCCGATACCCCAGACAATTCTGCCGATAAATATCCAAATCTGAATGGGATTAACACTTGCGGTAGGTGTTGCCGGTGGCAAAATCTCATTGACCGAATTATCTATAATTTCAAACCCTGTGCTAATTTCCGGCTGTGCTTCATAGACAATATCTTGCGGTATAGGCTCGTTTGAGGGAAGAAGTCCCACAGCACTCTCGAACGAAAAAGGGCAAAGCAACCTAAAAAGCACCACCGCCCACAGCGCATACGAAAATATTTTAGGAGCTTTTTTCAGCAGCATCCTTATAACCAAAACGGCAATAACTACGATACCGGCAGTAAAGCTCATGTTAAGCAGGCTTAAAAAAACACTATCCACACTAAACCTCCTTGTGCTCGTCGATAATCTTCATAATTTCGCTTATTTCCCTATCAGACAACTTTTTTCTCGTGGTAAAAGAAGCTAAAAAACTTGGCAACGAGCCGCTGAAAGTATCCTCAACAAACCGCTCGCTCTGCATTGCTGTGTATTCAGCCTTTGAGACAAGCGATGTTACCTGTGCTTTTTCATTTCGGAAAACACCTTTTGTGCACAGCTTTCGCAGTATGGTATATGTAGTCGAGCGGTTCCAGCTAAGCTCTTTCTCTGCAAGTACGGTAAGCTCTCTTGATGAAAGCGGCTCGTTTTGCCATATTATATCTGCAAACTGCATCTCGATTTCACCGAGTTTGTATTCTATCATTATATACGCCTCCATCTGTTTACTCTCAATAAACTGTAAGTTTAGTTTATCATGAATAAACAGGTTTGTCAAGAGTTTATGCCTTATAGTCCTTTCTCGCTATTTTTCATCACTTTTATTATTTTTACTGCCATCAATTATCGTGCCTACGGTAACACCTAACAACAGACCCAACCCTGCACCAACACTTAGCCCTAAACTTATCCCTACAGAATCTATTGTCATTCCAAAAACCATACCCAAGGTTGTTCCGAGCGGTAGCCCAAAAGCTATTCCATAGCTTAAATATTTATTCTTATTTTCTTTCATAAAGCCTCCGATACTTTATTCTAACCTAACACTTCATCAAGAAACCCTACCCTCTCGCTTAAATCAGCATAACCATGATATCTAAGATAAAACACCTGATTATCCTCTAACACAAAAAGATGTTTCATATAGCCATCTTCAGCAATAACAGTACGCTCGAACGAGTCGTGCTCAGTTATTACATACTGCTCGTAACCTTCCCATAAATGAATATCCATAAGTTCATCAAATAGAAGTTGTGCAAAAAATGGTATGCTTAAACGGTAATATTCTGTACTTGCACTTGGCGAATAGTATCCGCTTCCGTCTGCCCATTTATGGTTTTGGTCGCCACCGGATTGATAAATATCATAATGTTCCGGAACGAAAAGCGTCCACGAATAATCTGCATAGTTTGTATAATCAATTCCATCATTATTAAAATAAAACGGATTATCCCACACAAAATCTTCGCTCTGCTCGATTAGATCAAGTGGTATGTAAGGCAAGTTTTCTTCTATATCCACTATGTTTTTTTGCCAATCGGTTGTCAATGTTAAAACACCCGTAATTAAAATCATAACTGATAGCGACAGCGATGTAACAGTGACTATTCTGTGCCATAAATATTGTTTATGATAATCTTTATTATGTTCGAGCAAAAAACCATCTGCAAGCATTTTTTTGATTTTTAAAGCTCTTTTAGCCTGCTGTACTACCTGTGCAACAACAAAAATTTCAGACGTCAATAAAGCTAAGTATAAAGGACTTGCTAAAAACAGCGAGACAGGTCTATCCGAAACTATAAAGCCTCCGATAAATATTGCAAAGATGCCCATAACTGCTATGCCTGTACCTATCGCTTGCCTTGTAAGCTTTTTGCATAATCTTCGGTAGCTTTCGCTTTGAACTATCGGGTCGGAATGTAACTCTGTTGCATCTTCGCTTGTTGCTTTCCATATAAAAAACAATCCGCTGTGAACACCGACAAACTCCCATCCGGCTTCGTTATATGTGACAATCATTTCCTCGGATGGTGTAGTGTTTTCATTTGTCATTGGCTCTACTCGATATTTAGTATTTATCGGTTTAGATTTTTCAAAACGAAAATATGCAAAATTAGCACCCACATAAATCAAACCTTGCTTTGCTAAATCGGCAAGCCAACACTCCATAGCAACAGCGTCATAAAAATCGAATTTTGGTCTTTTATAACAATATTTCATCTTATTTTACCTCAAACATATCAGCATCACAAACACACTTTTTAAGTCGCTTTAGTTCCTCTTTATACATTGTGTGTCCCTTTTCGGTGAGAAGATAAAATCTTTTTCTACCCTCAGTTCGGGTTTCGACTATGACTTTTTCTTCTTCAAACCGTCCTAAAATTGTATAAAGAGTAGCGGGGCCGAGTTTTACTCGCCCTTTTGTCTGAGCTTCTACCGTGTTTGCAATTTCAGATCCACTACATTCCCCCTGCCGAAAAGCCATTAAAGTATAAAACATACTTTCACTCACAATTTCAATTCGTTTGTCACCCATATATAAATCCTCCTATTATCGAGGGTTGATATTATCTATCTTTATAATAACATCGAGGGTT
>CAYJDA010000085.1:0-2730 GCA_964368815.1 uncultured Oscillospiraceae bacterium
ATTCCCGTTAGTGTGAACAGCAAAGAAAGGACATTATTTAATGGTCAAGGACAGAGTTAAATCGGTTAAACTCGGAAAGACAGAACGACAGAGCTTTTCAAAAATCAACGAAGTATTATCCATGCCAAACCTTATTGAGGTTCAAAAAAACTCATACGAATGGTTTTTAAAGGAGGGGTTAAAGGAAGTATTTAGGGACGTCGCAACTATCGAGGATTACACCGGTAATCTGGTCCTTGATTTTGTTGATTTCAGATTTGAAGCAATTCCGAAGTATACTATTAAGGAATGTAAAGAAAGAGATGCTACCTATGCAGCTCCGCTTCGCGTTACCGCCCGTCTTTTAAACCGCGAGCTTGGTGAGGGCGAGTTTATCGAGAGTGAAATTTTTATGGGCGACCTTCCCATAATGACTGATAGCGGAACCTTTATCATTAACGGTGCCGAACGTGTTATCGTATCTCAGCTGGTAAGAAGCCCCGGTGTTTTTTACGGACAGAGTTACGACAAGACCGGTAAAAAGTTGTTTACCGCAACGCTAAACCCAAACCGCGGAACCTGGCTGGAATATGAGACAGACAGCTCCGATGTATTTTATATTCGTATTGATAAGAACCGTAAAATTCCTGTTACGGTGTTTCTTCGTGCTCTTGGTTTTGGTGAAAACTATCAAATAAGGGAGATATTCGGCGATGACGACCGAATTGAAGCAACCCTTGCCAAGGATACTACCGAAAATGTTGAAGAGGGACTCTTAGAGACCTATCGCAAACTTCGTCCGGGTGAGCCACCAACGGTGGACAGTGCCCAGACACACATTAACAACCTATTTTTTGATCCTCGCAGATACGACCTTTCTCGCTTCGGACGTTATAAGTTAAATAAAAAGCTTTCTATGCTTCGTCGTCTACCGGGCTATGTTGCGGCTGAAAATATTATTGCTCCCTCTACCGGTGAGGTAATATGTGCCAAGGGAGAAAAAATTACATTAGCTATGTCCGAAACAATTACCCGTGAGGGAATTAAGGTTGTTGTTGTTCGTCATATGGATAAGGATGTTAAGGTTATATCAAACGGAGTAGTCAATCTTTCTGACTTCACACCATTCGACGGCTCGGAGCATGGCATTAACGAGAAGGTTTGCCTATCCGTTTTAACAGAGCTGTTAGAGGAAGCTGCAGGAGATGTTGAGGATTTATCCGAGCTTATACGCAAAAATCGCGACCGTCTACAACCTAAAACTTTAACATTAGATGATATTATTGCATCTATAAACTACATTAACTGCCTTGCTATGGAAATGGGCAACGTTGATGATATCGACCATCTTGGTAATCGCCGTATTCGCAGCGTGGGCGAGCTTATGCAAAATCAGTTCCGTATTGGTTTTTCTCGTATGGAGCGTGGTATTCGTGAAAAAATGGTTGTTCTCTCGCAGGACTCCGAGACCATTACTCCGGCGGCCCTTATAAATATCCGCCCGGTTAAGGCCGTTATCAAGGAGTTTTTCGGAAGCAGCCCGCTGTCCCAATTTATGGATCAAACAAATCCGCTTGCCGAGTTAACCCATAAACGTCGTCTGTCAGCTCTTGGACCCGGTGGTCTTTCTCGTGACCGTGCAGGCTTCGAGGTTCGTGACGTTCACTACAGTCACTATGGACGTATGTGCCCGATTGAAACCCCAGAAGGACCGAACATTGGACTAATTTCATATCTTGCTACCTATGCAAAGATAAATGTTTATGGATTTATTGAAGCACCTTTCCGCCGTGTTGACAAGGAAACCGGTGTGGTTACCGATGAGATTGTTTACATGACAGCCGATACCGAAGATGATTACGTTGTTGCGCAGGCTAACGAGCCGTTGGATGATAAGGGTCGCTTTGCTAAAGAGCGTGTTAACGCCCGCCGCCGTGAAGATATCATGGAAATTGAGCGTGAAAAAGTAGACTTTATGGACGTTTCACCGAAAATGGTTGTTTCGGTTGCTACCTCTATGATCCCCTTCCTCGAAAATGACGACGCAAACCGTGCACTGATGGGATCTAACATGCAACGTCAGGCAGTGCCGCTATTGATTCCGGAACAACCGATTGTCGGAACCGGTATGGAGTATAAAGCGGCCGTAGATAGCGGAGTTTGCGTTATTTGTAAAAATGATGGTACTGTTGAGGAGGTTTCGGCCGACCGCGTTACCGTTAGAACCGGTGTTACCACTGTAGATGAGTATGACCTAATTAAATTTATGCGTTCCAACCAGGGTACCTGTATTAACCAGCGCCCTATTGTAAAATCGGGTGATACAATTAAGGCAGGCGATGTTATCGCCGATGGTCCTGCTACTTCAAACGGTGAAATCAGCCTGGGTAAAAATGCCCTAATCGGCTTTATGACCTGGGAAGGTTACAACTATGAAGATGCTATTCTAATCAACGAAAAGGTTGTGAGGGACGATGTCTTCACCTCTATTCATATCGAGGAATACGAGCTGGAGGCACGTGAAACCAAGCTTGGACCGGAGGAGATTACTCGTGATATCCCGAACGTTGGTGAGGATGCAATGCGCAACCTAGACGAGCGTGGAATTATCCGTATCGGTGCAGAGGTAACCGCCGGTGATATTCTTGTTGGCAAGGTTACACCTAAGGGCGAAACCGAGTTAACCTCAGAGGAACGTCTGCTTCGTGCCATCTTTGGCGAAAAGGCTCGCGAGGTTCGCGATACCAGCCT
>CAYJDA010000086.1:0-2667 GCA_964368815.1 uncultured Oscillospiraceae bacterium
CAAATTCCACCTCGGGGAATTTGTTTAAACAGGCTGTATTCGCATAGAACTTGTAGTTGTTAAAGGTGACCGATGGCTCGTTTGTGTGTGCAAAAAACTCCCGCCTTACCACCTGATATCCGTCATAGTTAAACGGAGTATCCATCTCGATAACGTTATCCAAAATCCTCTACCTCCTTTAATTCCTTTAATTCCTCTTCAATATATTGCTTTATGGTATCGTAGTCGGTTATGTTAAACCGCTCGACAACCTCGGATCTAAAGCCTTTATGGCCGATTTTAGGATCATCACTATCATGAAATCCGCTGTGTCGTTGTTCATAGTATCCACTGCCAAACGAGCTTACCCAATCGCTCGGCACGGCACGCATTTTTTTGCCGAGGGTGGAGAGGGGTTTCATCTCCTCAAATGAGATATTATCTCCGAGATATGTTTCGGCAGTAAAAAAAGCCTCGGCATTATCGGCGGAAAAAACATATACAAATTCATTATCTCTTTGAAACAAAGTTCCTGCCATACGATATTTAAATTCGTCGTTCCACCCAAACAGTCGATATAATGTTTTTATGAATGCTGTCGCCGCAATATCCCGTGGATAGTAAATGCCATCGACCGGTTTTGAACAGAGGACACTGTGGCGGTTATCCTCGGCGGCTATCCTGACCGCAAGGGTGCGGTTTTTGGGATTTATCAGCAACTCAAGCCTGTTGTTTGCCCCAAACTTCCTCACGCATACAGTATTGAATTTTACCGTTCTTTCCTGCAGTGTCACATATGTTCTCTCCTTTGTGTCGAACATTTCACAGCGTGTAATCTCAAAACCTCGTAGGTCAAAGTCGCCTGCCAATACATTAAAGCTCATCTGCTCGACATCGCTGTCTATTGCATCTGCCGCCGCATAATAATTTTCGGCGGTAAACCCTGCCCAACGTGGATTTATCGTGACGTAACCTTTTAATATTCCGCTGTCAATTACCCTAAGCTCCGGCAATATTGATTTGTTTTTATATTTTGCATTGTTTAAAAGGTGTTGAACCGCTATAAAATCCTCTCTTGAAATTATCGCTTCATGGTGGGCACGATATATACTTTGTGGTTTGTTGCCTCTGTTTTTGAGGGTGCGATGGGTCAAAAAGCTCTGGGTGTAGGTTTTTCTTGTAAGCACATCACCACAATGCCGTTCATTTCGTAAAACTTGGTATATTGAACTCGAACTCCACTCGGTGTTGCCAAGATATGTGCGCAGACCTCGCTGTGTGAGTTTTTCTGCAATCTCGGCGGTGGAATATCCGTATAGATACATATAAAAGATGAGTTTTACGGTGGGAGCTTCGTCGTGGTTTATTATCAGATTGCCCTCGACATCGTGGGAGTAACCGAGCAGTTTCGGGGTAAGTGGCAGTCCTCCGTCCAGCCGCATACGCAGTGAGGTTTCCATGCTTCTGCTACGGATGTGAGACTCCTCCTGTGCAATAGAAGATTTGAGGGTGAGGGTAATCTGGGACTCCTCCTCGAGCGAGAACAAAGCCTCGCTTTCAAAAAACACACCTATAGGCTTTTTGAGTTCCGACAGCATCCGAACCGTTCCGACACAGTCCAGCACGTTGCGAGAAAATCTTGAAACACTTTTGGTTATAATCATATCAATTAAACCTGCTTTGCAGTCGTCCATCATGCGATTGAAAGCATCTCTTTTCTTTAGCGAAGTGCCACTCAATCCCTCGTCGGCATAAATCAAGTGCAATTTCCACATTGGGCGTGAGCGGACATAATCTTCATAATATTTTTTCTGCAACTCATAGGAACTTATCTGTCCGAGATTTTCGGTCGAGACACGCACGTATACTCCGATAGATAAGGTGGTATCCGGATTGTAAAAATCGGTTTTTTCTTTTTCCGGAATAAACTCATAGTTTTCGTAGTCAATCTTTGTATTGATGCGGTTTCGTATTCGGTTTTTCAGTTGTTCCTTAAGTTGTCGCTTGTTGTCATCAATCATCGTAATCTATAACCTCACTTAACTCGAGAAGTTCCGGTGGTGGAAGAAAATAATCACTTTTTAAATCCTCGGTGTGATAGGAGGCAAGGGTGAAGATATCCTCCGACACAAAATATATTCCGACAGGGTTTTGGAGTGATGCAAGCAGACGACAACAAAAGGTTATTTCAGAAAGATATTTTGATATGTTGCCGGTTTTTTGAGTTATAATAAGGTTGACCTTGCCATCACAGCAGTCGTCGATAAGCCGTGACCACTCCGGTGCATTTTCCATGAGCGGTGCAACAGATCCCTCGTCTACATAAAAACCGACAAACTCCCAGTTTGGACAAAGGGAGAGTGTATCAAGAAACTGCTTTTTATGGCATTCAAGATAGTTCTCGTACCGTGTTTGATTGTAATAACGTATATAAACCGCAACTTTATAGCAATGTTTTGGCAATGGCTTTTCGTTCACTGGATTTGCCTCCGATAATATTGTAAGGGATATTATATCAGTAAACATATAAAAAGATAATAGCCCATAGGTCAAGCTATGTGACCTATGGGCAAAAAACATATAATAAACTCACACAATTTCGGAGATTTTATTATGTACATCAATTATCTAACCATCGGAAGACAGATCAGAAAATTCAGAAAAATGAGAAAACTCTCGCAGGAGAGC
>CAYJDA010000087.1:0-2524 GCA_964368815.1 uncultured Oscillospiraceae bacterium
TAAAGCAGCAACAAGTGTTTCGGTTGCCATATGAGATGTACCCATAGCAAGCGGAGACATGGATGTATCGATAATGGAAGCACCGGCCTCGATACCCTTAAGGATAGACATAGAAGCAAGTCCACTGGTGTAGTGACTGTGGATGTCAATCGGGATACTAATGTCCTTCTTGATAGTAGAAACAAGATCGTATGTTGCATAAGGATCAAGCAGACCTGCCATGTCCTTAATACAGATACTGTCAGCACCTTCGTTCTCTAACTCTTTTGCATACTTAGCAAAATATTCGTTAGAATGAACCGGGCTCTTGGTATAGCTGATAGCTGCCTGAACATGGCCGCCCTCTTTCTTTGCAGCCTTGATAGCTGTTGAAAGGTTACGAATGTCGTTAAGCGCATCAAAAATTCTGATTATGTCGATACCGTTGGAAATACACTGCTGAACAAGATAGTAAACAACATCATCAGCATAATGACGATAGCCAAGCATGTTTTGGCCACGGAATAACATCTGCAACTTTGTGTCCGGCATGCCTTTTTTAATTGTACGTAGACGCTCCCACGGATCTTCATCCAGAAAACGAATACATGCATCATAGGTTGCACCTCCCCAAACCTCGGCAGAGAAATAACCCACCTTGTTCATAACCGGAAGGATTTCCTTCATTTCATCTGTAGTCATACGTGTTGCAATCAAAGATTGATGTGAGTCACGCAATACTACTTCGGTAATATTAATTTTTCCCATATAAATTCTGTCCTTTCCTAACAGAGAAATTAGCTTAAGGTGATTAAAGTATCGCCGGAGTTAACGGTGTCGCCCTTCTTAACCGAGATAGCGGCAACTGTTCCGTCTGCCGGAGCAACAATGTCATTTTCCATTTTCATGGCTTCAAGTATAATAAGCACATCGCCTGATTTTACGGCTGCACCAACAGCTACCTTAACGTCCAAAATATTTCCCGGCATCGGTGCTACTACCGATGTTCCGCCTGCTGCTGCCGGAGCCGCTGCTACCGGAGCCGCAGCCGGAGCTGCTGCAACAGGAGCTGCTGCCGCTACAGGAGCAGAGCCTGCGCCGGCTTCCTCAACCGCTACGTCATAGCTTGTGCCGTTTACTGTGATTTTATAGTTTTTCATAATTAAATAACTCCTTAATAAACTAAATAAATATTATTTTTTACAGTGCTGAACCGTACTTTTTCGGGTAACGGGTTGTTCTCTTGCAGGCAAGAACGTTAAGTGCATCAGCAACCACGCCCCTTAGCTCAGCTTCGGTACAACGGATATCACAGATACCGGCGTTGTTTAAAGCATCAGCAGAACAATTTTCCTCTACATATACCTTTGCATACTTTTCGGTATCAGCAGCAATGTTTTCGGATGATTTAAGCTCATCAGCATAAAGAATTGTTGCAGCCGCTGTAGGCTCGATGGAAGCAACAACTGCTTTATCGGTTACAACCGTAATATCGCAGCCGGCAAATGCAGTATAAGAAGCTCCAACTGCTTTACCTGCAACAACCAATACCTTAGCGGTGGTAGCATCACTGTAGGTAGAGGCAAGTAGCGCTGCATTGCGAATACCACCGGAAATATCGTTCTCCGTGCTCTTGGTAAATCCTTCGGTAGAAAGAACGGTAACAACCGGAATGTTGTAAATATCGCAGAATCTTACAAAGCGTGTTATCTTGGCAGTTCCTTTTTGGCCTAATGTTTTTTCAGCGTTGGTAGCAACAAAACCTACAACAGAACCTTCAACGGTTCCAAGGGCAACGTAGCTACAATCAAAGCTGTCGAACATTGGGCAGATGCTATCTGCATCGGCAATAGCTGCAACAGCCTTTGCCGGTGTATAGCCCGAGGTAGTAAAGGCGGCTGTCGGTGCGGCAAAATCGAACACCGATGTTACCGTCATATTATTTGGAGGGAGAATTTCGGCAAGTTTTTTAGCGGCCGAGGTAGCTGCATCGTAGTTTTCAACCACTATGTGAGCCACGCCCGCAACGGAAGCAGCCTTAGCCGTTCCGGCGCAAGAAGTTTTGTCACCCTGTGCCGCACTGGTATAAGGTGGAGTTAAAAACAGTTCTGCTTCTTCACTCATTATGCAGATGTCGGATGTTGCCGCAAGAAGTGCCGAGTTACCGCCACATACGCCCACCACAACTGCAACCTGCGGTACCACACCGCTGATTTTTGCAGATTCTTTCAGTATTTCACTAAATCCGATAAGCGGAGCCGCTCCACCATCGAGCATAGCGCCTGAAGCTGCATAGAAGGTGAACACCGGAACACCGGTTTCACCGGCAAGCCTAATGGCTGATGCCCATTTCTTCATGTCTGCACAATCAAGTGCCTCGTTGTTTTGCGCGATTACTACCGCTTGATTTCCGGAAACCACACCAACGCCAACAGAAAGAGCGTTACTCTTCTGTGTAAACATAGCTGTGCATTTGCCACCATCGAAAAATGAAGCAAATATTTCCTCTTTAGTTTTTGCCATAGATTACCCCCGTTTTAATTTG
>CAYJDA010000088.1:0-2492 GCA_964368815.1 uncultured Oscillospiraceae bacterium
CAAAAATCTTTTTCATAATGTCACCTTTCTATTCATTCTGAGAGCATTCCCGCTATTCAAATGTCAATCCATAATGCTCAATATCAAGCGATGTTCCGTCAAACGGGATATCTTCATATGTTCCGTCACTGAATGTTATCCTCAAAACATCATCTTGTACAAATTCCCAAGTTCCCTCTATCGTGAACACATAGGGACGCGTATCGCTGGCTTTTAGATGACTTTCTATTAGTAATGTAACTCGTCTGTCAATCTTATCTTCAAATCTTAGAGTTGCTCTATGTGTTCCGATATCGTCCTCATATTCACATCTCCATTGCTGTGCTGTAAGATTTACTATGTTTCGTGTAAAAGTATCCTCCATAGCATCTTCGTGGATGAAATAAAACATAGTACCTCTTGATAATGCTTTTGAGCCTAAAATTGAATAATAGCCTTTAACAGTGTCATCTCCAATGTCAATTTTTATGAAAGGTGTGTCAACAATAGCCCCTTCATCCTCATGAGTAAATTCCATTTCGACAAGACTCCATGTTCCTGTATATGCTACTTCGCCACTTCTTGACAGCTGTTGTAATTCACCATTTTCGGAAAAGATTAGTGTGGTAAAGCCCATATCAGGATTTAGCACCCAATTGCCCAAAAGCTCATTTACTATGTCATCTCTGTTTGGAGCTTCTGCCTTGACGTATTGCACATCGCCCTCGCTGTCAACTAAATTTCCGTTTTGCTCGGTAAGGATAAGTTCTCCCGCTAAGGATAATAACATAGTAAGGTTGCCGTCATTTGCATAGCAAGATAGACTATCTCCATAAAACGCAAACTCGTTGTATTCTGCCCAAGTGCCTGACTCTGAATCTACCATGAAACTATCAATTGATTGTACCGATGTTGTTACATAGCCATCCGGACGTGTCCAGTGACCGTCAAATATCGTTAGTTCTTCCGAGTTAGTGGCGCTTATAGTGGAATCATCATACGGAATATAGCAGTTGCTTTTGAGAAAAGATTCACGATAACCTTCACCGTTAGGATCAACAGTAGCATTTATAATATAAGGCGAAAAACTAACAAAACTATCCATATTGAGTCCGTAGGATTTTGGCAGATACCAAGTCAATGCATTTTCGTCAATTGTGTAGGTCAATGGTTTTGACTGTCCACTTGAGCCAACACCGGCATAATAAACATAGTTAGGCATTATTTGACCGGGCTGGTTTGAATTATAAGATAAACCTAAAATATGATTACTTTCAGAGCCATCTTGTTCCAAATACACACTAAAATGGACGTTCTGTCCTTCTAAAAATTCCGCCATGTAGCTTGGGTGAGTAATCGTTACATGATAAGAGTCATACTGCTCTTTAACAGTCAGACTTACATCACCAATAACATTATCAAGCACTATTTCATCTTCGCTTTGAGGACTGCCACCTTCAAGCAATGTAGCGCCTGCGTATGGAATTAAAACATCTTCCATCTCAAAGGTTGCGGAATATATTCTGTCTACAACACTTTCTTCACCAGTTGCATCGTCTCCAATTTGGACAAACACACTTGCTTCATTTGTTAAATCAAAGGGGGCATTTACCCAAGTGAAAACATATTTTCCATCTTGTACTATATGGGTAATGTCAAAATGTTCATCTTTATCACGAATATAAATAGTGCTATAATATTCATTTTGTACAGTATCATGCGTTTCAATACTATACTTAGTTCCATCAGTTGAAAAATGAACGTTTACCTTGTTACCCTTTTCTAAAAAATCGGCAGTAATTTCGGGGTGAGTAATTGTCACCTCAACACTGTTGAATTTTTCGGTAATAGTAAGTGAGCCATCACCAATAACATTGTTTAGCTTTACCTCATCATCGGTGGACACATTCGTAACATCGCCGCCCTGCTCGTTGCCATCTGCGCCAGCGCTTGTATCACACGCAGTAAACAAGAACACCATACAAATTGCAAGCAAAACCGCTAAAATCTTTTTCATACTAAAAGTCACCTTTCTATTCATCAAAAGTTAAAACATCTTCCATTTTATAATAGGCATAATAATGCTCATAATCCAAAGCGGTAGTTCCAACTGTCATATAAATTGTTTCTGCTTGCGTAATATCATATGGTACTGACAAGTCAATCCATTTTATTGAACCCTCTTCAACAATGTACTTTGCATCGTGTCTTTTTCCATTTTGAAAGTCGTGTAAATTTGAAGTGAAATATGAATCTTCACTTGCGTGTATATCTGCATACAAATATATTAATCTCTCATCATCTGCCATATCAAATGATGCTCCTACATGCCCATCATTCTCTAAAAATTCCAAATTGATTTTAGGGTGAGTTAATGTGACTTCAAAACTATTTTCCTTTACAACAACGGTTAAAGAGCCCTCACCACTAACATTGTTTAATTCCATCTCACTATTGGTGGACGCATCATCACTACGGTTATCTCCTTGCTCGTTGCCACCCTGCGGTGTACC
>CAYJDA010000089.1:0-2456 GCA_964368815.1 uncultured Oscillospiraceae bacterium
GAATTATCGGCAAAAAGGTCGGTATGACACAAATTTGTGATGAGGCCGGAAAGGTCATTCCGGTAACAGTCATTGAGGCAGGACCATGCACAGTGGTTCAAAAGAAAACCATCGAAACTGATGGATACGAAGCTGTACAGCTTGGATTCGGTGAGGTTTCGGTAAAGCGCCTTAACAAACCCGACAAAGGTCACTTTGCTAAAAACGATGTAGCTCCGAAAAAAACATTACGTGAATTTCGTTTTAACGACATATCAGCAGTAAATGTTGGTGACATCATAAAGGCAGATGCTTTTGAAGTAGGCGAGCATATTGATGCTGTAGGCATCAGCAAAGGTAAAGGTTTTGCGGGAACCGTAAAACGTTATAACGGACATACACTTCGTGAATCTCACGGTACCGGTCCGGTTTGGCGTCATGCAGGTTCAATGGGCGCTTGTTCCACCCCTTCACGTGTTATGAAGGGTAAAAAACTTCCAGGACACCTTGGTAGCGAGAGAGTTACCGTACAGAACCTTGTAATTGCAAAGATAGACGTAGAAAACAATCTCATTGCCGTGAAGGGCGCTGTTCCCGGGGCTAAAGGCTCGATAGTCTGCCTCACCGACAGTGTCAAGGCATAAGAGGGGGAGGAGATAACATGGCTAAATTTGACGTAGTCGATAACAAAGGCAAGAAGGTCAGTGAGATTGAACTCTCCGATTCGATTTTCGGTATTGAGCCTAATTCGGTTGCAGTACACTCGGCAATAGTGAATTATCTGGCAAACCAACGTGCCGGAACCCAAAGCACAAAAACAAGAGCTGAAGTTTCCGGTGGTGGTAGAAAACCTTGGAGACAAAAGGGAACAGGACGTGCTCGTCAGGGTAGTACACGTAGTCCTCAATGGACACATGGTGGTGTTGCACTCGGACCTAAACCACGTGATTACAGCTACCGCATCAATAAACAGCAAAAGCGTCTTGCACTTTTCTCAGCACTATCAGAAAAAGTTGCGGCTAATAACATGGTTATCGTAGATGATTACGGTATAAGTGATTATAAAACCAAAAGTGTTGTTGAGATGCTTTCTGCACTCGGAGTTGGCAAAAAGTCATTACTTGTAACATCCGACCTGCAAAAAACACTTGTTAAGAGTGCTGCCAACATCGAAAATACAAAAACCACGATGGCTACAACACTTAATGTTTACGACATAGTAAATGCAACAACATTGGTTTTAAGTGTAGATGCTGTTAAAAAGATAGAGGAGGTATTTGACGTATGCTAAACAACGATATCATACTCTACCCGGTGATTACAGAGCGTTCAATGGCCGGTCATGCGATGAGAAAATACACCTTTAAAGTTCACCCTTCCGCAGGAAAAATTCAGATTGCACAGGCGATAGAAGAAATTTTCGGTGTTAAGGTAGAAAAAGTAAACACAATTTCTGTTCGTGGACGTTTCCGCAGAAGAGGTCGTGTAGGTGGATATACATCTGCAGGTAAGAAGGCTATTGTAACACTTAAAAAAGATTCTAAGGGTATTGAGTTTTTTGAGTCACTCAATTAGCTAACAGTTTAATGGTGTGGTCGTAGGACCTCATTCACAACATTGAGGAGATAAAAGCAAAATGGCTATTAAAAAGTATAAACCAACAACACCCGGCAGACGTGGAATGACGGTAACCGATTATTCCTGTCTTTCAAAGGTAAAGCCGGAGCGTAGCCTGTTAGAGCCTATGAAAAAGCATAGTGGTCGTAACAATACAGGTCGCATAACAGTTCGTCATCATGGCGGCGGAAACAGAACAAAATATCGCGTAATTGATTTTAAACGTAACAAGTTAGATATTCCTGCAAAAGTATTAACCTTAGAATATGATCCTAACCGTAGTGCTCATATTGCATTAATTCAGTATGAAGATGGCGTAAAGTCATACATTATTGCTCCTAACGGTTTAAATGTAGGAGATACCGTTATGGCAGGCCCTACTTCTGACATTAAGCCCGGCAACGCATTAGCATTTACTAATATGCCGGTTGGTACAATAGTTCATAACATAGAACTTTACCCTGGCAAGGGTGCTCAGCTTGTTCGTGGAGCAGGCGTTGGAGCACAGCTTATGGCAAAAGAAGGTAAGTATGCACTTCTTCGTCTTCCATCCGGTGAGTTACGTCGTGTACCTCAAAACTGTATGGCAACAGTAGGCCAAGTTGGAAACACCGACCATGAAAATGTAAACTATGGTAAAGCCGGACGTATGCGTCATAAAGGTTGGCGTCCAACCGTTCGTGGTAGTGTTATGAATCCATGCGATCATCCCCACGGTGGTGGTGAGGGTAAGAGCCCGATTGGTCGTCCGGGACCGGTTACTCCTTGGGGTAAACCGACACTGGGTTACAAAACTCGCGATAAAAAGCACAGAAGCGACAGCTTAATTGTTAAGCGTCGTAACGGTTAAGGGGGAAGTA
>CAYJDA010000090.1:0-2427 GCA_964368815.1 uncultured Oscillospiraceae bacterium
AGATATGCCGTATGATGCAATTTATGAGAATGCAAAGGTGGACGAAAACGGTCATGTCGAGTGCATCTCAAATGCAAAATGCAATAGTGGTTTTGCACATTATGGTTGTGGTGTATGTATTGCGGCATCTCCCTTTACAAAAATCAGGCATGATAAAATCAAGAAGGGGTTGCAAAGCGAAGCTAAATAATAAAATTTTTCCAACTAATATAAAACTCGGTCGACAAGTTAAAGTTCAAAAGTACTATTAAGCTATAGTTATTCGTGTTATAATGGTTAATGTACAAAGGTAAAAAAACAACGGTGAAAAATGCAGGGATACAATTTAATTGCGGTATACAATACCACAGCAGATAAATTTTTGATGTGCAAACGAAGAAAAAACCCTTACATCGGACTTTCAAACTTAGTCGGTGGGAAGATAGAACCTGGCGAGGATAAAATTGCTGCTGCATACAGGGAGTTGTGGGAAGAAACTTCAATCACAAAAAATGACATAACTCTAACCCACCTTATGGATTTTACATACTACTGTGAGACTTGTTATGTTGAAGTTTATGTGGGTAGGCTCAATAAAGAAGTTGATGTTTTCGGGGATGAAAATGAGCTGTATTGGTCGGATTTAGAACAGGACTTTTTCGATGTAGACCGCTATGCCGGCGAGGGCAACATCGGGCATATTGTCGAGCAGGTGAACTTGTATAAAGATAGGTTGTTGAAATAGGTTGCAAAAGGAGAATGTATTATGACCTTAAATTTAGACTCAATAGTATGTTTTGCACTGGCAGCAGGCTTATTCATTTTAGGCGTGACACAGATATTGGGAAAAGGTGAGGTAATATTCAATCATTATTATTTAATAGATGAAGAAAAACGCAAAAACATGACCATGAAACAAAAAAGACGATACTATTTGCAGGGTGGCACACTATTTTGCTTTACCGGAGTATTTTGTGTAGTTGCCGGTTTTAGTTCAATTTATGATGCGGTGTGGCTTTCGGTACTTGTCCCTGTGTTGGTTATATTGTTGGTACTTTACGCCTTCGGATCAATGATATATTTTTCGATCAAAAAGTAGATGTATTCTTTTTTGGGGGGTATCCTTTGGATTTTGTAGGGCGATATAAAGCATCGGAGGCGGATGATTATCTGATATGTGACACCGAGTTTTTTAAAGAGGTTTATGAGGGTGAAGATTTTTCCAGAGTTGATTGCCGAAATGCAACCTTTACAACCGTCAACCTCAATAAATGCAGGCTTGAAAGCTCGACATTTATTAAGGTGAAGTTTATAGGGTGTGATTTGTCTAACTCAAACCTTGAAAATTCGTATTTTAAGGACTGTGAGTTTATCGGCTCAAAATGTGTCGGCACGAACTTTGCCGAAGCTCGTGTGCTGAACTGCAAGTTTGACGGCTGTCTTTTTAAATATTCCGTCTTTGAAAAAAGCAGGTTTGAAAAAGCTGTTGCCGAAAACTGCGACTTTACCGAGGCGAGTTTTTCCGAGGTCGATTTTAAAAAGTTTAAAACAAACGGATGCAAATTTATTAAAGCCAACTTTTTTAAAACTTCATTAAAGGATTTGGATTTTTCAAACGATGAATTTATCGCCCCGATATTATCCGACGGGCTCAAAGAGCTTAGAGGGCTACGGCTTAACACCGTCCAGGCGGCAGACATTGCAAAACTATTAGATGTTATTATCGTTTGAGGTTCATATAAAAAGAAAATATTCACCCAAAGAGGTAATGTCGCAAATGACAGGGCGTATCTACGCTAACTCCAACGATGCAAAACCACAAGCAGAATATGACGGCTAGTTAGCTTGCCGATAGACTTAATCTTTCTCGACCGGAAACAACTCAAAAGGAAAATGAACTTGCAAATAAAGGTTTGGTTATAAAAACTGGATCTACCGAAGATAAGAGAGTGACACATCTTTCGCTTTCTGAGAGCTTAATTCAAAGTGGTAGTAATATGAAATCTGCCTCTCTTATGGATGCAGTAGATGAAAATTTTTCAGATGACAAAAAAGCTATATTTGCAGAAATATTAAACTTTATGGCAGATTACTTGTTGGAGGACTAATGAGAACCGAATTTATAATAATTAAAGGCGCAAGGGAAAACAACCTTAAAAACATCTCGGTAGAAATACCAAAATACAAACTTATTGCTCTAACCGGTGTTTCAGGCAGTGGTAAGAGTAGCTTTGCTATAGATATACTGCAAAAAGAATGTCAGCGTCAATATTTAGAGTCAATGGGAATGGTAACGGACGGACTTAACAAACCACAAGTAGACAGCATTGTTGGGCTTTCACCATCTATTTCTGTTGGACAAAGGGTGCTTTCTAAAAATCCACGCTCAACAGTTGGAACATACACCGAAATACTAACCTATCTTCGCATTTTATATGCAAAACTTGC
>CAYJDA010000091.1:0-1756 GCA_964368815.1 uncultured Oscillospiraceae bacterium
ATGTCAGACAGTCTTAAAAAAAACGGTAGACTTTTTAGGCGGTATTTTATTTATTACATATTGGTTTTACTCATCCCGATTATTATTACTTCGGTAGGTGTGGGTCTTTTCTCGTATGAACAAAACGAAAAGCAGATAAGTGAATATACAGATAGTATCATCAGCCTAATCGGTATTTCTTTTGATGATATGTTTAATAACATCTATGCCGTCAACGAGCTGATCATCAACGATGATAAACTGAAACATATTTACAGGGAAGGTGATAACCACTACAATCTATATGAGTATCACAATCGATTGAACAACATAAAAACGATTGCACCTTTTTTAGAAAATATCATTATTATTGATGTCGACAACGACAGTGAATATTTGGTAAGCAGTAGCGGCACATATATCCCGAGTTTTTTTTATGAAACACTATATTCTTTTAACGATGATATAGCTTTATCCTCTTTTGGGAAAGCGGGATATAATTTAGTCGGTGGGAAAGTTGATGGGCAAAAAATACTTGCTTATGTTTTGCCCGGTGCACACAGTAAAGCGTATAACACATATATTATTTCGCAGAATAACTTTGACGATATACTACATGATAATGATCTGTTGGACAGCCGTGTAGCTATAGTTGATGGCAACAACAATCTGCTTTACAATTACAGCAATGATAGTTCTGAAATCAACATTGCGATTGAAAATTTAAAGGAAGGGAACAGTGTCAAGATAGGCACTGAGGAGTATCTGGTGCACACACAAGCTTCAAAATCCACTAACCTTTCGTATATAATCATGACACCGATAACACATATTGCCGAAAGTGTTTCTTCGTTAATGCTTATTTTTATCATCTGTATTCTTGCAATAGTCATTATTGGTATTATTTTCTCTTTTGTTCTTGCTAAAAAAATGACACTCCCCATATATAACCTGTCTGACATGGTGCAAACCGAGGCAAACCCACACATGGGCAAATCCGATGTAATAAACGAAATAGGACTTGCGATATCTTCCATGAATAATCGCATGGAAAAAATGAAAATCATTATGGATGATACTAACGACGACATAATATATATTAATTTAATGAAGCTACTCAGTGGGGAGATAACGACACTTGAAGAAATTAACGAAAATCTTTCGTCTACAAAAATAGTCCTGAAAAGTTGTTATTATACGGTGGCGGTATTTGATTGTGACAGACCGGCGAACGCAAAAAGCAAGATGCCGGGATTAACATACAAAACGATTGAGGGTGAAGCCGGCGACAAGCAGATTTTTTACCTCAACTCTTTTGACACAAACTATATTTATCTTCTTGCCATGAGCGAATTTCCTATAGGCAATACCGGTGGTTTTCTGGCTGAACTTAAACAGGAATTATTTAACGAGTTTGCGTGCGATATTACGCTCGGTTTTTCAGGTGGGGATTTTTATTTTAGCGACATAAGTACAGCATTTGCTAATTCTATTTTCGCATTGGATTACAAGTATATTATGGGAAAAAACTCCATAATAAACAGTGCCTTACTTCAAAGAACTTCCGATCAAAACAAAGAACAGTTTAACTATAAAGATTATTACAGGTTACTGCTGAGCGGACCGGAGGAGGAAATAATAACCTATATCAGCGATTACAACATAAGAATATCTGATGTCAGCAATAGCAATGTACATGAAGTTAGAGCAGGGATTTTCGGAATTTTCAATTTTTTACATGATACCTTCCCTGTTCCGGTTGCAAATTATCAAAGAC
>CAYJDA010000091.1:1766-2415 GCA_964368815.1 uncultured Oscillospiraceae bacterium
TTACGTCTTTGGTAAGTTAAAAACCGATAACTCTGACGACAAATTTTTGCATATAAACCGTTTCATCAACGACAACTATAACAAGGACAATTTCAGTATGCAGTTAGTTGCCGACGAGGTTCAGATGTCGGTTTCAACTTTAAGCAAATACTATAAGGAAATTGCCGGGATAAACATTTCAGAAGCGGTTAACAAGCTGAAAATTGATAAAGCAAAGGAGTTGTTGATAAGCACCAATCTGACAGTAAATGAAATCGTCTTGCAGATAGGCTATTACAATACATCCAGCTTTATTAGAAAGTTTAAAGAATACACATCGGTAACCCCCGGCAAGTTCAGAGAAAAACACAAGACCTTTGAAGCCGAAGAAAAATAACAATATACCGGGCGATTAAAGCAAAGTCGACTTTTAAGCCCCCAACAATTAACGGAGGAAAATATGGATAACAAAATATACTTTGGTGCATGTTATTACCCAGAACAATGGGAAAAAGACCGAATTGCAACCGATGTAATGCTGATGAGCAAAGCGGGAATTAACCTTGTTAGGATTGTTGACCTAAGCTGGTCTGTGATTGAACCACGTGATAATGAGTTTGATTTTTCGGTCTTTGATGCAGCACTGGATATGCTCCACAGCTATAGCATT
>CAYJDA010000092.1:0-2414 GCA_964368815.1 uncultured Oscillospiraceae bacterium
AAATCCGGCCCCCGCTACCAATTAAATCAAGGGCTTACGAGATGCGACTCGTAAGTCCTTTTCCATTTTCTAGCATATTTCTAGCCAAAAGCGAAATCACTGTTTAGCGGAGGGCTATCCCCTACCCTCTTTGGCCTTGCGTTGTCAGCTTTTAAGCTCTTGAACACCTCTGAAAATGAATACTGCTGAAGCCAAACCATCTCGACGAATCTCGTCCAATACCCGTTAAGACATCATATTTGCTTGAGGTCACTTTGAAGGCCGATTAAGTTGAAGGCTTCCCTAGCAATACCAGCCCCCAATATGCCAAGAAGCAATATTGATCCGTTATTTTCCCTTACTTTTCAATTCATGACTACCACCTTCATCTTTGACTAAGCTCCCTTCAAGCTCTAATATCTTATCAAAATCACTTTTATAGAGCTTATCTTGAATAATTCGGTACTTTTCAAATTCGCTTATAGCGTGTGCAGTGGCAATTTCTGCCGTCACTTTTCCGGCATCGTTTAAAACTGCACGGTCGGTAGCCTCAATGAAGCGATTTAAACGCACCTCCCAATCCTGCATGGTCATAGGAATCTGACGCAAAGCCATGCTTTCCGCTATATCCAAATAGGCTGATACGAGCCTTGTGAGCTGTTCCACCTCATTTATGGTCAAATAGTTTTTGGCAACCACAACATCAAATTTTTGAATTTTTCCTTGCGGTGCATCTTTCCAAGTTGTAAGCCCCATATATTCTTTATCTGCATTTGCCCGGGTATATACTACTTCGGCAGCTGTTTGCCCATGGATAGCCCAATGGAGCTTATTTTGAACTGTCGCAAAAAAACGTTTTGTAGCCGTGGCTTGGACATCATAATCTATAGAAGTAGCATAAATATCTGTGATTTTTTGGTAAAATTTACGTTCACTTAACCTGATTTCCCGAATACGCTGAAGCTGCTCTTCAAAATATTGCTTAGTCAATACGGAACCGGAATTTTTTAGCCTGTCGTCATCCATGGCATAGGCTTTAATCGTATATTCTTTGATAATATCAGTTGCCCACTTCCGAAACTGCACCGCCCGTTCAGAATTCACTTTGTAACCGACAGCGATAGTCGCTGAAAGACTATAGTGCTTGGTAGTATAATTTTTACCATCAGCGGCAGTTATTCGAAAATTTCGAATAACTGAATCCGGTTCTAGCTCACTATCCAAAAAGATTTTTTTCAGATGATAATTGATAGTATGTGTCTCAACATCATACAAAACCCCCATCATCTTCTGTGAAAGCCATATATTTTCATCAGCAAAGACGGCTTCAACGCCTCCTTCACCGCTGGCGGCAACGAAGGTTAAATATTCCGCCGCAGAAGAGCGGATAGTCGGCAGATGCTTTTGCTTTTTATTCATCAATTTCACCAAATTTTGCTCGCCAAATGTTACTTATTTAGCAATCAGTGAGCTTTCCAACTCGAAAAGGTCGTGTGACATACGACGAACACCTATGTTGTATTCCATCAAAAGCGTGACCAGCTGTTCGCCATTCATGAGGCCCACCGGCGTTTTGTCCGGTTGATTGGCCTCCTTGATGGCCCCGATGCTAAAGTCGCTGGTGGTAATGATTAATCCCTGTTCATGGGCACCAAGGCTACCGCGCACCTGTTGAACGGTTGGGCTCTGGATATTATTTTTCCAGCGTTTGGCCTGAACAGCCATCTTTATACGGACTACGCCACTGATAAGTAAGGCACCCCGGACATCAATACCACCATCGCCTCCATACTTAGTCACCTCTATGCTTTCAAAGCCCATCTCTGCCAAGAGCTGCCCAACGAGTTCCTCAAATTGAGCCGGACTCAAATCCATCAATTGAGAACGTAACTTTTGCCTGATACTTCGATTGTGCTCCGAAATTTGATATGGCAAGCCCGAGCCCATCCATTTGGTGAGGCTATAATACCCAGGTGATGTGCGAAGAAAGCGGCCGGGCTCACCACTAACCTTTGCCCGTTTGAGTTCAGTGACCAATTGAGCGTTCATGGTTGCTGCGGGAGTCTTCCCAGAGCTTTTCAACCAACCCTGCTCCATGGCCTTAGCAGTAATATCCCGGTAGTGCATGGAGCTTTGGACAGCAAACTGCCGCAAAACTTTTTCAGCGGCATTTAGAAAGGAATAGGTATCCTCTGAACTGGCCAAGGTGCTTTTATTTCTAGGCTCTAATTCCTTATTCTCACAGACAGCAACGACCTGAGCATCCCGCATAAAAAATGTCTGGGAGGCAACTTTCACAAAACTTGACTTTTCCCCATACTTTTTGATGTCCGAATAAAGGCGGGCACTAACAGTTGCCTCCGGCGTTTTACCACCGCTTGACCACAAACCTGCTTTCATGATCCGTTCGGTAATCTCTTTGACATGAAGAGGCT
>CAYJDA010000093.1:0-2405 GCA_964368815.1 uncultured Oscillospiraceae bacterium
AAGCGCCATAAGAAATTTCTCTGGCTGCTTCTGTTCCTCTTGCTTTTTGGTCTCTTGATTTTCCTTTTTATCTTTTTTACCCGGGCTCGGGCTAATAAACTAGAAGAATATAAGCATGAAGTCGCAACCGCCCTCGCCACTCAAGAAACCCTACCCGACCCTCTAACTCAAGAATTTTTATCTAGCATTGGCATTATTAATCCTCATGCTATTGATTGTCAGGAAATCAGCTATGCCAATAATCAAATCAATTTTGCCAGCTGTATTGTTCCCGGGGAAACAAATAATGGTCAATTTACTATCGACTTTGATTTAACCCAAATTCACTTAACCCAAACTGACCCCGCCGCCATTAATTTTGATCAGCAAGAATTAGAATTGGAATTAGAAAAAGAGGCAGAAGAAGGAGAAAGTGGAGAAAATAGCTCATCCTCAAGCTCCAATAACTCCAACTCAGACAATTCCAGTTCCAGCAATTCCGAAAAAATCTCTGTTGAACCCGTCATTACTTATCAAGTTCTAGACAATAAAGTCAATGGCAATAATTGGGCCCGCGAAGATTTCACTGTCAAAGTCACCGTTAGTGAAAAAACTGCTCAGGAAATTGATTCTGTATTATGGTGTCAAAGCTCAAGCGGTGGCTGTACCCCAGAATGGACTATGGCTAATAATAATGCCTTGGCCGAGTTTAAAGAAGAAAGCTCTACCAATCAAATTTGTTTAAAAATCAATTATGCGGGCGGTTTTAATAGCGATGTCATCTGTAGTGACTCTTATCGTCTAGACAAAACCAATCCAACACCAGGTAAAATGTCTATCTCAGGTGAAGCCGGTACCAATAATTGGTATCGCTCCAAAGTCACCGCCAGTATTAGCGAGCAAGGAATTGATGCCCTCTCTGGCCACGCCAGTACTACTATCAATCCTACCACTATTGAAGGTGAAACCAATGATCAAGGTGTAGAAATCAAACTAGAAAGCAAAGACTATGCTGATAATATCAGCGAAGAAAAAAAGATAGTCAAAATTGATCTTACTCCACCAGTTTTAAGTGGAGTAGGGGACATCATCTTAGAAGAAGGTGATGCCTTTGATCCCTTAGCTGGGGTTACTGGCTCAGACGCCCTTTCCGGACTCTGGGAAAACAAATTTAGCGCCGATAATAATCAAAGTATTGGTCTCCAAGGTGCTCTCTCTATCACTCCCGCCACCATAGACACCAATATCCTTGGTGACCATTTCCTCACCTACACTTTATCTGATCAAGCCGGTAATCAAACTATTATCAAAAGAAAAATTACTGTTGAGCAAAAAGCTAATTTAACTATTGATTTTGAGGTTCAAGGCTCTCCATTTGTTTATCAAACTTGGGCTACCTCTGACTTTGACGTCAGAATTAATCTTACCGAAACCACCGGTCAAAATATTGGCTCCGCCCTTTACTGTCAAACCCAAAACACTTTCTGTACTCCCAATTTAAATATTCCCCTCTCCGGCTCCACCGCCAATCAAAACATCACCTTCACCACCTCCTCCGCCACTCACAAAATTTGTGTCACTGCTACCGATAGTCTCGGCCAGGTCCGCGACCTTTGCTCATCAACTTATCAATTAGATAAAACCGCCCCTGTCGCTGGCTCCCTAAGTATTTCCGGCACCCAAGGTAATAATGGTTGGTATACATCCCCTATCACATTAACTCCAGTAAATGGCACTGATGCTCATTCTGGTCACAAAGAGACCACTCTTTCACCCTCATCCTTTAGTAGTGAAACTCCAGTTAGCGGTTCTCAGGTTTTAATCACTACCATTGATAATGTTAATAATGCTACTTTGAGCAATGCTCAAATCTTCATCGACATGACCCCACCAGTTTTCTCTGGTTTAACTCCCATCACCATCGATCAAAATGATTCTCTTAATCTTCTTACCGGCGTCACCATCACTGATGCTCTCTCCGGCGTCACTTCTAACACTGACTTCACCATCACTCCCAATAGCTTAGACACTTCCATCCCCGGCAACCACACTATTATATATACCGCAGAAGATTTAGCTGGCAATCAAATTACCCAAAATCGTCAAATTACTATCAATCGCATCGCCTCCACCGACGCTTCTTTAAGTGACTTGACCATAGACTCTACCACCATCACTGGTTTTGATTCCAATACTCTCAGCTACACTTTATCTGTACCCTATGCCACCACTCAAATTACTCTCGCTGGAACTCCCACCGACGCTCTTGCCTCAGTAGCTGGTGATTTAGGCTCAGTCAATCTCGCCGAGGGCGCCAACAATTTCACCATCACCGTCACCGCCGAGGATGGCGTCACCACTCAGACTTACACTTTAGCTATCACTCGCGAAAACAGACCTGCCTCCACCGACGCTTCTTTAAGTGA
>CAYJDA010000094.1:0-2399 GCA_964368815.1 uncultured Oscillospiraceae bacterium
CCAACAGGTATTATCTGTCGTGTTTGGTTCGGATTATATAGGTTTGGTGCCGGTGATCGGGGTCGAACCGATACGGTGTCGCCACCACTGGATTTTGAGTCCAGCACGTCTGCCAATTCCATCACACCGGCCTATACCATATATTATCATAATATAAACTCTTTTGCAATAGAATTTTTTATTTTAGTATAGTTTTGTTGAAACTTGTTAGTATCCCTGCTCTACCGCTAATTGTCCTTCATCTTTTGGAATTGTGCTTAAAGGGAAATGTTTTCTTATTTTTATAACTATAATTAACATTACAGCTGCAAAGATAACGACAGCAAAAACGATGGCAGAGATATCAAATCCTTTAAAGCTCATAAATACCGATGCTGTGTCTAATAAAGTGTGCAACAGCATAACCGTTGTAATGCAAATCGGGAGTTTATTTGCAACAAAGCCATAGCATATAATAAGTGAAAAGGCAACATGAATAATCATCACGGCTAACCTTTCAATTCCTGCATAAATAAAGTGTTCTGCCGGTGTTGAAATTATTAAATCGATTGACCCCTGAACCAACTGCTCGTCACCCAGCGATTCTGAAACAGCGGATATTCCTTGGGTGTTAACCATGAAGGAAAAGATAAGATTGTTGATGTAGGTAAGGCCTACGAAGTAGATAGCTTCTATTCCGCCGTGTCCGAGTCCTGCCCCCAAACCGAAGTTGTAGCTAAGGTGCTTTTTCATGTAGAGGAATACAACAACTCTTCCGACTGTTTCAAATAACGCGGCAGTAAATCCGAGGAGAAATGAAAACAAAAAGTGGTTATTTTCGGCAAATTCTAAATATTTTGGCGACAGCTGTAAAAGCTGTAGAATATTTAATCGTATAACAATCTGCGGAACAACAAAACCCAGTGCACCCGCAATAATTGCCGGCGTAATTCCCTTGACCTTAAAACCTAAAATTACCCATATAGCTATTGGAAGAATAAGTGATATTATCAGGGTGATTACCATATAGAATATGGTTAGGTTAGGTATTATATTTTCTGTGAACATCATATAAATTTAACGGCAGTACCATATGCCATTACCTCGGCAGCACCTGCCATAATCGAAGCAGAGGAGTATCTCATGGCTATAACCGCGTCTGCTCCTTGCGACTGTGCGTCCTCCACCATTCTTTTTGTTGCCAGCGCTCTTGCTTGGTTCATCATGTCGTTATAAGATTTTAGTTCGCCGCCAACAATTGTTTTAAGGCTTTGTCCTAAATCACGGACTACATTTTTAGATTGCACTGTTGAACCTTTAACAAGGCCGATAACTTCAATGTTTTTGCCGGGAATGGATTCTGTTGTTAATAGCAACATATTAACTCCTTTTTTATTAGTATACTTTAATAATAAATAATAGTATAGCACAGTGGTTATGGTTTTACAATAAATAGTAATATATTTAGAATACAACTTTTAATAAAACTCTTTACAAGGGCAGATATGTGTGCTAAACTGAACATGTGTTTTAGGGAGGTGGTGTTATGATCTCTCGCAGTGTTGTGAAACAAAAAAAAGAAAAACGTATTACAAAGGAAAACGTACATACATTTAAAAATATTAATAAAATCGTAGTTCGAAGTAGCTCGTTATCAATATCGATAATCGAGTCTGTCCGTGATGATGTAAAGGTTGTTAGCCTTGTTGAGCTGGAAAAAAGTAATGTTAATAATGTTAGCGATAATGAGGTGTATACCAATGACGAAACGCTGTACTTTAAGCAGGGAGAAACTAGTGGTATATCAATTTTGTCGGTGTATGGCACAATTTTAATTGAAGTTCCGTTAGGTTTTGCAATGGAGTACGAACTTGCTAATGCTAATGCTGATATAACACTGGATGCACCTACCATGGGTCTGAGTGTGGTTAGCAACGTTAATGGAAAAACAAGGATTAAGCAGGGCGGAGATAGCCTCAATTTAAAAACAGCAGGAGGCTCGGTTAAAATAGAGGCACCTTTTGTTGTTCAGAAAATTAATTCGGTGAGTGGAAAAATAAGTACCATTTGCGATGCTAAGAGTGAAAAGTTGGAGGCAAATAGCATAAACGGAAACATTAAAATACAGATTCCTGCCGGAGTAGGTTGCAGTATCGACCATAAAACCTTGTCGGGGAGCATTGAAGTTTCGGACTCTATATCAGCATACAAATATAATAAATCGAAATCATCTGTGATGATTACAGTGTCAGCTATTTGCGGGAATATTAAAATTATAGATGCTATTTAATAGTTAACACTAATAAATAAGCTGAGCTTTTTCAGCTTTTTTCAACATAATGTTTAATGATGTTGCATAATGTCGGATTTATGGTATAATATAAATAATCTCCGGCGAAGCCGGAGCTATTGGAAATATT
>CAYJDA010000095.1:0-2359 GCA_964368815.1 uncultured Oscillospiraceae bacterium
CTATCTCAAGGTTTTCAAACACGGTAAGATAATTTTCGAACCGAAAAACCGATGGTAAGGATAGTGCCGACGAGCTGAAAATTTGATCGTTATCCTTAAGCGAAAAGGTGACAAGCCAGTAGATAGGGAAAACCTGCACAACTGTGTAAACAGCGAGAAACACCATGATAAGAGGGTGTGTTTTTTCGAGGCTAACGCTTTTTTTAAATATTTTATTCATTGCAACACCTCCTTACAGTTCGTCAGATTTTTTGAAGATTTTATTAAGCACCAATGCATACACAAGACAAAAAGCAACAATAACTATAGTCATCGAGCTGCCAAGGCCATACTGATGTTTATCAAAGGTGGTGAGGAACATGGTGAGTGTTGGAACCTCGGTCATATTCATAGGTCCACCCCTTGTGATGAGATATATGAGGTCAAACGCTTTCATAGAGCCAACCACCATAAATGTTGCACATATCTTAATTGCAGGCATAATCATCGGTATTGTTATTCTTGTTGCAAGTTGAAAAGGTGTTGCACCATCAATGCTTGCAGCCTCGTTTATGTCGTGAGAGATACCCTTTACACCGGTATAAAGAATAAGCATATAGTATCCCATCCACTGCCAAAGTCCGGGGAGAATAACCGATAGTAGCGCCGTCTCGGTATCTACAGTCCAGTTCCGACCTTCCATGCCGAGTATATTAAGAAATTCGTTAAAAAGTCCATACTGTGGGTCATACATCTTCTTCCAGAGCTGTGCGGTAATTGCCGTCATGATAAGCACCGGAATAAAGTATGCGGTACGGAAGAATTTTTCAAATTTTGTCACACGAGAAATAACTATAGCGATAAGTACAGCAGAGGGAAGTTGAATAAAAAGCGCTACACCGGCAAATGCAAAGGAGTTTAATATCGCCTGTCTAAATGCAGTTTTTGTCGAGGTGAATAGTGTGACATAGTTTTCAAACCCGATAAATATCTGCTCACCGATACCGTCCCAATCGAGTAGACTATAGTAAAATGATGCAAAAATTGCTATAACCGCAAAGGAGGTATATAACAAAAATGCCGGTGCAAAGAATATAACGGTTGCAATTTTATTTTGACCGTTTAATGTTCTTGTCTTGTTACGCATACTTAAATTCTCCAAAAAATAAAGGTTGTGGCGAGAGAAACTATTTCGCCACAACCCCACTTTGTAATGCTTTATGAATAAAGTGTATTGTACTGCTCTAAGAACTCATCCGGAGTGATGTTGTTAAGGGCAAGTGCGGTGCAAAGATCAGATACGTTGGTGATGATGTCGGTTGGGCGACCCTCGGCACCGGCATATGCAATGGTATCAAATTCACCGGTCATGGCAGAGAAATCTTTGTAGAGCTGTGCCTGTGCACTATCGTCCCATTCGTCCGAGATATAACCAACCTGATGTGAACCAAACTCATAGTAAAAACGTGAGGATTCACTGGACATATGGTATGCGAGGTCAAACGCTTTGTCCGGTGATTCGGTGTTGGCGGCTACCGCCCACTGCACGATGTAAGAACCCATTGCATCAGCACCGAACTCGGTGTTGTCGTCTAACTGGAAGAAGGTAGGCACGATGGAGTTGTTGCCTGCAATCGCAGAATCCGCGCCCTCGAACATTCCGATAAAGCCGGCGTTAAGAATTGCTATCGGATACTGCCCGTTTGTGAAGGTGGAGGCTGCCTCCGGATTTGTAAGGGTAAAGGATACATCGCTAAATCCGCCTGCTGCGCCGATATCATACAACATCTGTGCCGCTTCCAGCTTTGTCGCATCGTCTATAACGGTGTTGTCGGCATATGCCTCAAGCATCTTTTCTGCTCCGACCATACGGATAAGAATACTGTCGTAAACTGCGGTCATCTGATTTGTCTGACCACCGCCCATGATTATCGGATTTATTCCGGCGGCTACAAAGGAGTCGATAGCGCTCATCAGCTCATTATAGGTTGTGGGAACGTCTATACCGTTGTCGGCGAACATCTGGTCGTTAATGTGAAAGGTTTGATACCAGCCGTTGTCCGGTAGTCCGTACTGAATTCCACCGTATGTAAGTCCATCAAGCGAGCCGGGTTTAATGCTTGCATTAATTTCATCGGTCATGTATGGTGCCATGTCCATGAAACTGCCATTCTCTGCTATGTCTTGTGACCAACCTGCACCCCAGGTTAAAAATACGTCGGGAAGTTCATTTGCAGCGGCGGCGGTGCGAAGACGGGTTTTTTGGTTGTCAACCGTCTGGCCGGAATCGGAAAGTTCTACATCGGGGTTAGCTGTACGGAAAGTCTCTACCGCTTCCATAACCGCTAATGCTGATGGATCTTCGGGGTTTGTTGCACAA
>CAYJDA010000096.1:0-2197 GCA_964368815.1 uncultured Oscillospiraceae bacterium
GACGATTCATACCTCTAAACATTATGTGATACATTCCGCTTTCACTTAGCTTTCGTGCCATTCTCGCCAAGAAAACCACCTCACTTTTAGAATATAATATCACACATTGTGTTAACAGTCAACAAAACGTGACAAATAATGTACGTCCCCATTGTTGCGTCCCCATTGGCGCCATTGTCGCATTATTTGTCACGTTAGAGTTGAGGGCAATGTAGCTGTTGACGATAAGTTCGGCAGGGTTATTTATAACTCATTTTTTCGAGTCTTATAACATTCCATGAAGCTTTTTTTAGCAAGATTTCACACGCTGCGTCCTCCATCTTGGGCACTGCGTTTGTTTTTGGTATAACATTATTCGGATTGTTCACCGTGTTTACCGCTTTTAGGTCGTTTGAGGTCATGCTGATATGCTCTGTTACTCGGTAGTTTTCAAATCCACGTAGGCTACAGTCCATTAGCATATCCTCCTCCAAATCGCGATTAACGGCAAAAATTGTTAGCTCGCTTTCATCTTCGCTGAGAACCGCAACCGAATCAAGAAAAGGAACATCGGTAAAGTTTTTCGAGTCGTACTTAGGCGAATTTATTACCGGCATTATAACCGTTCCTCTTCCAAACTTAGAGGCGTGCAAAAGTGGGTAGTATATGGTCTGTCTGCAAATTCCGCCGCCCTTTGCCGTAAATATAGGTGCAATCACGTTTACAAGTTGGGCTATACATGCCATTTTAAGTCGATCAGCATGTTTTAAGAAGGTTATTAAGCTACAACCCACCATTAAAGCGTCTTCAAAATTGTAAATATCCTCTAAAAGTGCCGGTGCAACCTGCCACGGCTTTTGCGCCATTTCATTATTGTCTGCATCGTTTGAGTGATACCAAACATTCCATTCGTCGAAGCTTAACATTATATCTTTTTTACCGCGTTTTACGGCTTTTACATAGTCGCAAGCGGCAATAACTGTTTTTATAAAGCGATCGATTTCTAAAGAAAATGCGAGATAGTCTGCCGTGTCGTTTGCTTTATTTTCATAATATTGGTGCAACGATATATAGTCCACCGCATCATAGGTATGTATCAGGGTTTGCGACTCCCACATAGGGAAGGTTGGCATATTCGTGCTTGAGCTGCCGCAGGAAACAAGTTCAAGCGTTGGGTCGAATGCTTTCATTGCCCTTGCAGTTTCAACGGCAAGACGTCCGTATTCCTCAGCCGTTTTGTGTCCCGTCTGCCATGGGCCATCCATCTCGTTTCCAAGACACCAAACCTTTATGTCATGGGGTTGAGAATAGCCGTGCGAGATTCTTAAATCGCTCCAGTACGAGCCTTTTTTGTGGTTGCAATATTCAAGCAGGTTTAGCGCATCTTCAACCCCACGTGTTCCAAGATTAACCGCCATCATAACGTCGGAATTTGCTTTTTTAGCCCAGCTGCAAAACTCGTTCGTACCTATTTGATTTGTTTCGGTGGTGCGCCAGGCTAAATCGAGACGGTGCGGGCGATTTTCTTTAGGCCCTACTCCGTCTTCCCATTTATAGCCCGAAACAAAGTTGCCCCCCGGATAGCGAACTATAGGGATGTTGAGTTCCTTCACTAATTCGATAACATCTGTACGAAACCCATCCTCGTCGGCAAGTTTATGCCCCGGCTCGTAGATTCCATCGTAAACACATCTGCCCAAATGCTCAACAAACGAGCCGTATATCCGTTTGTCGACCTGCGCAATCTTCAATTCCTTTTCAAGCAATACTGTAGCTTTTTTCATGTTTTAACTCCTTTTTAAATAAATCTAATATCTCCAGCTGCATAGGAAATATTATTAGGTAGAGCCCTTATGATTTTGCTCTTGCTAATTAGATTTTTATTAATATTAGCACATTTCAAATCACAAATCAAATTTTAACTTAGAAACTAAAATCGAAATTTTACTTAATGCTAACATCTGAAACCATCAAACCATAAAAGGCATAAATAACCCTGCCGAACTTATCGTCAACAGCTACATTGCCCTCAACTCGAGTGTGACAAATAATGTACGTCCCCATTGGCTATGTACGTCCCCATTGGCTTTGGCTGTCCCCATTGGCTTTGGCTAAATATACTGATTTTACACTATTGTTTGAAAAATCCAGTAAATATATTGCAATAAAATCATTTGTATGATAAAATTAATACAATTGTTTTATAAATTAGTTCTAT
>CAYJDA010000097.1:0-2161 GCA_964368815.1 uncultured Oscillospiraceae bacterium
GCTATTGGAAATACCTCTTGCCTCGGTTCCTCGGCATTTTGCACTTCGTGCAAAAGCGATGTATTTCTCAAGATGTTAGGTATCATCTCCGGCGAAGCCGGAGCTAATGAAAATATAGATTATATACGGAGGTAAGTATGTTTACACGTCAAGAAATTAAAGCACAGGCGAAAGATTTAATTAGGGGTAAAATAGGGCAGCTGTTTTTAATTTTGCTTATAATTGCAGGTGTATCTATTGCAATTAGCACTATTACAACAATCACTGCCGCTATTCCGATATTAGGGTTGCTTGTTTCGTTAGCGCTCATAGGCGTATCTTCGTCGATTTCACTGGGTATGATATTGATTTTTCTTAACCTTACAAGGGGGATTGATCCAGAACCTCGTGTCTTGTTTGAAAGGCTACCTATTTTTTTAAAGGCTTTCGGGCTTGCCTTCATGGTTGGGTTGTTTACCTTTCTATGGAGCTTGTTACTGTTTGTTCCGGGAATAATTAAGGCCATTTCTTACAGCATGTCGTTATACATTATGGCTGAAAATCCCGACAAAGGTATTTTTGAAGCTATTGACGAAAGCAAGAAGATGATGGAAGGCCGCAAAATGGACTATTTTGTCCTCTCGTTATCATTTATTGGATGGATGCTGTTGGTGGGTGTAACATTCGGAATTGCCTCTATATATGTTTTCCCATACTATCAGACGACACTTGCATTGTTTTATAACAAGGTAAAGGGTGTAGACGTTAATTCTTATAACAATTACCAAGCTAATCAGTACGGAGCTAACCAGTATAACCAGTATTCCGGAAATCAATACAATCAAACAGCAAGCTATAATAATGCATCTTCATATCCGCAAAATGACCCACAAGGAGCATATACACAGCAATACCAACAACCAGTAAACAGTGTAGATCAGCAATATTATCAGCAACAGGAACAACCGCAGTATCAACAGCCAAATCAGCAATATTATCAGCAACAGGAACAACCGCAGTATCAACAGCCAAATCAGCAATATTATCAGCAACAGGGACAGCCGCAGTACCAACAGCCAAATCAGCAGTACTACCAGCAACAGGGACAGCCACAACAGCCAAATCAGCAGTATTATCAACAGCCACAGAGCACCGATTACTCTAATCAGGGCTACCCTGATAACTCAGGGCAGGAGTATCAGCAACCAAGCAACGATTATAATACATCCTACAGCGACGGTGGAAACACCGGCGGTAGTGATGGCGGTAGCGACGACTAAATTGCAACATCAAATCCATTACTAAATTACTGTACAAATGTATGGGGAAATAATAATATTTTTGTGCTAAAATAACAACACATAAAGGTGTTGTTATTTTATTAGGGGGTGATGGAGCTGAAAAAGTTGATATTACTGTCTATTCGTAATGGACTAATGCTGGACGGATTAGTAAATGCACTAAAAAAAAAGAACCCACTGGCTCAAATAGTTGAGGAGAGCGATGCCAGCTTTTTTAACAACACTATCGGAGTATACAAACCGGATATTGTTGTTGTTGAGGTTAGAGGTATTCGACCGTACACACTTTTAGAATGGAACGATAGAATACATGAGATGAAAAAAACTTTAACAAATAGTAAAGTAGCAATAATCGTAGACGATGAAAACTACCCTGAATCAGCAGAGTTGGTTAAAAAGCAAAAATCGAATGGTGAAATCGACGCCTTTTTTTATGAAACTTCAGGCTTGAACTATCTTGCCGATGCAATAATTAGTTTATAAAATCAATATATTTTTTGGAGGATATTAATGATTAATTGTAGTAAATGCGGAACCTCATTGCCAGATACAGCGAAATTCTGCGACAACTGCGGTGTAAAAGTTGAACCGCCAATCTCGGTTCAACAGCCGACAGGTGCAACTCCACAAGTACCCCCTTTGACGGGTGCCCCACAACCCAACAACGCTGTAGGTACATATGGTAATAATCCCGCTGCACAAAATACTACTATGCAGCCAAAGGATGAGCCTTCCCCGACATTTGGTGCAGCTGTGCAGATAAACAATCAAAACGATGAAACGCCATCCAATAAACCGACTTCACCGATGGGCGGCAGACCAATTCCGCCCCCACCGCAGCAGGGGATGCCGATGGGTGGAGGTGCAATGCCTCCAAATCA
>CAYJDA010000098.1:0-2137 GCA_964368815.1 uncultured Oscillospiraceae bacterium
GGTGAGGATAAATAGACTTGAACTATCGACCTCTTGCATGTCAACTGCTCTAAGATTGTTTTTTGTAGTGCTTATAACGGTGTATAGCCGTTTTCGCTTGGTGGAAGTTGCTCTTTAACCCTTTTTGTCACCCTTGCTTGCATATGTTCCGAGTCTGTCTGTGGCTGTTCATGTGGTCAAAGCTAATTCTTCAAATCCCATAATACCAGCATCTTCCAAATTTGTTTCAATTTTGCTTCCGAAAAAACGAATGTTTTGAGTATAATTTTTATCCAAATTTTGCACCGGTGTAAACAAAGAGATACGACTTTAGGATAACACTTTATTTTGTAACTAAAGCCTACTTAATAACCACGAATTTTCTACAACTCACCCAAAATCTCAAAAAATCAAAAAAAGTGAAAAGGTAGCAAGCGAAAGATTTCGCTAAGTTAAGTGCTAAAATCGTAAGTGAGATTGCGGTTAAGGATGTCAATTCAAGCCTTGTGCGGATAAGCCCAAGACCGAAACTTCTTTTTGTGTGACTGAACGTTCGTTCGACCTCAACTCTGTCACAAATGTCGATATAATCCTGTTTCTTGTCGATGACAGCGTCTTTTTTCGGTCTGCCGAGTGCAGGACCGGATAGGCGAATTCCGTGTTCTTTGCAAAAAGTTAAATTGTTGCGGTTGCGATAAATTTTGTCTGCAAGCACTCTTTTGGGGTAATGCCCCTCACGCTCTTTGTACTTCTCGATGGTTTCAATGAGTGTTTCGGCTTCATTATAAGCCTCAAACGAGATTTTTTCAATCCTCGAATAACCACCCGTCGTGCTTAGATCGAGCTTTGCGCCAAACTCTACCGGTTTACTTGCCTTACCCCTCACTATCGGTCGAACGTAAGGTTGTGAAATGCTGACAATCCTGTTTTTTACGCTGTGTGTCTTGCTTTCATACATGAACAGTTGTTGCTCAAAAAGCTTCAAAATTGTTTCATAATGTTTGTGCTTTGTTAAAAACCCTTGCTTTGTGTAACTCGCAATGTAACCGAGGTTTCGACGTAGAAATGATAGTTGTGTGCCTATGCTTTTTCGTATTTCCTTGCCTGTTTTCTTGCGTTTACGAACTGCTTGGAGATACGCTTTGCGTGCTTTTTTACGGTATGTTCTTGGTTTTTTGCCCGGACATTTCTCGTGTAGCTCGTCTATGATTGCCTCGGTAATTTCTCTTGCCTCGTTTAACAGCTCGATGTCCTGTGGGTACTTGATATTTTGTGGAGCGCAGGTGGCGTCGACTATCAAAGTTCCGTTATTGCCATTGTCGGAATCATTGTCCGAGTCATCGTTTTCTTTCGCTAACTCTATCACCATCTCGTTTATTTCTTGTATCATTTCAGCGGTAATGCGTTTTCTGAACGTCGTCATCAACGATGGGTGAAACGGCATTTCTTCTCGATATGCTTTCATTCCGCAAAAGTATTGCAACGCCGGTGTTTCCATAATTTGCATTGCAGTTTCTTCGTCCGAGAAACCGTACTGGGTTTGTATCAATAACGCTCCCACCGCTAATTGCACAGGTTTTGCAACATTTCCCGTGTCGCTTGTGAACAATTCCATGTATTTTTCTTCGATTTTCTCCCAAGGCATACAGTCAGCCTTTTTTACCCACCGATTTTCAGGGTTCAGTGTCACACCTGTTGCCTGTCCAAAATCTTCAAAACTTATCTGACCGTCATCTTTTCGATACATAACCCTCTCCTAAGTGCAAGCCTTTCCATCGTTTTTGCTCATTTCCCTTGCACTTATTATACCATATTGTTCTGTTTTTGTCAGTGGTTTGTGGGATTTTGGGTTGTTCGGTGGGCTTTAAATAAAGCCTACTGAATAACAAGTTATTCAGCACAAACGCTACGCGTTTGTTGTAAAATTGGCAAAACGTGCCAATTTTACGGCTTTAATTGATGCTATCTGCTGAATTTTCGCTTTAGGCGAAAATCAAAGTGCAAGGCTTTTGTCTGAATATTGGGAAAACCCTTGCACTTTGACAACTTTAAAATAGCTTTTTGTAGCTTGGTAAAGCTATTTTTAAGTTGTTCAGCAGGCATTAAGTAGCTCAATAGATGAAATCCCGGCTACAACAGAAATATCAAATAAATTGAG
>CAYJDA010000099.1:0-2099 GCA_964368815.1 uncultured Oscillospiraceae bacterium
GCAATTTGCAGAGCTTCAAAACAGTCTTTGTTTCAATAGTTTAATCTTTTGGCTTCATAATATGACTCACATCCATCAAGCCTTTATCATTTGGCCATTGTCTATAATTTTTCCACAAAAATTGAAGTGCTTCACCATGAGCTTCATCTCCAGTAGATTTTGCGATTTCCAAGCAGATTGCCTCAACTTCTTTGCGCTGTAATTTTTTCTGGGTAAATGAAGTTAAGTGCCCCAAATAAAAAGCGCAAAGTAGGATATTTTGCAAAGGCCCGCTTTGCCATCTGGCCAAACCTCTTTCACTATTAACCTGACAAGCATTTGAGGTTTGATTTTTGTCGCCTATGCCTTTTATTTTGGATTCCAATTCATCTATTTTTTTATTCTGTTCAGTAATAATGTGAAACATGATAACAGCTAGTTGTTGGTAAGATTTATGCGAAGCCGATAAAGTAGCGACCTTCAAATTATGTAAATGTTTTTCTGTGGCGATAGTATCTTGCTCTCTGGTAATAGTATCTTTAATTATTTTTGCTTGCTCTATAATGGTTTCTTCTTGCATTTTAATAATTTTACACGCTTCCACCAAACTCTTTAAAGCATTAGCATAGTTCATTTCCGGACTGTTTGAGTCATTAAACGTTTCCTTAAACTGCATTTCGTAATCATACGAAAGCATAGCATTACTGTGCGTAGACACCCTTCGGGAAATATCTAAATATTTAAAATCATTTTGTGATTTCCGATTAAGCAGTTGAAAACGTTTTTCAATGCTTTTACGCTTTTGTTGCTCGCCGCAGTCCCGTTGCCTATAAAATTCTCTTAACTCGCTGAATCTATGCATCATAAGCAACCTGATTATATTTAATGCACAAATTACAAATATCATGGAAGTAAAAAAACTGTATATTGGAGTAGGCAAAAATTTGAAATTTTTTTCATAGTAACAAACAAATCTTGTCAAGGCTTCGTGTGAACCGGACGGGTCGGGAAAAGAAGAGTCATTCTTTAAAAACATAAGCTTATACTCCTTAAATAATATACTTGGATTTATTTTTGCCGTAAAGTGTCCAGATAATCAGACCAATCTTGCATCATTTTCTTTCGTTCCGGCAAATATTCGGCATAATTATAGGCCGCTCGGACTCCATCGCGCTCGGTGTGGGCCAGCTGGCGTTCAATCCAGTCACGGTTATAGCCTTGTTCATTTAAAATGGTAGAAGCCATCGAACGGAAACCGTGGGCGCAAATATCTTCCTTGCCATAGCCCAAAGTACGGAGGGCCACATTCATAGCCATGTCGCTCATGGGTCGCCCGTTGGCCCGTTGTCCGGGGAATACCCAGCGACTTTCACCAGTGACGGTTTGTAACTCTCGAAGCAATTCTACAGCTTGGATGGAGAGCGGTACCAAGTGCGGAATACTTGTTTTGACTTTTTTCATTTTTTCCGCCGGGATACGCCACAAAGATTCCTCCCAGTTGATTTCACTCCATTCGGCTTGGCGAAGTTCGCCGGGACGCACAAACAGCAAAGGAGCTAATTTAAGGGCATACCTCACCACCACAAAACCATTATATAAATCAATGGCTTGTAAAAGTTCACCGATACGGCTTGGGTCAATGATGGTTGCGCGGCGAGTAGGGGTTAGCGGAGTTAAAGCCCCACGCAAATCGGCGGTGGGGTCGCGCTCAGCTTGGCCAGTGGCCACGCCATAACGGAAAATCTGGCTACACATCATTTTCGCCCGATGGGCAGTTTCGATGTAACCACGTTCTTCAATTGGGCGGAGGAGTTTGTTTAGGAGGACGGCGGGGGTGATTTCGTTGACCGAAAGTCGCCCCAAAGCCGGGAGGATATAATTATTCAGATGAAGCTGTTTTTTCTTTTGGGTTTTCTGATCCCAGGTTGGAAAGAAACGCTGTTGCCAGTCTTTAACGAGATTGACAAAAGTAAAAGTTTTAGGCTCTTCACGATGTCGCTCGGTTAAAGGGTCTTTCCCAGATTCCAAAAGACGTTTCTGGTCTATGGCTTTGGAACGGGCGTCCTTGAGGCTTGTTTCCGGATACGTACCCAAGGTGATACATTTGTAGTGCCCGGCAT
>CAYJDA010000100.1:0-2028 GCA_964368815.1 uncultured Oscillospiraceae bacterium
TATCAAGCGTCAAAGTTTTTGTCGCATAGTCATAGCTGGCAGAAGCACCGCCACTTGGTGTAGTCCTATTCAAAATATTATGCGCATTAGCCGGTGTTACAAGCACACCCTCCACCCAAAGTTCTTCCACTTTAGGCGTTGGCGCTGGCGTTGGCGTTGGCGTTGGCGTATTAATATTGTTATTTGCGCCCGTAACACTCACGTTTACAATATTACTTTGGCGTGTATATTTTAAGCCGCCGTAAACATCGGTAACAACACAGTAGTAATATTGGTTTGAGTTATTGCTTGTGTTTACATTAAACGTGCTGTAAGTTGCGCCTGTAAGTGCAACTGCGCCACTTGTAGAGTTTGTAAAGTTTGTAAACCACTGGTAAGTTAGGGTGTTTGCGCTGTTTGTTTGTGCTGCAACGCTAAGTGTAGCAGTGCTGCCTGCCGTGTATGCGCCGCCTGTGGGCTGGCTTGTTATTGCGAAGTTGTAAGAATCACTATTGCTGGAGCTACTACTGCTGCTTTCACTACTGCTACTGCTACTACTGCTACTACTTTCACTGCTGCTCTGGCTACTACTACTTTCGCTACTGCTACTCTCGCTACTGCTGTCATCCTCCTCGTCCGCGTTCGGGTCGACAACGGTCACGGAGAACATGGGGGATAGGATGGTCGCCTGGCTTTCATCGTCCCCCTCTTTGCCTAAAAGTATCGCCATGCCATCACCCGCATCATATTCATAGATGAGTTCGAGATAATAATAGGTCGTCCCGACGACGCTTGTGTCGGGGGTGAGGGTGAAAACCACCGGCGAATTTTCCGGAAAGGAGTTGGAAGATGTCGTGTCGTATCGACTGGGCAAACCATGATACTTGTTGTCGCTACTTATCACATCAGTCTCGGAACTGCGCCAGTTCGCCTCAATAATGCCCTCCGTCTCACCGAAGTCCACCGTAGCCGTCACGGTCAGCGGCTCCGCCACATCCCCAAGATCATAGGTTACGTCCTGCGGCACCTCAAAGGAATAATCCCCCAGTGTTTCTGCACAGGAAGTCAGCATGAACAGTACGGCAATCAGCATCGCCAAAAGCAGTAAACCCTTGATTTTTGTTTGCTTTGTTATTGAATGTGTGTTTTTCATATTGCTCCTCAATTTTAACATTAGTTTTTCTAAGCAACTTTTTTGGCTCTTGGCTTGTGCTTTTTAGTACAGCCGCCAAAATACTCCAATGTTTTTTAATATTATATATACCGTATAATTATATCATATTAATATACTATAAGCAATGTTTTTTTAATAACTGTATAGAAGGTTTTTAATGGGTTAATGCAGTTGGCGTTTGGAGTTTATGTTATCTGTTAGTATTATAAATCCTATCGACAATATTATAGTAGAACGTGGTATGACTTTTTCCTTATTCGGCTTGCAGTTACCCTTTGCCCTTATGGGCATGCGGTTTTATGGAAACACCATCATATATCGACCTTGCCGTCTGGTACAAAACATAGCTGTCGGTGTCCATGCTGTTTAGTTTTACCTTGTTAAAAAACATCTTATCGCCTACAACTCCTTTCTCGACGGTTTTCCACAGTTCGTTTGTTGGCAGTCATATTCTGATAGATATGTCTGCCGGAGTATCGAGGTTCGTGATTGGGTACGCTTCGCATAAGCAGTTCAAGTTCTCGCAGGGGGATGGTGTTTGTTATTGACATTTTTTCTTTCCTTTCATTTTCATACAAAAAAAAAGACCGAAAGTTTCGGGGTCAAAACTCTCGGTCTTACGGGTACAATTTATTAAATTTTTATATTTTGCTGCGTTCGTTCCCGGTCGGTGGTTATAAAATGGCAAGAAAATCGTCGCCCACTTAATGAAGTGAGCGACGAGCGTTTCTTAATTACAATTTGGAAGCCCACAAATTTTTGCAAAAAATTGCCATAATAGCAACACACACGCCCATAAACGGCTTTTATTTAGGCTTAGTATTGGCTAAAGCTTGCATTATGTTTAAGTGCTTTATAAAAAATTAATAGCGTGG
>CAYJDA010000101.1:0-1934 GCA_964368815.1 uncultured Oscillospiraceae bacterium
TATCCACAAGGTGACGATTGCGTTTGTGCATACAGCCTCTTGTATAGCTCGATGATGTATACACCACCTTGTCAGCTTTTTCCAAAATATAGTTATAGACATCTTTATCGTAATCACTAAATTTTTCACTTTGCTCAGGACACGGTAGAATAAGTATAAGTCGTATATGCGTGTGCCTTTCTTTAAGTCTTAACACGGTCATCGCCGCCATAGTATCAAAGCCAACAGCGCCGCCTGCGCCGAAATAGCGATAACCGGCACTAATAGCATTAACAATAGCCTGTTCAAGACGCTCAAATATAATTCGGTTGTCTTCAAGTAAAATTTTTCGATGACCAGTAAAACAGCAGGTTTGTTCTTTCATTATGCACCTTAATAACAGTCCATATATGGTCTATTATAGCACAATAATTTGAAACAGTCCATATATGGTCGTTTATTGTTGTAGAAATTAGTTAATATTAATACAAACCATATATGGACTGAGGTGTTATGAATACGAGAAAAGCTGTTTCTAATAGACTAATAGAGCTGTGCAATAAAAAAGGCATAGCTGTAAATGCGCTTGCAAGAATTTCCGCCGTTCCTCCATCGACCTTAAAAAATATAATCAATGGCGGAAGTGAAAATCCGGGGATTGTAAATATTAAAAAACTTTGTGATGGTCTTGAAATAACCTTGGGTGAATTTTTTTCAACAAAAGAATTTGATGAACTCGAACAGGAGATAGAATAATATCTACTGCCTAAAGTAAAGCAACGGATCAACATCCACCCCATCCTTAGTCACCTCAAAATGCAGATGATTTCCGGTGGAGTTGCCTGTTGAGCCTACATATCCTATAACCTCGCCTTTTTGCACCGGTTGACCTACCGTTACCGATATTGCAAAGCAGTGAGCATAGAGTGTTTCGTAGCCGTCTGAATGTTGCAGTTTTACATAGTAGCCGTAACCGGTTGAGCTCCAGGAGTTGGCTATTGTTACGGTTCCGCTCTCGGCGGCGAGGACTGGGGTTCCTTGTGGGGCGGCGATGTCGATTGCGTTGTGCCATTCCGGTTCGCCGGTGAATGGGTTTGACCGCCATCCGAAATAAGATGATATATAATGTGTGTCGGGCAGTGGGTAAGAAAAGCGGTCGGTAGGAATTAGGTCCGCTCCGCTAACAATAATCTGCCCTGTGCCCTGCATAAAACCTCCGATAAGCTCTACCCAGAGTTCTCTAAACTGATCCGACAACAGAAGTTCCACCTGTTCGGCCTGGTCATCATTAAAGCCGTATTCCGACATCATATCGGTATACGGCTTTTGTTTTATCGTTATAGTCAAAACGGTCTCGGTTGGCGGTTCTTTCTCTTCATCGACGTTTGTTTCCTCGTCGCTCTCATCTGGCGGAGGGTCTATCTCAACCATCTCGACCTCATATGAAAGTGATACCATGTCGTCAAAGATGTTTTGCAGATACTTGACATTTTGTGGTGTCATCTGCGCTATCGGTTCGTTTTCGGTGGAGGTTTTAACCGAGAAGATTGACAGCAACTCCGGCCAGTTTATGTTGTCGCCGACCATCTCCACCCTGTCGGGTTGGTGCTCCTCTTTCAGCCGCTCGATTTCGGTATAAAAGTCAAACGAAACCTCGTTCATCGCCTGGGTTATCGGGACGGCGTTAGGGTCACTCGGCTCGTTTGCGTAGAAGATACCAAAGCCGGACGATATCACGAGAGCCAAAAGACAGATTACAAGAATTACAACAACCGCAATCCAACCACCGGCGGCAATCGCCGCTATGAGCCCCTTTAAAGCCGCCACAACCGCCCTTGCGGCAACACTTATAAACTTTGCCGTGCTTTTCACGGTAAGCGTTACAGCCCTCGCCGATGCTCTCGCCGCAAGTTTTGCAGTCTTTGCCGCCGCCTGCGCCGATTTAACCGAAAATT
>CAYJDA010000102.1:0-1836 GCA_964368815.1 uncultured Oscillospiraceae bacterium
CCGTCGGGGGAGAATCATTAGCTTTTGGATTCGGTCGTGTGTGATTTCTTATTTGTTCTTTTTCATCTTAAGTAAGTGTTGTAAATTTAGGATATGGAGGAATCGGCGGCAGCACAGGCGGCAACGGCGGCAACGGCGGCAACGGCGGCAACGCACATAACGGGACACTACAAGGAACGCCTACTACAATGAAAGGCGGCAATGGTGGCGATGGTGGCGATGGCGGAACATCCAGCAGCGTAGGTGGCAACGGCGGCGATGGTGGTGCAGTAGGTTCAAACAATGGCGCTTTAGGCAATGTAAACAATTTAGGGGTGCAAGCAGGCCAATCCGGCGGTGCAGGCTACAATAACACTAAACCATAAAACAACACATATATTAATATAAAAAAACCGGCTACAAACCAGTAGCCGGTTTTAGACTTTCAAAGAAGTCTTGTTTTTAGCAAAAGCATCGATGCCGTTACCGACAAACACATGAAGGATATCAGCTGTTTGCAGACAATCCCGATAACTATGAGTATTGGGATGAGTTTTGTGCAGTTTGTCTTGACATAATGGAATTTTTTTCAAAAAACAGGGCTGTTATATTTACCAGTAGCTATAGAAAAATAAAGAATGAAAAGAAGAAATTGTTTTTGAACAGCTATACCGAGCCGGAGTTTGAAGTGGGCACTGCTAATAACGACTTAAAGAAAAAACTTGCAACAAAAACAGATGTAGTATTTGCAGATATAGTTACAACTTTACCTACCAAAAGTAGCCTGAACAGCATTAAACATCTTTGCATTATGCAACGGCGACTTGACAGACAGCTACTAATCGATGTTCTGTCTGCAAATTGTAAACATGCGTTTTTTGACTTCATGGTATGTCTGCAAAGCGAAGTTGTTAGGGATAAAACCGATAAAGAGACGATAGAAAAGGCTTGGACAAAAGATTTTTATGTTAATCTAATTTTAGACACGGATTACCCCAGATTACACATTTTTTATCAGAAACTTTTGCGACAGTTAATATTGCAATTTGCATTCAATTAGAAAACCAGCATTTTCGATTGACATTTTATATGGTGGCATGCTATAATTTATAAAGTTTATTTATATAGAAAAGTTGTTGAAAAATAATGATAAATCCATTAAGAGGAATAAAAACAACACAATCAAAGGCATGGTGGGGGAATTATGGAAAAACAGGGGAAAAGGAAATCAAATAGCAAAACTTTGTCGATTGTTCTGGCTTTGTGTATGGTGGTGGTGCTTTGGCCGCTTTCTACCTTTGCAGAGGATACAGTGCCTCCGGCGGAAACACCCCCTACACCCAAACTCATCACCGCTTTTACAGAACCGGAAATAATAAAGCTTGATATCGGTGACACACGTACCGAAGCAGATCTCATGGCCACCTTCCCCAAAAGTTTACTAGCCACGGTGGAGGGCGAAGAGGACACTTTAGAAGTGCCTGTAAGCGGCTGGACTTTGGATTTTTCCTCCCACAGCAGTGGCGCATTTGCCATTAATGAAAATGCTGAAATCTACTATGAGCCCAGCTTGACCATTCCCGAGGGGTACACCCTTTCAAATGAAATTGTTCAACCCGCCTTAAAAGTGCAGGTGGGCGAAAAGCTTTTGCATGCGCCGATGCTGATGAGCACAGGCGTACAGGTGGGCGACTTAATTGTAACGGGTGGCACGCAAGGCACAGACTATGAGTATGACAGTACAAGCAATGTGCTCACCATCACGGGCAATACCTCACTGGAAATATCCATGGTTACCGCCGGGACAACCACCACAGACAGAATTGTGGTGCAAAATGACGGAACGGATGCAAACGC
>CAYJDA010000103.1:0-1764 GCA_964368815.1 uncultured Oscillospiraceae bacterium
GCAGAAAAGGCAAGGTGCAACTTATCGACGCCACAAGCCTAAAATCCCCGCTACGCAAAAATTTGGGTGAGAAAAACTGTGAGCTCACGGCAGAACTGCGCCACCAGATTTTAGATTTATACATAAAGTTTGAAGAGAACGAGTATAGCAAAATTTTTGATAACGGAGAGTTCGGATATTATAAGGTGACGGTTATGCAACCGGAACTCGACGAGCACGGCAAAGCGATACTCGATAAAAAGGGCAACCCCAAACCCGACAAAGAAAAGACCGACACAGAGCAAATCCCCTTTACATACGAGGGCGGTATTGATGCCTTTATCGAAAAAGAGGTGCTCCCGTTTGCGCCGGGTGCGTGGGTGGACAAGGGCAAGACGCAGATAGGATATGAACTCAGCTTTACAAAATATTTTTATAAGCCCGTAAAATTGCGCTCGATCGAAGAGATCATAGCCGATATAAAAGCGCTCGAAAAGGAATCGGACGGTTTGTTGCATGAGATTATAGGGGGTTGATGATGTTGAAACCCTATGAGAAGTATAAAAAGACAAATATACCGTGGCTTGAAGAAGTGCCGGAGCATTGGGAGATAGAGGGTATTGGGGCGTTATTCATTGAACGTCGTGAAAAAGTTTCCGATAAAGATTTCGCCCCTTTATCCGTCACAAAAAACGGCATAGTTCCGCAACTTGATAGTGCGGCTAAATCGAACGACGGGGATAATCGTAAATTAGTCTGTGAGGGCGATTTTGTGATTAACAGCCGTTCCGATCGAAAAGGCTCAAGCGGTATATCTAATTTGAATGGTTCAGTTTCGCTTATCAATATTGTTTTGCAACCACGTGAAAACAATAACAAAATGTTTATTCATTATTTGCTTAGGTGCAATGATTTTATTGAAGAATATTACAGAAACGGACGTGGAATTGTAGCAGATTTATGGACTACAAGATTTAGCGAGATGAAAACAATTGTGTTACCTATCCCCCCACGCAACGAGCAAGATCGGATTGTTTGCTATCTTGACCGACAGATTGCTAAAATTGATAAACTTGTAGAGACAAAGAAACGACAGATAGAACTGCTGAAAGAGCAAAAACAGGCGGTCATCAACAAAGCGGTAACAAAAGGCATCGACAACACCGCCCCCATGAAAGACAGCGGAGTAGAATGGCTCGGAGATGTGCCGGAGCATTGGGAAGTAAACCGTTTAAAAAGATTTTGCAAGGTGAACGCATCAATTTCAAAATTAGCGAAAAACTATACCGATAATGACGAATTGGTTTTTTTGCCTATGGAAAACATCACAGCAGACGGAAAAATTAATTGTTCACAAAAACGGCTTTACAAAGATGTTAGAAGTGGGTTCTCATCTTTTTCAAAAAATGATGTTGTTATCGCGAAAATCACACCTTGCTTTGAAAACGGCAAAGGAGCGTATTTAGGTGAATTAGAGACTGAAATCGGCTATGGAACTACAGAATTAATAACGATTAGAGTCTACGATAACATTTTGCCTCAATATTTATATTGGGTTACAATGACACAATATTTTAGATTAAATGGCGAGGAACAAATGACTGGTTCCGCAGGTCAAAAGCGTGTTCCAACTGAATTTGTATCGAACTATATTCAAGGTATACCACCACTCGAAGAGCAACAAGCAATAGTAAACCACATAACCAACATAACAGAAAAAATCGACACCGTAATAAAAGAAACCGAGCAAGAAATAGGGCTGTTAAACGAATACAAAACAAGCCT
>CAYJDA010000104.1:0-1763 GCA_964368815.1 uncultured Oscillospiraceae bacterium
TATGGCCATGGAGGCGATATGTAATATTGCTTCTGATGAAGATATTATAATAGAACAGACTGGCGAGGGGACGGATGATAACTTTACTCTCTCGGTGAGTAATGCAGTGGGAATTGGTCCGAGCTGCTCTTGGAGTGCGACGACCTCCGACGGGACTCCGGTAGAGGCTAATTGGACAGTGATGCCAGATCCGAGTAATAATAGAATGACTGGTTGTACGATTCAAATTCCCAAGCTTAGTGAAGAAACAATATTTACTCCTACAGTAACAAATTGTAATATGGGTGGAGAGCTTAGCTCTAGTGTAACAGTGAAAACAGCGCCGAAAACTATGGCCGAGGTGACTGATGAGTATATTGCTTCTATGCCCACTTGTGAAGACGAAACAAATTGCCCCGCCGGAGCGACTTTGGAACTTGAAGATGAGCGGGATGGGAAAATGTATACTGTGCGTAAACTGCCTGATGGCAATTTATGGATGGTGGATAATCTAGCCTATGACCCCAATAATTATTGTGAAACAAGACAAACTATGGCCAATCCCAATGGTTCTTCTAATGCTTCTTCTAACTTTGGCCCGGGAACCTATGGTGATTGTGTCAATCCAGAATATGGTGGGAGTGTTTGTGCTAGTGGAGACTGTGGTTATTTATATAACTGGCAAGCAGCAATGCAAAATCCATCGGCATACTATAATGGTGGGACTTCTATTTCTCAAGATAATGTCACTGGCCTTTGTCCTGCTGGCTTTACTCTACCTACCCGTGATAATTTTACCGCTTTAGATATTGATTTTGGAGGGACTGGAGCAAATAATCAAGCTACTGCCTCATTGATTGCTAAATATGCTAATTCCACCCTATTTAATGGTATTTTCGCAGGCGACTCTAATACTTCGGGCTCATTGTATAGTCAGGGGTCGCACGGTCGCTGGTGGTCTAGTACGGGGAATGGGGCTAGCAGTGCGTATTATCTGTACTTGAGTAATAACTATGCCAATCCGGTTAATAACTATACCCGGACTTATGGCTTTGCAGTAAGATGCCTAAGGGAGATGCCGCCGGAGGCGCCAACGAGTATGCAAGATGCAAGTGATGAGTATATTGAGTGGATGCCTATTTGCGAAGATGAAACAAATTGTCCAGCAGAGGCAACATTAGAATTAGAAGACGAGCGGGATGGGAAAATGTATACAGTGCGCAAGCTAGCAGATGGTAATTTGTGGATGGTGGATAATTTGGCTTATGATCCGAATAATTATTGTGAAACTCGCCAAACTATGGTTAATCCCAATGGTTCTTCCAATGCTTCCAATAACTTCGGTTCAGGTACCTATGGTGATTGTGTTAATCCAGAATATGGTGGAAGTGTTTGCACTGATGGAGACTGTGGCTATTTATATAACTGGCAAGCAGCGATGCAAGATCCATCTGCATATTACAATGGTGCGACTTCTATTTCTCAGGATAATGTCACTGGACTTTGTCCCACTGGTTTTACTTTGCCTACTAGTACTAATTTTGTTAATTTAGATAAAGCTTTTGGTGGGACTGGAGCAAATAATCAAACTACTGCCTCTCTGATTGCAAAATATACTAATCCTAATCTTTTTAATAGCATTTTCTCAGGCGACTCTAGTGGTTCGGCCCCCCCGAGCTATCAGGGTTCACTCGGCTACTGGTGGTCTAGTACGGTGGAGGGGGCTGCGCTTGCGTACAGCTTGTACTTGAGTAGCAATGTCCGTCCGGCGACCAGCAATGGTC
>CAYJDA010000105.1:0-1723 GCA_964368815.1 uncultured Oscillospiraceae bacterium
ATTAACGTCGGCGCATTGCCGATTTCAGACTTTATGCTAAACCCACAAACAGGGGAATAACCGGTCTGAATGTCGTGTATCTGCATCTTAATATCGGTTTTATCGGTGGACGGTGCCGCAAGACGAGTGCATCCGATTTTGTCCATAAAGCCCTGTGTCCGCTCCACGGAAAACGCACGGTTTGTTCCTGCCACTATCTGACTGTACAGATAATCGGCTTCGCCGTCAAACTCTTGCTTGTCGAGTTCGCAGACAAAATCCTCGTTCAAGAATATTTGCACTTTATCGGCAACTTTGTACTCATACTTTCGGTTTGCCATTTCTTCACGAATTATCTTCAGTATCGGGAAATAGATATCCTCAATTTTGTTCACTTGGTCATCGGCGGCGTGTATTTTGCCCTCACTAAGCAAGCGCAGCAACACGTACATCTCGCTCCACTCGCCTTTGTTTCCTGTTAGCAAGCTCATTTTGCTCAAGCACCTCCTTTATGTTCAATGCTATTTGTTCAATTACGTTTACGGTCACGCTGTTACCGAATTGTTTGTACAAATGTACATCGGCAACGGGAAGGACGTAGGTATCGGGGAAGCCCTGCAATCTCGCCCATTCTCTCGGTGTCATTTTACGGATACCCTCACGGTTGACTTCGCCCTTGATATGCGTAACCGGCGTGAAGTCCGTCAACCTATCATCAATAATCAAGTTTCGTTCTCTGCCCATGCCACCGCATACAATCGCCCCGGCAACGCCGTCCATCGGGCGTATCTCATACCCAAAGCCGTTGCCTTTTTCCTCGTGACGTGCTTTGTGTTTACGCAATGTGTCGATGTAAGTGGTGCTGAGATAATATTTCACCGAAACAGGGTCTTTTTCGATAATATCGGCAATGGTCTTTTTCGAGTCGGTCGGCTTCGGGAACTTAAACCCGGAGCAGTCAATATCATTTCTGAAAGCGACGATGTAAATGCGCTCTCTGTTTTGAGGAACGCCGAAATCTCTGCTGTTTATCGGCTCGTTTTTATTTGTAAAGACGGTATAACCGAGCTTTGTAAACGTATCAACGATAATTTGGAGCGTTCTGCCTTTGTCGTGGATGGCAAGCCCTTTTACGTTTTCACAGAAAATCACGGACGGCTTGTGTTCCTCACAAATCCGTGCAACGTCGAGAAAGAGTGTGCCCCTGCAAAGTCCTTTATAGTTGTCCTCAAAGCCCATTCTTGCCCCTGCAAGACTAAATGCTTGGCACGGAAAGCCTGCAAGGCATATATCGAACTTCGGCACGTCCTTTTCGCTTATTTGCGTAATATCTCCGGCAATGTCAAAATCGTCGTTGAAGTTTGCACGATACGTCTTTTGTGCAAAAACATCCCACTCACTGACAAAGGAAGTTTCTATTTTCTCACCGAATGCTTTTTCAAATCCCAGTCGTATACCGCCGATGCCGGCAAATAAATCTATGCTCTTATACTTTTTCATTGTTTTCACCTATTGCTTTCTCAATTATATCCGCACAACGACATACATCGCTTTTAATCTCTTTGCCCCAAAATCGAATGACCGTCCATCCTGCGCTTTTCAACGCTTCGTTGACTTCACGGTCTCGCTCCATATTGCGCTCTATTTTGGGTATCCAAAAATCTTGTCTTGACTTAAACTCATGCTTTTTATGCTCCCAATCGTAGCCGTGCCAAAACTCGCTATCACAGAAAACCGCTATTTT
>CAYJDA010000106.1:0-1636 GCA_964368815.1 uncultured Oscillospiraceae bacterium
CGTAGCGGGGATTTTAGGCTTGTGGCGTCGATAAGTTGCACCTTGCCTTTTCTGCGCTCTTCTTTTTTGTTGGATAAAATCCAGATAAACGTGCCGATGCCTGTGTTATAAAACATCTTTTCCGGCAGTGCGATAATACATTCGAGCAGATCGTTTTCGATTATATATCGCCTTGCATTGCTCTCGCCCTGTCCCGCATCGCCGGTAAACAGCGACGAGCCGTTATGCACCTCGGCAATACGAGAGCCGAGGGCGGTGTTTTCTTTCATTTTAGAAATATTGTTTAGCATAAACAACATCTGACCGTCGCTCACACGGGGTATCATAGAAAAATCCGCCACACTGCCAAACGACACAACAAAGCGGGGGTCGGTGATGTCCTTTTTACCGCCGAGCTTGTCGGCATCTGTTTTCCATGCCTTGCCGTATGGAGGGTTAGAAAGCATAAAGTCGAATTGATTTGAGGGGAAACCATCATTCGAGAGTGTAGAGCCGAACATGATGTGTTCTGCCTCCTCGCCCTCGCCTTTGAGCAACATATCTGCCTTTGTGATAGCGTATGTTTCGGGGTTTATCTCCTGCCCGAAAAGGTGGATAGAAACATTTTTGTCGTGTTTCACCGCCAAGTCTTCAAGGCGGTCATGTGCCACGGTAAGCATACCGCCGGTACCACTCGCGCCGTCATACACCGTGTATGTGGTGTTGCTTATCAAGTCGGCAACCGGCATGAAAATACAGTCTGCCATAAGCTCGACAACATCTCGTGGCGTGAAATGCTCTCCCGCTTCCTCGTTGTTTTCTTCGTTAAATTTGCGGATAAGTTCCTCAAAAATCACACCCATTGTGTGATTATCGAGAGCAGGAAGCCTAACCTCACCCACATCGTTTAAAACAGGAGTAGGGCTTAGGTTAATTGTCGGTGACACAAACTTTTCTATCACCGCACCTAAAATATCCGCCTCTATCATGGTGTCAATTTGGTTGCGGAATTTAAATTTTTCGAGAATTTCCTGAACATTTGGCGAATAGCCATCAAGATACTCGATAAAATCAGCCTTAAGCCTTTGTTGTTGCGCCCTCGACGTCAAATCTTTAAGGGTGAAAGGCGAACTGTTACAAAAAGACTGCCTCGCAACACGACAAAGTGCTTCTGTTTGGTTCAACATACCGGCATCGTCCAATTTCTTTTTAGCGGCGAGAACATCGTCTTTCGTGTACTCAAGCACAGCATCAAGCCGACGAATAACCACCATAGGCAGAATAACGTCACGATATTTACCACGCACATAAACATCACGCAGACAATCATCTGCGATCCCCCAAATAAAGTTCACTATCTGATTATACAGTTGACTATCCACTAAACCGCCTCCAAAAATTATCTATTGCCAATATAGTATATATATTTAACTATACCACTTTATATCGCAAAGTTCAACAAATTTAATGTTGTTTTGCATGAAAAAAAAGGTTTTTATGTAAATAAATTTACAACCCTTAAATTGTGTTTAATCGCATAGCCAACTGTATAAGCAGTTCCACCGTTAGCTGTGCGTAAATATGCAATACACAAACTGCTGTTATCCACAAGGTGACGATTGCGTTTGTGCATACAGCCTCTTGTATAGCTCGATGA
>CAYJDA010000107.1:0-1625 GCA_964368815.1 uncultured Oscillospiraceae bacterium
TGGTAAACCTTGCCATAACGCCGTCATGGAATCTTTTTTTGCAACACTTAAAAAAGAGGAAATTTATCGCACAAATTACAATTCATTTACTCATTTTAAGGACAGAATAGCGCAGTACATTAATTTTTATAATGATAAACGTCCACATTCCACTATTAATAACAAAACTCCAAATGCCCATGAACGCTTGCATTTCACTAAATTTTGCAAGTAATTTGTCCAAATATTAGTGTTCAGATTTCAGCATTTTAGCAAATAAAGTTGCTAAAATTAACAAAAAACACCTTCTCATGTCCAATAAATAACATGCCTAAATCCTGAAAAATCCAGTAATTTAGGCATAAAAAACAACCGTATCATATCTTGTCCAATTAATTTGGTTCAGATTTGATACGGTTGATCAGATTTGAACTCGTAGCCCAGATTATTCATCCAATTCACTCAGCCCTTCAGCTAATGTGTTAGCTAGTCGACTAATAATATCCTCGGCTGACGGCAAAGTGTCTTCGAGTTTCTCGGGCAATGTGCCTGTCAATTTATACTCGCTAATTCCCATCGGTTTTGTCATATCTTTCAATGCGTATTCAGCGATAATATCATTTTTCTTTTTGCATAATAGTATACCTATGCTCGGATTATCCGTTTCAGATTTAAGAATTCCATCTACAGCAGAAAGATAAAAATTGAGCTTTCCTGCATATTCTGGCTTAAACTTATCTGTTTTTAATTCTATAACAACATAACATTTTAACTTTAAATTGTAAAAAAGCAAGTCAATATAAAAATCTTCATCTCCTACTTCAAGGTGATATTGATTTCCTAAGAACGCAAATCCTGTACCGAGCTCTAATAGCAATTTAGTTATGTTTCTAACAAGTTCTGTTTCGATGTGTCGTTCATTTGCATTTTCATCGGCAGTGATAAAATCAAAGATATATGGGTCTTTCATAGTTTGCATAGCAAGCTCACTTTGTGGTGAGGGAAGTATATCAGAAAAGTTTTGCACTTTGCCAGATAATACTTGTCGTTCATATAAATTTAGTTCTATTTGGTGTGTTAAAACATTAATCGACCAACCGTTTTCAATACATTTTTTCGCATACCATGTGCGAATATTTTTATCTTTTATTTTATCTAAAAGCGTTGTATTGTGTGACCATGTTAATTGTGCAGACAGTGTCTGCACAATTTGAAAATCAGCATATTCCGATTGAAATTTCGCCATATATTTAAGATTACGCACAGAATATCCTGTTACCGACGGAAACTCCAACTTTATATCTCGTGCAAGATTTTCTATAAATTTATTACCCCACGAACTGTTGTCGTTTATAATCTTGCCTATGTTCCAATAAAGGCAAATCAGTTCTTTGTTTGCACCAAGCACCGCTTTGTGTCGTGCGATGTGAATTTGATTTTTTATATCATCTATTATTCCTAAGTAGTCGGAATTATTTATTAGCATAATATCGCTCCTAAAACACCCCACGTGTGTATGTAATACAGCCTTGTGGAAAAGTTGTTTTTAGTGTATCACTCGCTATGATTTTTGTCAAGCCAGATACCCTTTTGGGTGTGGATAATAGCGTTGATTTACAAATAATCAAGCACAGAAAAAGGTAATT
>CAYJDA010000108.1:0-1473 GCA_964368815.1 uncultured Oscillospiraceae bacterium
TCAAGACGACGCTCAACAAGGCTTAAAAGGTTTTCACCGGGCTTACCCTGCATACGTGTAGCCTTTTCATAATACATACGGAATTGTTTTTCAAGAATACCATAAACAAATTTTACCTTTTGTTTTTCGGTTAATTGAAGTGCATATTCCGATTTTTTTCTACGCATCTGGTTTCCACCAGGATTTCGATTAGTAGTTTTCTTACTATATCCCATAACCGCCGGGGAGATACCCAGCGCTTTACAACGCTTTGCGACGGGCTGCATATTTCTTGCCATCTATCAATTCTCCTTCTATTATATTCTGCGGCGTTTGGGCGGACGGCATCCATTATGTGGAACCGGTGTTACATCCTTAAATGCATTAACATCAAGACCAGCTGTATTTAGAGCCCTGATAGCTGCATCACGTCCGCTTCCCGGACCTTTAACATAAACTTCAACACTACGCATACCGTGCTCCATTGCAGCTTTAGCAGCAGTTTCTGCAGCCATTTGAGCAGCATAAGGAGTACTCTTACGTGATCCCTTAAAACCTAATCCTCCGGTAGAAGACCAGGAAATAGTATTACCCTGAACATCGGTAATAGTTACAATGGTGTTATTAAAGGTGCATTGAATATGTGCTACACCACGCTCAATATTCTTGCGTTCACGACGCTTTCTTGTCGCACCTGCTTTTTTGGCGCCTTTGGTTGCCATATAAAACCTCCCTTACTTCTTTTTGTTAGCTACTGTACGTTTTGGTCCCTTGCGGGTTCTCGCATTAGTTTTGCTACGCTGACCACGTACCGGAAGTCCTTTACGATGACGTATTCCTCTGTAGCTACCAATCTCAACAAGACGTTTAATATTAAGTGCAACCTCACGACGAAGATCACCCTCAACAGTTGCTGAAGTATCAATAGCATCACGAAGCTTTGCAACTTCATCATCGGTTAAATCCTTAACTCTTGTATCGGGATTAACACCGGTCGTTTTTAAAATCTGACGTGCCTTACTGTTACCTATACCAAAAATGTAGGTAAGTCCGGCTTCCACTCGCTTTTCCTTGGGCAGGTCTACACCAGCGATACGTGCCATATCTAAATCCTTTCTTACTTATCCTTGTCTTTGTTTGTGCTTTTTGTTCTGACAGATTACCATAACTCTGCCTTTACGCTTAATTATTTTGCATTTTTCACATATGGGTTTTACAGACGGTTTAACTCTCATTAGTGTCCTCCTTATTTAGAGCGCCAGGTTATGCGCCCCTTTGTTAAATCGTAGGGCGACATCTCAACGGTAACCTTATCACCCGGAAGAATACGTATAAAATTCATGCGTAGTTTACCGCTGATATGTGCGAGTAGTCGATGCTTGTTTTCAAGCTCAACTAAAAACATTGCATTTGGCATAGCTTCTATTACTATACCTTCAACTTCTATAACATCTTCTTTGGACAAGATTCATCCCCCTGTTCTTTGTATTGTGC
>CAYJDA010000109.1:0-1460 GCA_964368815.1 uncultured Oscillospiraceae bacterium
GGTTGAGGCAAACGTGGGTGCACCTCAGGTTGCCTACCGTGAGACAATTCGTCGCTTAGCAGATGTGGATACTAAATATGCACGTCAGTCCGGCGGTCGTGGTCAGTACGGACATGTAAAAATTAAAGTCGAGCCAAACGAGAGCGGAAAAGGTTACGAATTTGTTAACTCCATCGTTGGCGGTTCAATTCCTAAGGAATATATCGGACCGGTTGATCAGGGTATCCAGGGTGCTATGCAGGCAGGTGTTCTTGCCGGCTATCCCGTTGTTGATATCAAGGTTACACTATATGATGGTAGCTACCATGATGTTGACTCATCTGAAATGGCGTTTAAGATTGCAGGTTCAATGGCATTCAAAGAGGCTATGCGTAAGGCAGATCCGGTAATCCTTGAGCCTATCATGAAGGTTGCAGTTATTGTACCGGACGACTATATGGGTGATGTTATCGGAGATATCAACTCCCGTCGTGGCCAGATGCAGGGCATGGATCCTCGTAACGGCGCAACCCAGATTAACGCATTTGTACCGCTTTCCGGCATGTTTGGATATGCTACCGATCTTCGTTCCAAAACACAGGGTCGTGGTCAGTATTCCATGGAGCCTTCACATTATATAGAGGTTCCAAAGAGTATTGCCGAAGGTATTATGACCGGTCGTGCAAAAAAAGATTAAAAAACACTTGATTTTTAATAAAAAAACTAGTACAATGTTTTTAACTGAAATAGTAAAATTAAAAATTGAACGTTAATAAAGGAGATAAAAATGGCAAAAGCAAAATTTGAGCGTAATAAGCCGCATATTAACATCGGCACCATCGGTCACGTTGACCATGGTAAAACAACACTTACAGCAGCTATCACTAAGGTTTTAGGTTTCGGCGGTAACGCAGAATACCAAGCATACGACATGATCGATAAAGCTCCTGAAGAGCGTGAGCGTGGTATTACAATTAATACCGCACATGTTGAGTATCAAACAGAAGAGCGTCACTATGCACATGTTGACTGCCCCGGACATGCTGACTATGTTAAAAACATGATCACAGGTGCTGCACAGATGGACGGCGCTATCCTTGTTGTTTCGGCAGCAGACGGCCCAATGCCACAAACACGTGAGCATATCCTTCTTTCCCGTCAGGTTGGCGTGCCACACATCGTTGTTTTCATGAATAAAGTTGACCAGGTTGACGATCCGGACCTTCTCGAGCTAGTTGAAGAAGAAATCCGTGAGCTTCTATCTGACTACGACTTCCCGGGCGACGAAACACCAATCATCAAAGGTTCAGGCCTTGTTGCTCTTGAGTGTGCTTCTACAGATCCTTCTGCTCCAGAATATGCTTGCATTAAAGAGCTAATGGACGCTGTTGACAGCTTCATCCCAACCCCAGAGCGTAAATCAGATCTTCCTTTCCTAATGCCAGTTGAAGACGTATTCACAATTACAGGTCGTGGTACAG
>CAYJDA010000110.1:0-1440 GCA_964368815.1 uncultured Oscillospiraceae bacterium
TTATGCCAAGAGAAGTATCATTAGAAAAAACCAGAAATATCGGTATCATGGCTCACATTGATGCCGGTAAAACAACCACAACCGAACGTATTCTGTTCTATACCGGTCGTACTCATAAGATCGGAGAGGTTCATGAGGGCGCAGCTACCATGGACTGGATGGAGCAGGAGCAGGAGCGTGGTATTACCATTACCTCGGCAGCCACAACGGCCTTCTGGAAGGACCATAGGGTAAACATTATCGACACACCCGGACACGTTGACTTTACAGTTGAGGTTGAGCGTTCACTTCGTGTGCTTGACGGAAGCGTTACAGTTTTCTGTGCAAAGGGCGGTGTTGAGCCCCAGAGTGAAACGGTATGGCACCAAGCAAACAAATACAAGGTACCCCGTATGGCATACATCAACAAGATGGATATCATGGGTGCCGACTTCTACCGTGTTTTAGACATGATGAGAGATCGCTTAAAATGTAATGCGATTCCGATTCAGCTACCTATCGGTGAAGAGAGCGACTTTAAAGGAATCATCGACCTCGTTGAGCAGAAGGCATATATCTATACCAACGATTTAGGTACCGATATTAAAGAGGAAGAAGTTCCGGCAGAGTTGATGGATAAATTCGAGCAGTTCCGCAACGAAATGTTAGAAGCTGTTGCCGAAACCGATGAAGTATTAATGGAAAAATTCTTAGAAGGCGAAGAGTTGCCGATAGAAGAATTTAAAAAAGCACTTCGTCGTGCGACACTTGAAAACACTATAGTTCCGGTAATCTGTGGAACATCCTATAAAAACAAGGGCGTTCAAAAGCTACTTGATGCAGTTATCGACTATATGCCTGCACCAACCGACATCGAGGCTATCAAGGGTGTTAACCCTGATACTGAGGAGGAGGAAACTCGTCCTTCAAGCGACGATGCTCCGTTTGCTGCACTTGCATTCAAAATTGCAACCGACCCATTTGTGGGTAAACTTTGTTTCTTCCGCGTTTATTCCGGAACTTTAAAGTCCGGTAGCGGAGTTTACAACTCGGTTAAAGACAACAACGAGCGTATCGGACGTATTCTACAGATGCATGCTAACCACCGTCAGGATATAGACATGATTTATTCCGGCGACATCGCTGCTGCTGTAGGCCTAAAAAATACAACAACAGGTGATACACTTTGTGACGAGAGACATCCTATTATACTTGAAAGTATGGATTTCCCGGAACCTGTTATCCGTGTTGCTATTGAGCCCAAAACCAAGGCAGGACAAGAAAAAATGGGTATTGCCCTTTCTAAACTTGCTGAGGAAGATCCAACCTTTAGAACCTACACCGACGACGAGACCGGACAGACAATTATTGCCGGTATGGGTGAGCTTCATCTCGAAATCATCGTCGACCGTCTACTTCGTGAGTTTAAGGTTGAGGCAAACGTGGGTGCACCTCAGGTTG
>CAYJDA010000111.1:0-1413 GCA_964368815.1 uncultured Oscillospiraceae bacterium
GTCTCACGTGGGATTATATCTCGAGCGTGACAAATAATGTACGTCCCCGTTGTCCTCGTTCCCGTTGTCCTTTGCCAACTATCCGCATGTTTTATACCTCTTTTATCAATTAACTATACTGTTTTAAGGAGACTTTCCTTGGCAAACTTTTGGAGTAACTCCTTATACATATAAATATACATATAGTATTATACCATACTTTTTGCAAAACACAACTATCTGAAAGTATAGAATGTTGCTTTTTTTCAAAAATCATTCGTCGCTAATGGTTTTAATATTTTTCTTCATTTTCAGCATTGCTTATCGGCTGTAAAACTGCATAATATCAGCGCTTTTCCATGTCCCTTATGGTTTTTGTGCATCAAAAAACAAAACCGCACGCTATCGTTTTGTGATAGGTGCGGCTTTTAGCATTAACTTATATTTAGTTGTAAACCCCTGTTTGTGGACTTAGTACAGGGGTTGTTGCACCACTTGTACTTGTACCTGTATTTGTATTTGTATCTGTATTTGTACTCATCCATGATGCATATAGAGTTAAGTCGCCCGTAACATTTTGGCTAAAGTCATAAACATTTGTGAGAGCTGGGTCTGTGTACCAGTTTATAAAGGTATATCCTTCTGCCGTGGGGGTTGCCGGCTTACCAATTGGCCAGCCGTTTATTGCACCTTGTGTTGCAAGCATATACGTCGGTGTTACACCTTGTCCGCTTTGGAAAGTAACCGTATAATCAGGAGTGGTATCTCCGCCGCCCCATTCTGTCGGCAGGATAGACCAATCAGAAAATGCGGCATTTTGACCTTGAAATGTTTCGTATGACGAGGTCGGGGATGTGGGTTGTGGCGTGGGGTTGCCGTTTATTATAGACTGTGCGCTTCGGCTTTGATTCGGAGCAAGCCCTGCGCCTTGAAATGTGCTGAAAAACATATGAGTATTCACCAGTGCTTGTGTAACTGTGGGAAACCGAAAAACTTCGTTGATAATCAGATTGCTCCCGGCGTTTTTAAACATTAACATACCGAAACTGTTTCCTACGGAAGTAAGTACGGCACTTTGTGGTAGGTTGAAGTTTGCACCCATGCTTTGAAGTTCTATACAACCTCGAAACATGGAGTCTGCAAAATTATCTCCTACGGAAGTGAGCACAGCACTCCGCGGTAGGTTGAAGTTTGCGCCCATGCTTTGAAGTTCTACACAATCTTGAAACATGGAGTCTGCAAAATAATCTCCTACGGAAGTAAGTGCGGCACTCTGTGGCAGGGTGAAGTTTGTGCCCATGCTTTGAAGTTCTACACAATCTTGAAACATGGAGATTGCAAAATTATCTCCTACGGAAGTAAGTGCGGCACTCTGCGGCAGGTTGAAGTTTGCGCCCATGCTTTGAAGTTCTACACAATCTTGAAACATGGAGG
>CAYJDA010000112.1:0-1402 GCA_964368815.1 uncultured Oscillospiraceae bacterium
TTGCACCGTTGATGGTTGAGCCGTTCAGAAGAGTTACACTCGGATATCCCCAACCGGATTTGTTTGGGTCGGCACCTCGTGGCAGGCTGAGGACATAGACATCGGTAGCCGCCGCATGTGCCGTTATCCCTGCAAATGTGCTTATGCAGAGCACAAGGGCAAGGAATATTGTTAAAATTCGTTTGTTTGTTTTCAATTTTACCTCCTATTTTTTAATAAAAAAAGACACACCTTTCGATGTGCCTTGCTTGAAATATTCTGTTGTTATGCGTATGAAATGTAGATGTTGTACTTACCGCCGCCGATATCCTGTGCCCAAACGTTGAACTTTGTAAATCCCGAAGACTGATACCATGCGAGCATACCCGATAAATCTCTGTCGAGGTAGAGTGAGTCTGCCGAGGCTACTATCGGGTTGTCCCAACTTCCTGTAACCGAGGCATCGAATATCATACCAAGCCCTGTGCCGGAATTTATTGCAAACTGTACCCATGTGTTGACATCAAAAGCCGGTGCAGGTGGGGGAGTAGGTTGCGGTGTAGGCTCTGGGGTGGGTGCCGGTGTTGGTTGTGGTGTAGGTACTGGGGTAGGTTCGGGTGTTGCTGTTGGCTGTGGTGCAGGCGTTGGGTTCGGTGTTGGTTGCTCGACCTCTACCGGCACAGGCGGCTGTGATAGTTGCACCGTAACCGTGGGGTTAGACTGTTCTGCTGTTGGTGATGTCTCAATCTCAACCGGCGGTTGTTGTGTGGGTTGAGGTTCTGCTACAGGCTGTGGCTCATCTGCTATATCAGATTTAACAGTTTCTACCGAACTACTGCTTGACACGACATCACCACTATCATCGGCTAAACTCTCAACTTCCTCCGGTTCACTTTCCGAAAAAGAAAGGCGGCTTTCACTGCTTGTTGCCGTGCTACTGCTTGAAACATCTGTCTGTGTGGTTGGCGGCTGTTGAGCGTTGCAACCGGTTAAGGCTAATATAATCAAAGCCGAAATAATTACTCTTTTCATCTGTTTTTCTCCGTTGTTTCTATGCTATGATTTTACCAACATTGAGAGATTAAAACAAATGTGCAAATAATATGCTATATTCTTTTTCGGTAGGTATAGTGCTTGTAATATATATTAGGGGGATTGTAAGGGGGTGAGAAATTCGACCGCCGCCTGTGGCGGATGAAGGGAGAATTTCGAAGCGCAGTCGCACAGAGCAATACGAAACGGCAGTGAGTAGTGCGACAATGCGACAAGAGGAGAGAAAAAGACCGCCGTATATATTACCGCTCACCCCGACCGTTCTTCTGCCGCTCACGATAACGGTTGTAATATTCAAGGGCTTATACGACATAATCCTCCGTCTTTTCTTTTTGTACGGTATCGGGGATAAGCCTGATTATCCTGTCAT
>CAYJDA010000113.1:0-1395 GCA_964368815.1 uncultured Oscillospiraceae bacterium
CGAATTGTCCACGTCCACCTGATTGTTTAACATATTTTCCTTCACATTCTGCTTCTACTGTGATTGTTTCACGGTAAGCAACTTGTGGTCTACCTACGTTAACTTCTACATTATATTCATCTTTCATTCTTCTTATTAAAACTTCAAGGTGTAACTCACCCATACCACTTATAACTGTTTGACCAGTTTCGTGATCTGTTTTATATTTGAATGTTGGATCTTCTTCTGCTAATTTTTGTAATGCTGTACCCATTTTATCAACATCACCTTTAGATTTAGGCTCAACAGCCATATCTATAACTGGTAATGGGAATTCCATTCCTTTCATGATTACTGGATTTTTTTCATCACATAGTGTATCAGCAGTTGTAGTATCTTTAAGACCTACTGCAGCAGCGATTTCTCCACAGAATACTTCACTAATTTCTTTACGATTATTAGCGTGCATTTGTAAGATACGCCCTATTCTTTCTTTAACACCTTTAGTTGCATTAATTACGTATGAACCACTTGATAATTTTCCAGAGTAAACTCTAAAGAAAGCAAGTCTTCCTACGAATGGATCTGCAGCTATTTTGAATGCTAAAGCTGTAAATGGTTCATTATCTGATGGATGTCTTTCAACATCTTTTCCATTTTTATCAATACAAGCAATAGCTTCAACATCAGTTGGAGCTGGCATGTAATCAATAACTGCATCTAAAGCAAGTTTAACTCCGATGTTAGATAATGCACTACCACATAATACTGGGAAAAATTCTGAAGCTAACACTCCTTTACGGATAGCTGCTTTTAACTCTTCAACAGTAATTTCATTTCCTTCTAAATATTTTTCCATTAAAGCATCATCATATTCAACAGCTTTTTCAATAAGTTCCATTCTCATAGTTTCTGCTTTATCTTTTAACTCAGCAGGTATTTCTATTTCAGAAGCTTCCTCATGTTCTCCACCATCGTATTTATATGCTTTCATAGATACTAAATCTATAATTCCATTAAACTCATTTTCTGCTCCAATAGGACATTGTATAGGTGCATAATTTGCAGCTAATCTTGATTTAATTGTATCCATTGAAGTAAAAAAGTCTGCTCCAAGTTTGTCCATTTTATTAATAAAGAACATTCTTGGCACTTTATATTCATTTGCTTGTCTCCAAACAGTTTCAGATTGAGGTTCTACACCTGCATTAGCATCTAATAAACAAAATGATCCATCTAAAACTCTTAAAGATCTTTGAACTTCAACTGTAAAGTCTACGTGTCCAGGAGTATCTATAATGTTAAATCTATGATCTTTCCAATGTGCAGTAGTTGCTGCAGAAGTAATTGTTATACCTCTTTCTTTTTCTTGATCCATCCAGTCCATTTGACTAGCTCCATCATGTGTTTCACCAA
>CAYJDA010000114.1:0-1391 GCA_964368815.1 uncultured Oscillospiraceae bacterium
TTAATAAATTACAAATATTTTGTAGGGACACGGGTTTGCCGTGTCCCTCTTTTTTTTGTACATTATACCTTTAATACGACACTCATTTTGTTTTCCTGTAACATCAATATTCAAATGCAACTATTCTTTGAGCAATGAAATTTTAGTTGCCTGTGCTATGTCACATATTATCCTCATTTCATTTTCCGAGCAACCTGAAACAATTTGCCGAAATTCATTGTTGTAAAACTGTTCGTGCTTAGATGTGTCAAACAGCAAACTGTCTGTAGAAACTTTTAATATGATGGCGATTGACACAAAAACAGAAAGGCTTAATTTGGTGTTTCCTGTTTCAATGTGGCTCATATGTGTTACAGAGATGCCTACCTTTTCTGCTAAAATTTCTTGTGACCATAACCGTTCTTTTCTGAATGTGCGTATTCTTTGACCAATTTCAAAATAATTCATATGATTAACCGCCTATATAGAGTATTTATACTTGAATTCTATAGGCAATAGTGATACAATAAAATAAACTGTATGGGCTATTATATGCCTATGTGGTTAATTTTAATCATGGGAGTAAGATTATGGGTGGAATAAAAAATTGTGAAACATGTGGAAAAGAGATTGCAAAGAACGCAAAAGCTTGTCCGTCTTGTGGGGCGAAAAACAAAAAGCCAATTTATAAAAGACCATGGTTTATAGTTTGTATGGTGTTGTTATTCTTTTTTATAGTTGGTGGAACTGGTGGGACAGAAAGTGTATCAACAAGCGCCGATTTGCCGGAACAAACATCAACAACAAACACAGAAACACATAGAAATGCGGAAAATATTGAATACGTTTCTTATGATGTAAAAACACTTATTGACGATTTGAACTCAAACGCTTTAAAGGCAGAACAGACATATGCAAATAAATATGTAGAGATAAAAGGTCGTTTATCCGTTATCGATAGCGATGGAAGTTACATAAGCTTGGCACCGCAAGATGAGATATTCTCATTTTATAGTGTTCAATGTTTCTTGACCAACGAGCAACAACTAGATAAAGTTTTAGAAATGTCGATAGATGATATTATAGTTTTAAAAGGACAGATAACCGAAGTAGGAGAGGTTTTGGGTTACATGTTGGATATTGATAGTATAGAATAGTTTCTAGTTAAAGCGTCGCCAAGCGCGCGGTTTGAGTTCGAGTGTGAAAAATAACGAGACATTAAAAGTTTACGATGTCTCGTTATTTTTATTGCTATAACCATATCTTTAAATTTATATATTCAAATTTCCGCATAATTGCACTAGTTCGCCCTCTCGTACGAACAGCATTATTTGTTATCAACTATCAACTCACAACCAACATCATCCATCGACTTTTTTCAATCTATTATATTGTGCGTGCTTTGATATAAT
>CAYJDA010000115.1:0-1391 GCA_964368815.1 uncultured Oscillospiraceae bacterium
GGAGTGAGTTTATGGATTGCAAGGAATTTAAAAATTTGATTTTTGATTTTATTGATGATGAATTAGATGAAAATCAAAAGGCTGAATTTGAAAAACATAAAAATAGTTGTATTGGTTGTGAAACTGAATTTAATTCGTTTTTGTCAATTACAAACAGTGTAAAAGAATTAAAACAAGAAAAATTACCAGATGGATATTGTAAAAGATTAAACGAAAAACTTGAAATTGCTAAAAAAGAATTAAAGGTGAAAAAGAGAAATACTTATATCAAATTTGCAGGTGTTGCAGCTACTTTTATGATAGTTGCTTCGGCATTGTTTGTAGGTGGAGGAGAATTTTTACGAAACGATAGTGATGCGAGTTTTGACATGGCTACAAGCAGTGAAGGTGTCTTAAGGTCAGTAGACAGTGGGGCAATGCCACAAGCGATATACGATGTTGCATTTGAGGAAGAAGCTAAAGAATCAATGGATTATGACATGGAAACAGACGGTTATGCTGATGTTGCAACAACTAATTCAGACGATGGTATCCAAAGCACAAAAACGGAAACTTCTATTGAAGAGATTGAAATGGATAGCAAAATTATAAAATCTGGAAGTTTAAATGTTGAAACAGAGGATTTTGATAATTTTATGTTAGACATAGAGAATCAAGTAGAATTTTTCGAAGGATACATTGAACATAGCGAAACTTATGTCTCTCACTATAGTTATGATAATATAAAAATTAGATCTGCAGATTTAGTGTTAAGGGTTCCTCAAGAACAATTCGAAAAATTTGTTGGGTTTGTAGAAAATTCATCGGAAGTAAGTAACAAATCTATAAATGAAGAAGATGTGACTAAACATTATTATGACATGAAAAACATAGTTGTGAACTTAGAAGCGCAAGAACAACGTTTAAGAGAACTATATGATGAAGCTCAAACAATTACTGAAATACTAGAAATAGAAAGAGAGTTAAATAGAATTAGAACAGAGATAGACTATTACAATATCAGTTTGAAAGATATTGACTATAGAAGCGACATGTCTGTGTTAACTCTTAGTGTTTCAGAAGTTTTAAAAGGCGAGATAAATTATGGCTCAGATGATTTGTGGACTAGAGCAAAAGAAGGGTTTATTGATACTATTAACGGAATAATAAGAGCTGCGGAAGATTTTATAGTGTTTCTTATAGCTAATTCACCTATTATAGTGATGTTAGTAGTGGTAATAGTGATAGTTTTAACATTTGTGCGTAAGAAGTTAAAGAAAAAAAATAAATAGTCAAAAAAAATCTATAAAAGAGCATAATTATATGCTCTTTTTATTTACTTTTTTAAAAAAATTATGTACAATATAAATAAAGCTTAATTAATGGAGAAATTAAATTTTTTATAATGGTGA
>CAYJDA010000116.1:0-1375 GCA_964368815.1 uncultured Oscillospiraceae bacterium
CATCGGGAAAGTCGAATTACCCGAATAGCCAACACCTCTCTTGCAAGAGGTGACAGCAAAATTTTTTACCCTTTATGTGATACTTTACCACACTTGTGATAAGGGTGTGGTGATGTCATGGCTTTTATCAAAGCCGTCCGGCCAACCGCTTCTCTCACCCTCGTTTTTATCGTCAAATTTAAATCCCCAAACGCCATCCAAAAGCTCAAAGCCTTCCCTTAAAAGTTGTGGACGGGGGTAGTTTTTAATGTATTTTACCATACCTCTCCTTTTGTGTTATTAATTTGTTGCTGTTTTTATAATTAGTCTTTCCTTGACCCAGTTTTGCTCGTAATAGGAGTTGTGCTCAAAGTTGTCGCCAATTTCCTGCATCTTTGCTTCCATCGCAGCCTTAAGGGTTGCCTTGGTCTCACCGAAATCCGGAGTATGTGCCAGATTGTTCATCTGATATTTATCATTTTCATTGTCGAAAAGATACTCAGAGCCGTCCGACTTGAAAACACCGTAGGTGAATTTTTTAGTTTTATAGGCACGCCATTCGTTTCCATCACCGAAAACAGCCGTAGGACCTGTACACATCATGAGTGCACCCACCTCGGTGTCGCGCTCTCCCTTAACACAGGAACTCAAATCTGTACCCTCAACTTCGCTCGGTATCGGCAAATCCATCATGGATAAAAGCGTCGGCATAACATCCACCGTGTTAAATATGAAGTCACGGCCTGTGTTTTTTGCAAGGTTATTACCATGCTTAATCAGGAAGGGGACCTTAACCGCCTCTTCATAAAAAATGTTTTTCGCCCTTCTTCCGTGTGCACCGAACAGCTCACCGTGATCCGAGGTGAACACAATAATGGTATCGTCATCTATTCCCAGATTTTTGATATGGTCAAACAATCTTCCCATATTATCGTCCAGATTTGCAACCATAGCATAGTAGCATTTTATCCAGCTTTTAAGCTTTTTCCGCTCCTCGGGTGAAAGCCTTGCCCAGTTGTCGGCATGCGGGTCGTTTTCCTCCTCGTAGTTTTCGGGCAGGTCAAAATCGATATCCGCAAATCGCTCGTAGCTCTCTCCGGTTACATTCTCCGGGGTCCATGGGTCGTGAGGTGTTCCGAGCGAGAGAAACAGCGCAAAGGGTTTATCCTTTTTTGAAAGCGCGGATATTTGCTCTATTGCCATGTCGGTATGAACGTCCGGCTCGTATTTATCACAGTAGATTTTCTCGGGGCTATCCAGATGATAGTATGCCGCCGCACCATAGTTTTCATGGTGGAAATTGTAGGAGGCAAAATATCCGTCAAATCCCAACCTATCTGTACCTTTTGGTATGTAGGAGTTTTTAGCATCGTAATGGTTTCCGAGCTCGGCGGCA
>CAYJDA010000117.1:0-1372 GCA_964368815.1 uncultured Oscillospiraceae bacterium
GGGTCAAGGGGGTCAAAGAAAAGTTTGACCCCCTTGACCCTCTTGACCCCCTTGAAAAGGGTAAATCGTTACTTCTTGCTCTCTGCAAGAGCCCACGACACCTTTCACTTAGTTGAAAGTGTCATAGTGGGTTACATACTTTGAAAAGTAAGAGTACATTCCGAGAAAGAAAGGAGTATATGGCGCAAGGTGGTCATTTTAGTGTGGCGAGAAACAAGGAGTATAGCAGAAGTGCTGTTCAGAACATGGAACGTCACAACGAGCGACAAAACGAGAGTTATTCCAATGTAGATGTAGTGCTCGCACAGTCGCACAAAAACATAAAATTCAAGGACTGTGAGGGTGGATATCTGGAAACTCTCGACAGACTTTTGGCAGATAAAACGGTCAGCACAAGAGGGTTGAAACCTGATGCTACCGTTATCGACGAGCTTATTTTTGATGTCAACACAATGTATTTTGAAGAGAACGGTGGGTATGATTTTGCTGTGAAGTTCTATCAAGAAGCATATAATTATGCCGTCAAAAAAATAGGCGGAGAAGAGTTTATACTCTCGGCGGTGATGCACGCCGATGAAATAAATAGGATGGCAACCCTGTGTTGTGATGATGAAATTTATCACTATCACCTGCATGTTGTGTATCTACCGGTTGTCAAAAAAGAGGTTAGGTATTCCAAAAGATGCAAGGATGTGAAGCTGCGTGGAACGGTAAAAGAGGTGGTGAACCAGATAAGCCACTCGAAAAAATGGGCAAGCGACAGGGTGAAAACCGACAACGGTAAGACCTATATCAAGTACTCATACTCGGCATTGCAGGATGAATTTTTTCGCCACATGACCGAAAAAGGGTTTGCCGGTTTTGAGCGTGGCAAGCGTGGAAGTGATGCCGAACATCTTGAGGTTACCGACTACAAGGTAGCACAAAACGAGCGTAGAATTACAGAACAGGCGGCAAAGATCGCCGAGCAGAGCGACACACTAAGCAAGGTTGAAGCGAGGGTTGACACGGCAAAAAAACTTGACCTTAAGTTACAGACGATAGAAAACATCGGCAAGAAAAAAAGATTTTCCGGCAAGGTGGAGCTCACCTCAACAGAGTACGACTATCTGATAGAGAGCGCAAAAAATGGTGTTGCTCTTCAGCAGGAGGTGTTTTCACTAAAGAAAAGTTTAGAGTGGTTGAAGAATGAAATATCCAATCTTCAACTCCGATATGATAATCTACTGTCGACAACAAAAGAGTTTAGAGATGCACTAAAGCTCGCACCACAACTTGCAGCCAAGGCGGTGCGAGATGTAATAACATCTATCAAGGAGAAAGAACAGGCAAAGCAGGTCGATCGACTCCGGCATCAAACACCGTTAAGCCG
>CAYJDA010000118.1:0-1353 GCA_964368815.1 uncultured Oscillospiraceae bacterium
TATTTTTAGCAGAATCAAGCAGGCAGTGCAAGCAAAAAGGTGGATAATGCCTTAACGAGGTTCTCGCCAACAGATACATCCTTGACGGTATAAGAATACTATGCTAAAAGTATAGACAGATGCCATGATTGAAGTCATACAAATCAAAAATTATAAATCCATCGAGGATATAAGCCTAAAATTAAACAAAATCAATGTTTTAATAGGTAGCAATGGGGCAGGTAAAAGTAATTTTATTTCTTTTTTTGAGCTCATCAAATCCATCTTAAATCAGAAATTGGGGCAATATACCTTGGAAAAGGGCGGGATTGATACCCTTCTCCATCATGGCAGAAAAGTGAGTGAGTCTTTCTACGGATTATTGGATTTTGATAATACGAATGCTCTGAGTTTCAGAATTAGCCCCACACAGCAAAATAAGGGATATATTGAGTTTTTGAAAGATTATTATAATGGACACAAAGATACCGCTAAAAATTACTACCTCTGGCATAGCAAAGACTGGGATAATGCAGTAGAAGAATCCAATTTAATCAACGAGACGGAGCTTCGTGCTAGCTATCTGCAAGGACATTTATCTAGCTTCACAGTCTACCATTTTCATGATACCAGCTCGCAATCACCCATGCGAAACAGCTGTGATATCAACGATAATCAAAGCTTGAAAAGCAATGGCTCAAATTTAGCTGCCTACTTGTACAAGCTATCAATCAATGACAGCAAGTCCTTCAAATTGATAGAAGCAACCATTCGCTCTATCGCTCCTTATTTTAAGCGTTTTATACTGCGCCCCAACCCTCTTTCCGCCAATTCTATTCAGCTAGAATGGGAAGAGGTAGACAGCGATATGTATCTCAACGGACACAGCTTTTCGGATGGTACGCTCAGGTTTATTGCATTAGCTACGCTTCTCCTCCAACGAGATTTACCCAAAACCATTATTATAGATGAGCCAGAGCTAGGATTGCATCCCGCAGCTATAACAAAATTTGCGGCCATGGTCAACCGAGCAGCAAATGAAAGTCAGATTATTATATCAACCCAGTCCGTGAATATTGTCAATTGCTTTGGTGTAGACGATATTATCACAGTCGATAGAAAGGGGGGTGCTTCTCTCTTTAAACGTCTTTCTGATACAGATTTGACGGTATGGATTGATGAGTATCAGTATTCATTGAGCGAATTGTGGGAAAAGAATGTGATAGGAGGACAACTCTAATGAAGCGCGTGTACATTATTGCCGAAGGTCAAAGCGAGCAGTCCTTTGTCAATGAGCTTTTAGCTCCCTATCTGCGAGAGTTTGGGATTCATGCCGTCACCCCTTTACTGATTCAGACCAGTAAAACGGGTAGA
>CAYJDA010000119.1:0-1337 GCA_964368815.1 uncultured Oscillospiraceae bacterium
TACAATCGGTAGAGGAGCATTCTGTAAGGGCTGAAGCACCACCGGAAGGGGTTGTGGACATTACAGAAGAGAGAATGCTGGCATGAGTAGCGCAAGGTGAGTGAGAATCTCACCCATCGAAAGCCTAAGGATTCCTGAGGAAGGCTCGTCCACTCAGGGTAAGTCGGGACCTAAGCTGAGGCCGAATGGCGTAGGCGATGGACAACTGGTGGAGATTCCAGTACCACCAATAATCGTTTGAGAGAAGTGGGGACACAGAAAGATAAGTTAGCGTACTGATGGAATAGTACGTCCAAGCATGTAGGGAGAAGATATAGGCAAATCCGTATCTTTGCAAATCCTGAGGTGTGATGGGGAGCGAAAAAAAGTAGTGAAGTAATTGAGTCTACGCTGTCAAGAAAAGCCACTATCGAGATTAAAGGTGCCCGTACCGCAAACCGACACAGGTAGGCAAGGAGAGAATCCAAAGATGAGCGGAAGAACTATTGTTAAGGAACTAGGCAAAATGTCCCCGTAACTTAGGGAGAAGGGGAGCCTAACTTGGTGAAGTTTAAACAAATGGAGCTGAGATAGGCCACAGAAAACAGGCCCAAGCGACTGTTTACCAAAAACACAGGTCTCTGCTAAATCGAAAGATGAAGTATAGGGGCTGACACCTGCCCGGTGCTGGAAGGTTAAGGGGAGCTGTTAGAGTGATCGAAGCAGTGAACTTAAGCCCCAGTAAACGGCGGCCGTAACTATAACGGTCCTAAGGTAGCGAAATTCCTTGTCGGGTAAGTTCCGACCCGCACGAAAGGTGTAACGATTTGGGCACTGTCTCAACAATAGATCCGGTGAAATTGTAGTACTCGTGAAGATGCGAGTTACCCGCGGCAGGACGGAAAGACCCCATGGAGCTTTACTGCAGGCTGATATTGGGATTTGGTATCAATTGTACAGGATAGGTGGGAGACAAAGAACTATGCACGCCAGTGTGTAGGGAGTCGACGTTGGGATACCACTCTATTGATACTGAATTTCTAACATGGCACCGTAAACCGGTGTATGGACACTGTCAGTTGGGCAGTTTGACTGGGGCGGTCGCCTCCGAAAGAGTAACGGAGGCGCTCAAAGGTTTCCTCAGCACGGTCGGAAATCGTGCGAAGAGTGTAAAGGCAGAAGGAAGCTTGACTGCGAGACAGACACGTCGAGCAGGGACGAAAGTCGGACTTAGTGATCCGGTGGCGCCGAATGGAAGGGCCATCGCTTAACGGATAAAAGCTACCCTGGGGATAACAGGCTTATCTCCCCCAAGAGTCCACATCGACGGGGAGGTTTGGCACCTCGATGTCGGCTCG
>CAYJDA010000120.1:0-1312 GCA_964368815.1 uncultured Oscillospiraceae bacterium
ACCAACGATAATGATACCGCTATTATTCTTCTTCACAGCTTTATGTGTCGGAGAAGATGAAAATTATCGTCCGAATAAAAAATGGAATTTGCTGTTTATCCCTGCAACCCTACTGATACTGCTTGTACTCACAAACGATTTACACGAACTTGTTTTTGTAGGTTGTGATATAACAAGGCACGCTTATCGTCAGGTATATTCTTATGGCATTGGCTATTTTATGGTAATGGGTTTTATTTTAGCTTTAATGATAGGCTCAGTTTTCTTAATCATCAAAAAATTCAGTCACTCAGTAACTACGAGAAAGGCTTCAAGATTACCACTTTTGGTGTGTGGAGGCGTTATTTTATATTGTATGTTACATATATTAAACCCCGCATCCGGAGTCGGACATTATTTTATGGATGTAACAATATTTAGCTGTGCGGTGGCGGTAGCCTTTTGGGAGGCTTGTATTCGTACAGGACTTGTACACTCCAACAGCCGCCACAAAGATTTTTTTGAGATGGCAACCACCAATGCGCAGATACTCACCAAGACAGGTGACGCGGTATACAAATCCCAAAATACACTGCCGCTATCGCAGGATAATTTTGAGTTGCTAAAAGAGCATAAAAATATTGATTATGATAATAACACATTTCTCCATATCTCGCCTATAAAAGGTGGTTATGTTTCTTGGAGTAGTGATGTATCGAGGATAAAAGATGTAATATCTGAACTTGAAAAATTCAATGATAATTTATATAAAGAAATCAATCTACTATCCGTTGAGAATGAACAAAAGAAAGAGGTAGCAAAATCTCGAAAACTGAGCGAATTACAAAGCATTCTACTCACTGAAACCTTGCCATATAGCGAAAAAATCAAAAATACTGTCACAGAAAATGAAAATGCCACACACGAAGATATGAAACACTTGCTTTTTGAAGCGACCATCATATTGGCATATCTTAAACGCAAGGTTAATTTGATTTTAACAGAACAAACAGAAAAATGCATCTCTACTAAAGAAATGCAAAGAGCATTTTTAGAAATGTTCGGACTTCTCAAGTTTTTTGGCAGAAAATGCACCATAAACATAGTAAACGATTTTGATATGAGCCTTAGCGTAGCGATACTCTGCTATGATTTCTTTCAAAAGGTGCTTGAAAAAATACAGTATAACTTTGAAATGACTTATGTCACTTTTGATAAGAACACAAGCGAAATCATCTTTACCATTACCATTGAACATAGCGAGAACACGAACTTTGATGATTTGGAGCAGTTTGAAATGCAAAAATTATCTGCACTAAAAGGTAAAATCAAA
>CAYJDA010000121.1:0-1311 GCA_964368815.1 uncultured Oscillospiraceae bacterium
CCCGATGCACGTTGTTATAAGGAGGACAACAATTTCAAAAAGGCGATGGACAGGCTTGCTAAAAATGAAGAGTTGCTATTAAAGTCGTTGCAGGGCGAACAGCTCGCACAGTTTCAACAATACACCGATGCATGGTCGGAGGTGAACGCAACCGAGATCGTTGAACTTTTTACCACCGGATACCGCATTGGTGCGAGGTTAACGGTCGACGCTTTAGTAAACGACGACAATATATTTACACCAATTTGTGAATAGAAAGGCTATAGTTATGGAAAATACTTTTGAGTACACATTATATGAGGATGGGTTTTATTACCCCAACTTAACGCTAAAAGAAAATAATATTATTCTCGGCCGGTGGGGTAGAATGCGATATAAATATTTAGAAAAACACCGTCGTGTGCTGTTTGCAAAGCTACTTACCACCGACACAATCCATCAGCACTGCAAAGAGATAGAGGACAGCGCCACCGAACAGATGGAGATAATAATTGAGCAGATGAAGCGTGTGCAGGGCGTAACGGAACAACTAAAATCCGACGATCAGATGCAGTGGGTTGGGCGCATGAACAACATAAGAAATCAGGCAGAAGAGATAGTAATTAGGGAAATCATTTATGGCTAAGAGGGCAAACGGAGAGGGCACAATCTCCCACCGCAGTGACGGACGGTGGGAGATAAAATTTACCGATTTAGGTGGAAAAAGGCGCTCTGCATATGCAAAAACACAGGCGCTTGCAAAGGAGCGACTGCGTGAAATTCAAAACACGATAGCTTCCGGTGTTAGCATCGAGAAAAGCGAAACCGACTTTGTGACATGGCTTAAATACTGGCTCGAAAATTATGCAAAGCCATCGGTTAAGCAGTCCACCTATGTCAGCTATCACACATATATACATAAGCACATAGCGCCAAACTTTAAAAAAATCAAGCTTAAAGATTTGCAACCGGAACATCTTCAGCGGTTTTTAATACGCAAGCTTGAAAAAGGCGGTCTGATAGAACAGCGCCCACTTTCGCCGAACACCGTCCGCAAGATGAAGGTTATGATGGGCACAGCCCTAAAACAAGCCATTTATAACAGTATGGTACAGCGTAATGTTGCCGATTTGGTCAAGCTGCCGACGGTTGAAGTTGTCGAGATGCGTGTGCTGGACATAGAGGAACAAAAAAAGCTGGAGACCGCATGTTTAAACTCAAAGGACCTAACGGCTTTTGGAATTTATCTATCGTTAAACACCGGCATGAGGCTCGGTGAGGTGTTGGGGCTCACATGGACAAACGTTGATCTCGATAATGGGGTGATTTACA
>CAYJDA010000122.1:0-1301 GCA_964368815.1 uncultured Oscillospiraceae bacterium
TATTTATAGCATTTTTTTGCGCATTGGTTATAAACTCCATTTTACCCCTCCAAACTTTGTAGAACTACATTGACAGCATTTTCAAGTCCTTTTTCAGCTTTAATTTTTTCGCTGATGATTTTAGCATTGTTTTTTATCTGAATATCATCTATCTGCATAAGTGCATCTGCTAAATTGTCCTCATTCAAAGCTTTTTTATATATTGGTCTTACGCCAATTCCTAAATCAAAGCTGCGATGTGCCCACGCAAATTGGTCGTTTGAAAACGGAACAATTATACTTGGAACTCCTGCCTTAAACCCCTCGGCAGAGGTGCCGGCGCCACCATGATGACAAACGGCAGCCATTTTATTGAAAAGCCAAGAATGTGGTGTTGTTTTAACTGTTATAATAGTATTAGGCAGGTAGTTAAGCTCGCCAAATCCATAAAGCACACCACGCTTATTAGCTTTTATTAATGCGTTTATACAAATTTTTGCATATTTTTGTTTTTCTTCGCTTTTAAGCATACTACCAAAACCTATATACACAGGCTTTTCGCCACTATTTAAAAAGTCCTCTACATATGTATCAGGTGTGTAGCTGTTGCTTTCATCTAAAAAAAGGTATCCGCACTGATGGATATTCTCGCTAAGACTTTTAGGCTTTGGAAAGATATATCCACTACAAGAAATGATGGACGGATTGCGTTTTGTTATGTGGTAATTAAAGGTTGGTCCAAAATTTTTAGGTAGACGATTATATTTTTCTTTCCATAGTTTTTTTATCGAATTTTTTGAAACCATCCAAAGCATTGTATAAAGCATTTTATAGCTTAGCTTTCTGTTGCTCTTGCTGTTTTTTGATTTACCATACATCACAACCGATAAATAATCATCGTTTTTATGAATGGGAAAAGGTGATAATAAAACCGATGGAATATTCATCTCGATTGCTGCAAAATATGCAACACTACAGCCGGGGTGATATATAACAAGCTCGCTACCAAGGCAGGCTTCATACGATTCTACGAGCATTTGATATCCGATTTTTTTCATTTTATTAAAGGTTAAAAGCATCTTTAAAGGGTTATCGGATGAGCCCGCATCTTCCAAAAGTTTCGGGTCAATTTTTGCGGTTGATAGATCAATAGAAATCGGATATACGTCTATACCATAATTTTTTACAAATTCTTCGTGTGCCTTGCCGGCAGTTATCCTAACGTCTTTTCCCTGCTCTTTCAGCCTTTTTGCAAGCGCTATATATGGCTGATAATCCCCTCTTGAACCTGAGCAAATTATAGTTATCATGCAATCTCTCCT
>CAYJDA010000123.1:0-1291 GCA_964368815.1 uncultured Oscillospiraceae bacterium
CATCCACCTCCGCTATAATCTGTCTGTTCGAAAATCCTTGCAGATCCATACAACCTGAAGGACAAGCCACGGTACAAGCCCCACAGCCTTGGCACAGCGCGTTGTTAACAATTGCAATTCTTCTCACTGCTCTTTGGCCATGATCGTTTATTTCTCTGTCCTCGTATGTGATCGCTCCGTATGGGCAAACATTTGTGCATACGGAACATCCGTTACAGCGAAGCTCATCAGCTTTTGCTGTACACGGGTTTGTTTTTAGCTTGTCTTTTGCCAATAGTCCAATGGCTTTAACTGCTGCCGCACTAGCCTGCGATACCGTCTCGGGGATATCCTTAGGTCCCTGGCATACACCCGACAAGAATATACCCGCTGTCGGGGATTCAACCGGACGAAGTTTTGCATGCGCCTCGGTTAAGAAATTGTTAGTATCTATGCTTGCTGTAAGCATCGTTGCAATTTTACGCACGGATTTTTCGGGTTCTATTGCTGTGGCAAGAACCACCATATCCGCATTAATCATAACCTGTTCATTTTGCAGTAGGTCTACACCTTGAACCAACAGTTTTCCATTTGGTTGTGGGATAACTTTTCCAACCTGTCCTTTAATGTAATTAACATCGTAAGATTCTACCGCTCTTCTGTAAAACTCGTCGAAGTTTTTTCCGGGAGTTCTCACATCAATATAGAACACATGAACATTAACATCCGGATATTTGTCGCGAATAAGCATCGCATGTTTTGCTGTATACATGCAACAAATTTTAGAACAATAGCTCTTTCCTCTATTGTCCGAACATCGCGAACCGACGCATTGGATAAATACTATGTCGTGAGGATGTTTTCCATCTGACATACGCTCAAGATGCCCCTTTGTGGGACCAGCCGCATTCATAATACGCTCGAGTTCTAATGATGTAACTACATCTTTACTTTGGTTGTATGCATACTCATCGTATTTGTCCAGATTAATGGTGTCAAATCCCGTAGCAACTACAATGGCACCATATTTTTCCGTAATAACTTCATCTTGCTGCTCAAAGTTTACAGAGCCTGCCTGACATACCTTTTGACATAAGCCGCATTTCCCAGTCTTAAATTTGATGCATGCCTTTGTGTCGATAACTGGCACGTTAGGAATGGCCTGTGCAAAGGGTGTGTAGATTGCAGAACGATTATCAAGCCCTTTGTTAAATTCACTCGGGGTTTTCTTTGAGGGACACTTTTCCTGACATAGTCCGCACCCTGTACAGCTTTTCATATCTACATATCTGGCTTTTTTTCTGATATCAAC
>CAYJDA010000124.1:0-1262 GCA_964368815.1 uncultured Oscillospiraceae bacterium
AATTAGTTAGTGAACATCTTGAAGAATGTGAATCTTGTGAAAAAGAATATCAATCACTTTGTAAAAGTATACCTAAAGATGAAAATATAAATACCGATAAAATGTTTATAAAAATGATGAAAAAACAACGAAATATAAAAATTCTTATAAGTAGTTTGGTAGCCTTTGTTATATTTTCCATTTGGTTTTTTAGCCATTCATTAACAGCAAAACAAGCCTTAGATGATAGTTATTTTGATTATACTGAAATTATAGCCAGTTATACCGTTGATGGCGACGAAGTGTTTTTTATGAAAAATGACACATATTTTACTAGTCAAGTTATTGAAAAGAAGGGTTTATTCTATAATCATAAGCCACTAACCAGTTATCATCCTCTTGAAAAAGTCGAAAATTTAAGAGCTAGTTATTTTATTTCGTATGATGAAATAACCGAAATAACAACTACAACGGTAATCGCTTGGGAAGATGTTGCCTATGTTAAATTTGACGACGAATTTTTAGACAAAACAGTATATGATGATTATACATTATTTTATGGGTATTCGTTAGAAAATACCCTTGAAATTCCAATTCTTTATGACGAAGATTTCAACGAGATAGATTATCATACTAATTAGGAATAAAATAAGCAATTTATTGTGTAACAACTAAAATTTTCTTACTTCGAGATAAGTTGAATAATCTTTAGTAACACAAATAATTACACGAAAATACAACTAAATTAGGCCTTGATGCCAAACTTTTTTTGCGCTATGATTATCATGTCAAACGACAAAACATCATAAACAGGTGCTTCATGGAAGTCAAAGTTTGAAGCAAATAACGCACCTTTTTGCAAACGAGGAAGTACAAAAAGAATTCTCAGAGTGGAAAGCGAATAATCCAGAAAACAAAATTAAGTCTGAGGATTAAAAAACTGCCCTGTGACCGTTAGCGGTTACAGGGCAAAAGTTTTGTTATAGATATACTCGTATTTTAAAGCCGTATGGAAATATAAAAAGGTTTGTTTTTGGGTTAGTTTGTTGCACCAAAATCCTTACTGCCTTTGCAGTAAGGATTTTTTTGTGCGTCAATAAACAACACCGCACGCTATCGTTTGTGATAGGTGCGGTGTTTTAGCGTTACTTATTATGTTAGTTGTAAACCCCTGTTTGTGGACTAATTGCAGGGTTGTATGTAGTTGTGGTTGACGATGTGGTAGGTATAGGTAATGCAGCAATGCTGTAGCCTGCTGTGGCTGTGGTGGTGCCGTTGCCGAG
>CAYJDA010000125.1:0-1253 GCA_964368815.1 uncultured Oscillospiraceae bacterium
AATATAAATAATCCTTGGTAAAATATAATACAGAGAAAATATTATTTCAAATTAATTTCAGCGAGCAGAGCAGGCGTACACGCGCCGACAAATCCTACCTAATGGCAAAATATTTCTTTATGAATAGCCAGCTATAGCCCGATGGATATTTTTTAATATGTTTTAATAATACATTCTCGATGCAGTGTAGTGTTCGGATAGGAGCTCTTTATATTTTCCTGTTTTGGATAGCGACTCCCTAAGATGAAAACATAGGTTGCAGGATGATGTGTAACCTTTTTCTGAGCACTGTATTCCATTATCAATTGCAAATTCATAAAGTGCCTTAATGCCGCCCTTTAACAGTGCTTCAAAAACGGGATATTTGTTTTCTTCAAGCCCGTTAACCATCTCTATTAGCGGTATCACAAATCCGGTGCAACCGGGCGGAACATAGTTCATATGCATATCAATATGAAAATGGTCGGTTGATGTTAGCGAGTGGCAAGGTTGCGCGTTAAGAAGCTCGTAAACAGGTTTTTTATTCGCATACTCCTCCTCTATATTAACGGCCCTTCCACCAAATTTTATTCCATAGCTGTTTGCTGTTTTGGCTATATAATTTTTATCTAACACCGCCGAAAGATCTTCACGGCTGTGATGCCTGTTCATATCTAAAACTGATAGCTCTTTTACGTATTGTCGTTTCCATAAAAAGCTGCCCATGCCGTATTTTTCGCATAGCGCTGATAATCGAAGCGGTAATGCCGGCGGAACATATTCGCCATGAAAAGGATCAAGCGAAATACATAGCGAATCCACTCCAACCTCAAGCAGACGTTTAATGTATCCCTTAACCTTTTCCTCGTTTTTGGCAAAGTAGCCGTTTGTTTCAATGTAATCAACAAATATGCCCTGATCACCGAGCGAGTTTATCAGCGTTATCAAACCCTCAAAATCTAAAAAGGGTTCCCCACCGCCAATATGCACCGAGCGACAACCTCCCTTTTTTAATAGCATTGCAACCTTTTGGGCGCAGTCCTCGGTAATATATCCGCCCTCTCTTGTAGGAGAACTTGCATAAAGGCAATGCCTACAGGCAGCAGTGCAACGATAATTTGCCATAACACCGCCATAGCTTAAATTTGTTAACCTAATCAATAAACCCCCATTAAAAACAACTCAAAAAATATCAATCCAATATCTCCATCATCTCCATCAGCTCCACCTTTGGTGGCGGCTATCGCTAAGTTACCACCCTGAGAAATATTATG
>CAYJDA010000126.1:0-1248 GCA_964368815.1 uncultured Oscillospiraceae bacterium
GCTCGCCCCACTTGATGGTTTGACCGAGCATATCGAAAATGTTTTTTCTAAAATTCGTTATATTTGTATTTATCATAACTTTGCCCCCCCTTTTATACGTACATTATAACGTACATTTACACGTGTGTCAACTTATTATATTATTATTCTATTTTGCAAATTGAATATACGACACATTAACATAATTATTTATATATAAGGAGTGAATTATCATAAGAAGAAGAAATATTCAAATTCTCTTTCGCCTTACAAAAGACGAGGCGCAAGAACTTGATAAAAAAGTGAAAAAGTCCGGGCTTCGCAGAGAAACTTTTTTGCGAAAAACTATTGCCGACTTTGCCCTTGTGGAAAAACCCGACAAAGAATTTTACGACACCATGCGTGAGCTCTCCGCCATTGGAAACCGCATAAATCAGCTTGCCGCCAAAGCCAATGCGCTAAACTTCATTGATGCGCCGCTTATCATCGCCGAGGCGAAAAAGTGGGCGCAGTTTCAATCGGCTGTGCAGGAAAAATATCTGCTACCAAAAAGGCGAAGCGATGGCGGTGTTTGAGATATGGGACGTGCGTGGGCGCTTTGACCACCCTATTGACTATGCTGTTAATGAAAACAAAACTGTTGTGGCAAATTTAAGCACAGCAGAATACGAAAGTTTGCAGGATGTTATTCGCTATGCAGTTAATAACGAAAAGACAAAACTTGACGATTACCAAGCGTATGTTAGCGGCATAAATTGCAATGTCGGCGATGCCCGAAAACAGATGTCGGACGTGCGAAAAAGCTATGCCGATAACAGTGAGATTATGGCTTTTCACGGTTTCCAAAGTTTTGCGCATGGCGAGGTTACACCAGACACGGCGCACGAACTCGGTGTGAAATTTGCCGAGCGTATGTGGGGCAATAGGTTTCAAGTGGTGGTTGCCACCCACCTAAACACAAAATGCCTACATAATCATTTTGTGATAAACGGCACATCATTTGCAGACGGCAAGCGCTTTTATGACAACAAGGCGCATTTGAAAACAGCCCGAAAAGTTTCAGACGAACTGTGCGCCGAGTACGGCTTGTCCGTCATTGAAAACCCGAGCGGACGGCACACCCCGTTGCCGCTGTATAAGATGGAGCAGGCAGGTATGCCCACACGGCTGAACATTGCCAAAGCCGCCATTGATGAGGCTATATCCCTATCGCATACAAAAGAGGATTTTTTCAAAAATTTGAAACGGCTCGGCTATAAATATGATTTT
>CAYJDA010000127.1:0-1192 GCA_964368815.1 uncultured Oscillospiraceae bacterium
AGTAACTAATGGTGGAAGTGAAGCTTTGACATTTTCATTGATTGCAGTATGCGACAATGGAGATGAAGTTTTAGTACCAGAACCTTTTTATACGAATTACAATAGCTTTGGAAATTCTGCAGGAGTTAAAGTTGTTCCAATAACTACAAGAGCTGAAAACGGATTTAAATTACCACCAAAAGAAGAGATTACTGCTAAAATTACAAATAAAACAAAAGCTATAATACTATCAAATCCAGGAAATCCTACTGGTGCTGTTTATTCAAGAGAACAAGTTGAAATGGTAAGAGATATTGCAGTAGAACATGATTTATACATTATCGCTGACGAAGTTTATAGAGAGTTTGTTTATGACGGACTTGATTATGTGAGCTTCGCTCAATTTGAAGAGATAGAAGACAGAGTTATAATTACTGATAGTATTTCAAAGAGATATAGTGCTTGTGGTGCAAGAATAGGCTGTGTAGCGAGTAAAAACAAAGAATTAATGGGACAAATCATGAAGCTTTGCCAAGGCAGACTGTGTGTTGCAACTATTGAACAAGTTGGTGCAGCAGCTTTAGCTGATGTTTCACCTGAGTACATGAAAAAAGCTTTTGAAGAATACCAATTGAGAAGAGATGTAGTTTTCCAAGCATTGAAAAACATGGATGGCGTTATATGTGAAGAACCAAAAGGTGCATTCTACATAATAGCTAAATTGCCTATTAAAAACGCAGAAGATTTTGTTAAATGGATGCTTACAGACTTTAGTTTAGACAATGAAACTGTAATGATGGCACCAGCGGAAGGTTTTTATGCTACTAAAGGTTTAGGCGTAGACGAAGTAAGACTTTCTTATGTTCTTAACAAAGAAGACCTTGAAGCATCTATGAAAATCCTTGCAAAAGGTCTTGAAGAATATAAAAAAATAGAAGCTTAATGAATACTATTTAAATAGTTGTTACTATTCACAGACGATATAAGCGTACAAAGGAAAAAATAATAAAATATGGAAGCCTTATGTAGATTGGATTAAGTTGTGTGAAATTTTTGTGAAGGTCATGCCCCAACGTGGGTATGACCTTCCTGACTATCATCTTTTGGGGATTCTGAACAAAAGTGATCATGCCCTAACCCCATTTTCTAAATGAAAATGGCGGTAGGCCTCATGCATGGAGAACCAAATCTTTGTGAGTTTAACGAGCAAAAA
>CAYJDA010000128.1:0-1170 GCA_964368815.1 uncultured Oscillospiraceae bacterium
AATGTGGGCAGACATTTTGGTCAACCTCGACCATGCAGGACATACAGCGATGCATATTTTCTCCTTGATTTGTGTTGTGGTGGGGTGGTCGGGAGGAGCAGAACCCCTCCCGACGTAAAATCGTTCGTACATCAATGACGTGCCATGTACACCGTCCCAAATTTTGTACCATAATTTTACCAAAAAACCACTAAAAATGAAATAGACTATATTATGATAAAGTTGTATTATACTACAAAAGTAACCTCATTTCAATTTGTGTCACTTCATAAATATATCTGAAAATGTAGGTGTACAATACATATTAGACAGTCGGGAAAAATAAAAAGAGAAAAAGCCAAAGAACTAGAGTATAATAAAGTCGATACAACCAAACTCTCTATTGTGCTTGCCGAGATGTTATTCGCAAGCGCAAGCTCGGTCATCTCGGTACTGGGGAACAGGTCGTCTGTGCAATGTTTTATTAATAAATTTTTTGCAGTATCCATTGCACTCTGAGATTGTGGCTGTTCGTTTAACAGTCGGCTTGCTGTCATGTCGCATACGCCCTGCCAGTTAAAGCCATCAATGTCCAATGTGAACGCCAACGACTTACCCTCGATAGCTAATGAGGATTTTATAGGCACTACGCATCTCACCGTTTCATTTTCCGGATGCTTGCCGACAAGAAGAACACTCTCGTTCACCCATCTGATAAACTTATCTTTGGGTACGATGTATCGGCTACCGATCCTAATTTTTGGGAAGTCGCTCGACTTTAATAGTGTGTATGCTCCTGCCCTGGAAATGCCTAATGCTCCGGCAACATCGTTTGCATTTAGTGCGAGTGGTAGTTCTTCAAAGCTTTTAAAATTTGATTTCATAAATAATGCTTATTCCTTTCTCGATGTTTTTTCCGTTTTTGCCACAAAGTGGCAAAATTTCAGTGTTTAATACTGAAAAGGAACAAAACTCGATGTATGAAAATTTATTTTCATACAAATTCCTTTTTTTGTTGTAGTGTATAGACGTTTAAATGAAGGGTGCGAGTATTCGCACTAACGTCTATGCAACCACTAAATGCATTTGCCGAAACAGCTTATTTGTCATCTTTCCTCCTTTCCGGTCGTGGTGTGGACTATATAAACTAACTCAGAATTGCAACTATTTTTAAACGGCAATCCATCATTA
>CAYJDA010000129.1:0-1162 GCA_964368815.1 uncultured Oscillospiraceae bacterium
ATCTATCTGCAACTTTAAGTGCAACTCTTGCTTCGGGGGAGAGAATCTTATCTTTGCTTGAAGAAGAGCCTGAGACAGAAGATATCATAGAGGGCAAAACTCCGGAGTTCAAAGGAGCAAAGGTAGAAAATTTAAATTTTGCTTACAAAGAAGAAGTGATACTCCAAGATGTGACTATGGATTTTGAAAAGGGTGAACTGATAGCAGTTGTAGGCAAAAGTGGTTCGGGAAAATCTACACTTTTAAAACTCTTGATGAGATTTTGGAATGCAAAACAAGGAAAAATAGAGATTTCAGATGTAAGTGTAAATGATATAAGTACATCACATCTCAGAAAAATAGAGAGTTTCATGACTCAAGATACAGATCTTTTTCAAGGTACAATAAGAGAAAATATTGCCATTGCAAAATTTGATGCATCAGAAGAAGAGATAAAAGAAGCTGCGAAAAAAGCGTCTATACATGATTTTATAATGACATTGCATGATGGATATGATACGAAAGTAGCGGAGTTAGGAGAGAGTTTGTCAGGAGGAGAAAGACAGCGTATAGGCCTTGCACGAGCATTTTTGCATGATTCTGATTTTATACTCTTAGACGAACCTACAAGCAATTTAGATAGCTTAAATGAAGGCATGATACTTAAATCACTCAAGGATTGCAAAGGGGACAAGACGATAATATTGGTGTCACACAGAGCTTCAACAGTGAAGCTTGCAGATAAAACATATGCTTTAAAAAGTGGCAGGATGAGTTAAAAAAGAAGGCTAAAGCCTTCTTTTTTAACTCACCGCAAAGACAAATATAAATGTCTAAAAAGCAACGGAACGGTCAAGACCGTTCCCTACATTAGAATTTCGGATGTTAATAAGGAAAAAAATATAAAATATGGAAGCCTTATGGAGATTGGATTAAGTTGTGTGAAGTTTTATGAGCGTTTTAGTCATCTTTGGCTTAGCCCTAAAAATATACTGCGTTATGACTTTGCGAATAAAACTACTCATGCCCTAACCCCATTTTCTAAATGAAAATGGCGGTAGGTCACATGCATGGAGAACCAAATCTTTGTGAGTTTAACGAGCAAAAAGATTTGATGTTCTCTTCTGTGCCATACAACTTCCCAATTGGAGTACCAGCGCGACAGATTTTATTATTTTTTCCT
>CAYJDA010000130.1:0-1161 GCA_964368815.1 uncultured Oscillospiraceae bacterium
CTGATAGGCATCGTTGAGCGCCGCAGGGTATGGCGCATCAATCGAGAGGGTATAGGCGGGAGCGATAACCACAGCTCCGTTGTGCTCTACAAACTTTTGCATTAAAACAAGTTCGTCTTCCGGAGATTTCATTGCATAGCCGCCGCCATGAAGCCAGATGACAGCATTGGTGACCTCGGTTTGATTTTGCGGTTTCATGACTAAAACACGCAGTTCGCCATCGTCACCTGAAGCTATCCAAACTTCTTCTAAATAAATATCATCACTAAGTGTTGTCGGCAACGTAGGCGTGTTTTCACTTAAATTTTTTAGACCCTCTGCATCGTCAAAGTTCACCAGCAAGTCCGAAATAAAGCCCATAATCCGCATATCTTCATAAATATGCGAGTAGGCTGTGTTAACGTAGACCATCGTGCCTGCAAGCAGAATTATCGGCAATGTAATTATTATCGTGGCTGTAATCAGTAACTTTTTGCGATTATTCATCTTGCTCCTTCAGCACATAACGCACAAAGCTTTTTCGATGTGTTGGCATTTCGTATCGTCACCTTGTTATACACAGATGACGAGGCAATTTTACTCCATTTTGTTTTGCCAAAAGTCGCCCTTGGAGCCGACCAAAATATCACATTATTATAAAATCCTACCTGTTCCACCTCCGGTTTCGCTTCTCCGACAGCAGCAATAACCTCCTCGGCGGTTACTGGCGGAATTAGAAAAATCGTTTGATGTACGGTTTCGACCTCACTCGGTTTATCCCACCACTTCGGCGCATGGCTTAAAGCATCAGAAATTTCCTCGGCCGCTATAACCGTGACAGGAATGCAAAGCGAAAACTTTTCTATCATCAAATCATTGCAGATTTGTATAAGTTTTAGCTTATCGCTAATGTCGCTCTCAAAAATCACATTACCGCTGTTGATATAAGTGCTCACATTTTCAAAACCGGCTTCGGCAAAATATTCCCTGAGAAGTGGCATTGCTACTTTGTTTTTACCGCCTACATTTATGCCACGAAGTAAGGCGATGTATGTTCTATGTGTTTTCATCGTATCACCCTTTCTATTAGTTTACAAGATTACGCTTTTTGCGTTAAAATATATGATCTTTTTATCCAAGCAACAAGTTCTGCAAACTTGCTCTCGTCCACAATATCGAGAT
>CAYJDA010000131.1:0-1149 GCA_964368815.1 uncultured Oscillospiraceae bacterium
GAGTGAAAGCACTACGTCTTATTCTGGGAGACCCTGCCTAAGCCTGAAAGGGCGTTGGAGGAGAAATCCACTAGCAGGGAGCCAGCAGAGCGCATAGTACTTGCCCCCTTAGCAAGGAAGACGCGAATCCTAAACGGCTATAATAACATACCTCATTTATCACAGTCATATGCAAAGTAAGGATAAAGTGATTTAGATGACGTTGTATTAAAGTGTGAGTATTACAGTATTTTTGCTTGACATAATAGCGCGTTATCATAGAATGAAGTCCTGATGGCGGTTAAATGTAGAAACAAGTATTCTTTACGAGGGAAGGTTCAAAAGAAACTTTCTCACGGCAAGAAAAAGCCTAAACCTATGGCTCTTGCGCTCACAAAAGCAGATGCTGATGTGATTGTGAAGACTCTGCGTGCACCTGCTACCGACTCACCCGCGTACACTGATGCATTGAAAAGATTTCGTTCAATACCTCAAATTTAAGTATGCAGCCCGCCTTTACTGATTTTAGGGTAGACGCTCTAAACATCGAACAGTTTGACTGCGGTGACGAGCAATTGAATAGATTTATTGTTGATAATGCTGCGACTTACGTAAATGAAGGTTTTTGTGCTGTACGAATTTTAATCGAGCAAGAATCGGGACAGCTGATAGGGTATAGCGCATTTTCTCCTACAAATATCCCAATTGATAAATTGCCTGTAGATTATCAAGAGCGATATAAAATTGATTTTCCTGTACCTGCATGGCTCATTGGCAGACTTGCAGTATCAAAACAATTCCAAGGCTATAAGTGGGGTGAAGCTCTTTTGTTTGATGCTATGCAGTCTATTCTAGGTCATGCAGACAAAGGCGCAGGGGCTCTCATCGTCGTTGACGCGAAAAACAAGAAAGTCAAAAAGTTTTATAAAAAATATAAATTTGTCACCCTCCCAACAGGTGGGCTGCGCTTAATTAAATCAATGCATCAAGTTCGCCATTTATTATCTTAAAATTTTTTCTTAGAAAATCTTCACCCTCACAGCTTACACGCTGCGAGGCTTCTTTGTACGCCAGACATGGCATAATCGCGGGGGAGAAAATCCCCAATGAGCCGCGATGATTACGATTCCCTGATGAATCTACATCTAGCTTAACAGATGATGGTAGTAT
>CAYJDA010000132.1:0-1130 GCA_964368815.1 uncultured Oscillospiraceae bacterium
GTGCACCGTACCATCTATACAAAGCCGAACAGGCAGGTATGCCGACACGCATGAATGTTGCAAGGCAGGCGATCGACGAGGCAATTTCTTTATCGAGAACAAAGGACGAGTTTTTCAAAACACTTAACAAGCTCGGTTACCTGTATGACTTTCGTGAGAGCCGAAAATATGCGACGGTCACGCCCAAGGGGTACGGCAAACCTCTGCGCATTCATCGCATCGGTGAGGAGTACAGCCGTGAGCGCATCTATGAACGGATAGAGGAAAATCGTCTGGGGTACAAACGTGTTACAATCACCCCATCGCTCAAACAATCAGGCTACCGCAACGTTACTGCATACAGCTACTTTATCGCCCAAAGCAAAGGCGGACTGCGTGGGTTGTATCTGCATTACTGCTATCGCCTCGGCATACTACCGAAAAACACACAGCGCAACAATGCCAGACTTCATCCGTTATTAAAAGAAGATTTGTTAAAGCTGGACCGCATCTCAAAGGAGGTGCGGTTTTTGTATCGGCATAAAATCGATACGGTGGAGCAGTTGCAGGAGTTTAAGTCCGGCGCAGAGTCCGAGACCGAGGCGCTGAAAAAACAGCGGCAGAGGTTGTGGAATAGGACACGCAATGCAGAGCCGCCAGATGTTGACGAGATAAAAAAGGAGATTGCAGTTTGTAGTGAGCGGTTAAAGGTTTTGCGTGACGAGGTGCGCTGTGCCGACGGTGTTCTGCATCGCTCGTTGGCTGTAACGGAAAAGATGAACAACATAGAAAATGAAGAAAGGAGCAAACATGAATCATTCAGGCGACGCCGCTGAACAAATTGTTCGGATGAGCTTGCACGGTGTGGAGGTCGCCGCCCGCATAACCGGTGACGGTGCGAAAAACCTTGCGATACTGCTGTATTCCGTTTTAAAGGGCGAACAGCAGAGCAAAGGGAAAGCACGGTTAACTAACATGCTACGCAGTGGCAAACCTCTGACCGTGTTCACGGTAAAAAATTCCGACCTCAAAAAATTTCAGGAGGAGGCGAAGAAATATGGCGTGCTGTACACCGTGCTAAAGGATAAGGACAACAAAGACCCCGATGCGATTGTGGATGTTATGGCACGCTCGGAGGATGCGTCTAAGAT
>CAYJDA010000133.1:0-1119 GCA_964368815.1 uncultured Oscillospiraceae bacterium
ATTACAGGCGGCAGTGTAACTGCCACAGCTAACGATGGCGGTACGGGCATCGGTGCCGGCCAAGGTGGTACAATGGACGACAGACTCGAAATTATGGGCGGTACGGTAACAGCCATAGGCGGCGGTGGCGCACAGGCGCTTTCGGCAACCCCCACCTATACGCTGCCCACACCCTCGGCGGTTCAAATTTACAGTGTTTCCATCACGGCAGGCACTAACCAAACCGATGCAACATCAAAAACACTTAGTGAAGATTACGTCTTAGGGGTGGACTCAAACTATGTCAAAATTGCCATGAGCAGTGCAACACCCCAAATTTCAATAACACCAACCAAAACTTTGACGTACAACGGTAAAGAGCAAACACAAAATGTGTCCGTGAAGCTGGGCAGTGTAAGCCTTGCAGAAGGCACACACTATACCATTAGCGGCAACACCGCCACAAACGCAGGCAATCACACCCTTACCGTAACAATACTTCCTTTGGGCGCAGGCGGTGTGTACGACACAACGGCAGGCACCAATTACCTCGGCAACGGCACCACAGCCACTGCAAGCTACAGCATTGCTGCATTACCTACCACATCGTCAACCACAACTACATACAACCCTGCAATTAGTCCACAAACAGGGGTTTACAACTAACATAATAAGTAACGCTAAAACACCGCACCTATCACAAACGATAGCGTGCGGTTTTGCATTTGAGTGTATAAAAAAATCCTTCCTGCAAAAGCAGTAAGGATTTTGTTGCAAATAACCATAAGGGGCATGAAAAAAGCTGATATTATGCAGTTTTACAGCCGATAAGCAATGCTGAAAATAAAGAAAAATGTTAAAACAATTAGCGGTGGGTGATTTTTGAAGTAAAGCAACATGCTATACTTTCGGACAGTTGTGTTTTGCAAAAAGTATGGTATAATACTATATGTATATTTATATGTATAAGGAGTTACTCCAAAAGTTTGCCAAGGAAAGTCTCCTTAAAACAGTATAGTTAATTGATAAAAGAGGTATAAAACATGCGCATAGTTAGCAAAAAAATCTTATCACTACTTTTAGCCTTTACCATGGTGCTGAGCCTTAGTCCTGTCAGCGTTTTGGCAGAGGACACACTGA
>CAYJDA010000134.1:0-1107 GCA_964368815.1 uncultured Oscillospiraceae bacterium
GAAGCTATTAAAGATGAAGCTGTAAGATGTGGAGCTAATTTTATTAATGAGCGTTGGTTAGGGGGAACTCTTACTAACTTTGAAACAATTAGTAAAAGAATTAAAAGACTTCATGAGTTAAACGAAATGGAAGAAAATGGAACTTTTGATTTATTACCTAAAAAAGAGGTAATTGGATTAAAAGCTCAAAGAGATAAACTTGAGAAATTTTTAGGTGGAATCAAAAACATGGAAGGAATTCCTGCTGCAATTTTTGTAATTGACCCTAAAAAAGAAAGAATTGCTATCGCTGAGGCGAAAAAGCTTAATATTCCAATTGTTGGTATCGTAGATACAAACTGTGATCCTGAAGAAATTGATTACCCAATCCCAGGAAATGACGATGCTATTAGAGCGGTATCTTTAATTGCTTCTACAATTGCAAATGCAGTTATCGAAGGAAAACAAGGAAAAGACTTTGTTGAAGCTGAAGAAGCTACAGCTGAAGTAGAAGATACTAACGAAGAAGCATAATAAATATTATTTTTAGAAGGGAATATAAATAATGATTACAAGTGCAAATATTAAAGAATTAAGAGAAAAAACTGGCGCAGGAATGATGGACTGTAAAAAAGCTTTAGTAGAAGTTGATGGTGACATTGACAAAGCTGTTGCTTTTTTAAGAGAAAAAGGATTAGCTGCTGCTGGTAAAAAATCAGGAAGAATCGCTGCTGAGGGTAGTGTTGCTTCTTATATTCATATGGGTGGAAAAATCGGTGTTTTACTTGAAGTAAACTGTGAAACAGACTTTGTTGCAAAAAATGATGATTTCCAAAACTTTGTGAAAGATTTAGCTATGCACATCGCTGCTGCAAATCCAAAATACATCACTGTTGAAGAAGTTCCTGAAAGTGTAATTGAAGAAGAAAAATCTATCTTAAAAAATCAAGCAATTAATGAAGGAAAACCTGAAAATATTGCAGAAAAAATGGTTGAAGGTAGAATTAAAAAACTTTACAAAGAACTTTGTTTATTAGAACAACAATATGTTAAAAACCCAGATGTATCAATTTCAGAATTATTAAAAGAAAAAATGGCTGTAATTGGTGAAAATATCGTAATTAGAAG
>CAYJDA010000135.1:0-1096 GCA_964368815.1 uncultured Oscillospiraceae bacterium
AGGTTGAAGTTTGCGCCCATGCTTTGAAGTTCTACACAATCTTGAAACATGGAGGCTGCAAAATTATCTCCTACGGAAGTGAGCACAGCACTCCGCGGTAGGTTGAAGTTTGCGCCCATGCTTTGAAGTTCTCGACAATTTTGAAACATGGAGGCTGCAAAATTATCTCCTATTCTTTCAATTACGGCACTTTGCGGCAAGGTGAAGTTTGCGTCCATGCTTTGAAGTTTTACACAATAAATAAACATACCGGATGCAAAGTTATCTCCTATGGAAGTAAGCACAGCACTTTGTGGCAGAGTAAAGCTGTCGTTCATGCTTACAAGTGCGAGGCATTCTCCAAACATTGTGTTTGCAAAGTCGTTTTCAATCGCCTTGACGCTCTCCCAGCCGGAAGAAAAGCCGGGGCCAATGTCTGTTAGATTTCTGCAATTATAAAAGGCATATGCCCATTCGTAGTGTATCTGCGGCGTGTCGCTTGTCACCTGCGCCTGTGTGCGTGTCATCAGAGGGGTGAAACCCGAAATAATGGCGGTTACTTTGTCTTTGTTTGTGATTTCATTGGCGCCGGTCGTAAAACCGGAAAACCCGAAAGCCGCCAACCATGCGTCGTTGTTGGCGGTGGTCGGATTTGTTGGGTCTACCGCGTTGTTTGTGATGGTGATGGTGTAGGTTCCGCCGGAAGAATAGGTGTGGGGGATACCGTTGGAAGTGGCGCTATTTTGTGGTTTGGAGCTGTCTGTACTTGCAACTTCCTGACTGGTATGATCGCCCCAGTCTATGCTCCAGTTGTAGGGTTTGCCATAGCTGGCGGCATCCGGAGTTATTCCTGAACCGCCCGAAAGTGGTATGTAGAAAGTTTCACCTGCATTTACGGTCACTGTAAAGATGAAACTTTCTGCGTCTGTGACCACTAATGGTTGCGGTGCATGCACCACTTCGCCCACTTTTACCATCTGGTTTGGCATAATGGCAGTGTTTGCAATGGTGTAAATACTATTGTCTATGGTGGGCACATATAAGAACTCTGCCGCAGTAGAGGTAGAGTATGCTATATCTTTCGCTGGGTTTACACGTGTCCAACTGCTTACAGGCA
>CAYJDA010000136.1:0-1089 GCA_964368815.1 uncultured Oscillospiraceae bacterium
TCATGTCATTTAAAAGGTTCAAAAGTCGTAGTCGAAAAAATCCAAGAGTTAATAAAGACAAATAATATGCAAGATAGAATTGATTTATCAGGTGCATTTTGCATGTCAAAATGTCAGGAAGGAGTATGCGTTGCGATAGATAATAAAATCCATTCGGTTAAGCCGGATCAGGCAGAGGCATTTTTTGCAAAAGAAATAATTCAAACATTATCACAATAGAAAGAAGAATCCATATGACTGAATATTTAAAACTGAAAAAGTCAAATTGCAAAAATTGCTACAAGTGTATACGCTGTTGTCCCGTCAAGTCTATACGCTTTTCCGGTGGTCAGGCGAACATTGTAACCAAAGAATGTATTTTGTGCGGACAATGCTTTGTAAATTGCCCTCAAAATGCTAAAGAGATTGAAAGCAGCGTAGAGGCAACTAAAGTGCATATTTATTCCGGTGTGCCTGTTATCGCGTCAATTGCACCATCTTTTATTGCAAATTATAACGGTATTGGCATAAAAGCTATAGAAAAAGGCCTTATAAAGCTTGGATTTGCTCATGCAGAAGAAACAGCTATAGGTGCGACAATTGTAAAAAATGCATATGAGAAAAAAATTATAGAAGATGGGCAGAATGTATTAATCACCTCCTCTTGTCACTCTATTAATTTGCTTATCCAAAAATATTATCAAAACTTGCTTCCTTTTCTTGCCGATGTTCTTTCACCTATGCAAGCGCATGCTATTGATATAAAAAAAAGGTATCCTGAGGCTAAGGTTGTTTTTATCGGACCTTGTGTTGCAAAAAAGGATGAGGCCGGCCATTATGAAGAAATTGTAGACGAGGCTTTGACTTTTGAGGAACTCAGCCAGTGGTTAAAAGAAGAAAATATAACTTTAGACGCAGAGGAACAAAAAGACTGTACAGAGGAGAGTTTGGCAAGATTTTTTCCGACTACGGGAGGAATTTTAAAGACCATAACAAACAAAGATCCCAATTATTCATATTTTGCAGTTGATGGAACTGAAAATTGCATGAAAGTTTTAGATGAAATACTTGAGGGTAAAATTGAAAAATGTTTTATTGAAATGTCTGCTT
>CAYJDA010000137.1:0-1061 GCA_964368815.1 uncultured Oscillospiraceae bacterium
TTTTCCAGTGACATTTCACCGGGTAAGGAGCCTAAAATCAGAATACGGCTGTTGTTATCCGCTATGGGTGGAAAACTATTTTTCATCTTGATACCCTATGGATGGAGTTTAGTACAATTATATCATACTTTTTGGCTAATTGCACTTTTAATTTTATCATACCCAACCTTTGTAAATGGGCAAACGGCTATGCAGATGCCACAACCGTAATGTGCAAACCCACTACCGCATTTGGGATTTGATATACACTCTACATGCCCATTTTCATCCACCTTGCTTTCCATATATATCGCGTCATAAGGGCAAGCTTTTACGCATTTGCCACACTTGCTACAAAACTCTTCTCCAAAGGAGAAATCTTCATTATTCTCTAAATAATCATCTAAATTTTCAATACTTGTGTAAACTATACTAAGCCGATTGCAAGATCCGCTATGCGGTGTAATTAACATGCCATGCTTTCCAATATAGCCTAAATTGGCTTTAAATCCGGCTTTTGTGTAATCAACATTCCCGCCTAAACTATGGTTAGGAACAGCCCCAAAATTCATCTTGCGAAGAAATTCTGAAACCTTAAGGCAGGCAATACCTGTATCCCCATAAACTTTCATCACCTCAATCATACACTCAATATTAGGTAAATTTTCCGGAATAAATTCCTTTTTATCCATATGTCTCGACATAACAATTACATTTTTATACGGTATGCCATCGCCTTTGAAAATCTCTTTTTCCTCAAATTCACAAACACCCCAGCTGTCCATACCGAGTTCATTTTTAATGTAATTATCGAGCCTATCAAACTGCTCTTTTGTTATGGTTTTTAGGTAATCGGCTTTAACGTCATGCGCCTTTATTACATTGGCTGCTTTAAGTGCAGATTTTAAAGTAGGGCCGACCTTAGCTTTATTTTGTATCATCTTTTTAATGTCTTTTGCCTTGAATTTTCTTTTAGGGAAAACGCCTTTCGCTTTTGAAAACTCGTTTGATTTGATATTAGATATTTTATTTATAGCATTTTTTTGCGCATTGGTTATAAACTCCATTTTACCCCTCCAAAC
>CAYJDA010000138.1:0-1050 GCA_964368815.1 uncultured Oscillospiraceae bacterium
GCAACCAGCTTCAGGTGAACAACCGGCGCAGGTGCAAAGTGGCGGGTCAAGCTTACTTGTAGAAAGAATTCAAGAAATTCAAGAAGAAAATACGCTCAATGGCGTAGATGAAACGAGTGAAGAGGCAGACCCTTTAAGTACAGCATCTACACTTGTAAGTTCTTTATTGGCTGATGATGCCGCCCAGCCTTTGAGTTTGGGTAGTGCTTTTGACTCTACTAATTTTACAGCGCTAGATCAAAGCGGAGAAGTTCAAAATACCAACTCTAGTACTGCAGGCGGACCACAAGTTTATTATGGAACCAGTGGTGATGATGTACATTTTATGGAGCCTGGTGGTGGTTTTGCCTATGGCTTTGCAGGAAATGATGAATTGCATGGTAATACCGGAGATGATTGGCTTTACGGCGGCGACGGTGATGATATTCTTTTTGGGGATGGCTTAGACTCCGTCATACATGGTGGCTCTGGTAATGATATTATAGTTTTAGACACGCTTACGCTTAATGATGTTTTTGATTCCGGCATAGATGGCGGCGTGGGAATGGATATTTTATTGTCCAGCGTGGACGATTTAAATTCTCTTTCTACTGTAGCTCATGACACAGGTATTGAAATGTATGTTTTGGGTGCATCCAATGAAATGATGACTAATGTATCTAAAGCGGAACTTTTGCAAGACCTTGGCATGATAATGGATAATGATAATAAACTGCGTTTTACTACTACTCAAGAGGCAGATGGTGAAAAGGTTACCATTGGTACGACCTTCTATGATCGCTATGATGTAAAAATAGATGACAATGTGGAAGTAACTATTTTAGTATCACAAGCGTCTTTAACCTAGTAAATAAAGAAATAATAAAAAAAGGGGAGTGCTTAGGCATTCCCCTTTTTTTATGTATTTTCCGCCATAATTATTGACGCATTTTGTCCACAAAAGCTTCTGCGGCTCTTTGCTGAGCAGCGGCGCCCACAGCGGTGGGAACTACGGTCTTGCCAATGGGGGAGAGCGCCAAAGCCGCAAGCTTAAGGTGTTGCCACGCAAAG
>CAYJDA010000139.1:0-1037 GCA_964368815.1 uncultured Oscillospiraceae bacterium
CTGGCCTCTACGACATTGCGTGGGGTGGGATACGATGGGAGCATATGGTTTTAGTTACTGAAAAAGGCTACGAGATATTGTAGGGGCTGTTGAAAAAGCAGCGTCTGCGGCGTTAAATTCTTTTTTTGCTCCATGTCGAATACCATAAGAGTATACTCATTTCGCAAAAAAAGAATTTGCCTTGCATCCACTACTTTTTGAACAGCCCTTGGTCACGGTCGGAATTTGAGCAGAATTTTAACAAATCTTGCTTTATAGTGCTATTACTTTCTTGAATATATTTTATTGTTAAATTATAAGGAAAGTGATTTTACAAAGTTGTATGTAAAAAAACCTGGTATATAGCCAACTTTTAACGAGAAGGAGAAATCTTTATGTCACAAGTATTGTTTGATGGCGGATTTTACAATCCAACGACAACCACTTCGATCCTCGGAACTATGCGTGACGGAAAGCCCACCTTTATGGCCCTTGCCTGGTTTTCACGCATAACCTTCAAGCCCGCAACCTTTGCCATCGGTGTCGCCACAAAGCACGAAACACACCCAGCCCTCATCGAAAGTGGTGAGTTTAGTATCTGTATTCCTTCTGTAAAGATGGTCGAAGTGGCTGACTATGTGGGCATCACCTCTGCCAGAAGTGCCGACAAATCTGACCTTTTTGAAGTCTTTTATGGTGAGCTCAAAAATGCTCCGCTTATCAAAGACTGTCCTTTGAATCTTGCCCTCAAAGTGCAGATGCAAATCGGCTGCACGGCAAGCAATTCGATCTTTATCGGCGAACTTGTCGAAGCTTGGTGTGAAGAATCCTGCCTTGTCAATGGCAAGCCCGACATGCTCCAGGTTGACCCCATCTTGCTGACCATGCCAGACAATCAATATTGGAGAATGGGCGAGAAAATCGCCGATGCCTGGAAAGTCGGCACAAATTTTAAGAAATAATTCCTGATAAAAAACATAAAAATAAGGCACTTCGCATTTACTGTGAAGTGCCTTTCCTTTATTCATACAATCTATTAATTTAAAAAAATCCAAAAA
>CAYJDA010000140.1:0-1023 GCA_964368815.1 uncultured Oscillospiraceae bacterium
GATTTAATTATATATTCGTTGAGTTGCTGTGTTGTAGGCTCTTTTGTAAAATATTTTCGCAATTCCTCCCTTAACAGTTTTTCGCTTTCAAGTGCTTGATATATGCCGTCAATCATATTTCTCGGTGTGGCATCATCATCAAAATATTGCACTAAGTCTTGTTCTTTAAGAACAATTTTATTTTGTTGCGGTTTTTCTTCCTGCAACACCTCTTCAATTCCGGTGCGGTTCAATTCTCCCGCCTTTGCCGTCTTTCTCAACCGCTCTGCCTGTTTTGTAGAGGGGGTACACTGTTCTTGTTCCATTACGTCAAGTAACTCAAGTTGCAATTCCTGCGGTAAATACGAAAGCTCTACCGCAGGAGTGAATGCAATTTTGTTGTCATCAACCATTTTTAGTATATCGGGATTTAACTCTGCAAGGCGTAAATATCGCTGTACTTGGGTTTTACTGTCGTTCGCATCCTCCGCAATTATCTGTACCGTTGTCTTGCCAAAATAATTATGACCGACTTGGGTATAATTTTTTTTGGGTCGTCCGGCACGTCTGTTTAACGCCTCTGCTTTCATCTTATATGCAATGGCTTTCTCGCTGTAAAGTAGCGCATCTCTTTGTAAATTACTGTCAACCATCATCAAAACCGCCGTATCATCATCAATGTCCCGCACTATGACCGACATTGTTTCCATTCCCGCAAGTTCGCTTGCTCTGTGCCTTCTGTGTCCCGATATGAGTTCATACCCGCCTTCCTCTCGTGGTCGTGCCAATGCAGGCAAAATAACACCGCAAGTCTTTATACTATCCACCGTCTCAAACATTTTTTCATCGTCCAACACTCTAAACGGATGATTTTTAAACGGGTGCAGTTCCGTTAGCGGTATTCTTTGCACACGCTCCGAGGTATCAAGTGCTACAACCTTTTCTTCATCGTCTCGCATCTTTTGAGTTGAAAATATATCAGCGAGCGGCGTTAGCGTAAGATTTTTTATACTCTCTTTCGCCATTTCTTATTACCTCCCTCGT
>CAYJDA010000141.1:0-1015 GCA_964368815.1 uncultured Oscillospiraceae bacterium
AGCAGTTTAATAAATTTGTCTTTATCCTTTTTAAAGTTGAAAAGATGACCGAAGCCGTCTATAAAAACTTCTACAAACTGAATTCTTTGGATGGGGGATAGCTGTTCAAATGTTTGAATATTATTATCTGTCATGAAACACCTTTGCGATAAATACGATGAGGAATTTTGTCTGTGCTATTCAAAAAACGTTTCTGCAACGGGCATGCCTAAGATAGAGTATTTATAATATTTCACTCCTGGCAAAGGATCTTCCGGCATAAAGTTGCCCTTTATCTCTATCGAATAACCAAGCCCATAGTACGTGCCGGTTCCACCGTCATCAGCGGTTATCGGTATTGTGAAGATTGGTTTTTCTGCACTGCGCACCCTGAAATAGTCAAACACACCAGTGCCGACCGTTACTAAAATTAAAACACTCAAAATGATAGCTACAATTTTTATTAGTTTCTTTTTCATAAAATCCTTTACTTTATTTAGTGTGACTTAAAAGCCTTAAAATTCTCGGTCTGTTGTATCGCTGCAAAACTACAAAGAGCGTATCAATTATTGCCGCAACTACCGATGTGATAACAAAAACCTCTATTGCGCCGAACCAAACCGAGGCTATAATCGGCAGGAATGAAAGAATGACTATTGTTTTATGAACTAATTCCGATTGACAGGTCGCCATTACAATCTGTTCATAGCTCATTGTTTTAGGATCAAAAAACTCACTTCGATATGTCGGCAGATGTTTTTTCCATTTCTTCACCTGTAATCTGCGATACAGTTTTACCTCGCGTTCGCCGACATAAAACCGCCTTTTGGTATAGTCGATTTTGTTGCTGTATTTCTTTTGGTAGACAAATCCAACCATCAATCTAATAAAAAGGTGATAAAAGATGGTACCAAAGGTGATGGCAATAGTCTCGAAAGTGGCGATGTCAAACTGCTGATATATTAATATTGCTACCACCGTTATGACAGCCGATATTGCTGTGATACTTTTCATAAATATAGGAATATTGTACCTC
>CAYJDA010000142.1:0-1009 GCA_964368815.1 uncultured Oscillospiraceae bacterium
CGGATCCAGATCCAACACCGGACCCAGATCCGACACCGGACCCAGATCCGACACCAGATCCAGAACCTGAAACAGAGCCAGAGCCTGAAACAGAACCTGAGACAGAAATAATTCCATCGATTCCTACTACAGGAACATCAACTGGTGGAATAGATATGGAATTACCAGAACCACCTAAAAACATTCAAATTGAGGGTACAGACATAACAGAAGAAGATTTTACTGTTGATGAATCAGGAAAACTTAGTATTTCACCTGAGTTTATTGCGACTTTACCTGATGGCGAATATACTGTAGTTGTAGAATTTGAGAGTGGAACAATTGAAGAAACTACATTTATAGTAGAAGGTGGAGTGCCACTTGGAAACATGGATTTAGGAGTAGAACCAGAACCTACGGGAGCTGGAAGTGGATGGAGCTTATTTGACCTTTGTATGACATTATTAACAATTTTAGCTGCTTTTATCTTCATCATTAAACGTAAGAAAAAAGATGAAGAAGATGAAGAAGATGAGGAAGATGAAGAAAATGCAGATAGAATTGCTGAAATGAAAAACAATGAAGAAGACAAAGAAGACGAAAATAAAGAAGGTAAATTTAAGAGAAGATTTGCGAAATTGTTGTCAATTGTTTTATCAGTGATAATAACTATATTCTTATTTATAACTCAAGATTTTACTGCTCCTATGGTTATATTCGATAGATTTAGTTTGTGGTTTGCATTGATTACAGCAATTCAAATACTACAAATTTATGTATTAGGTAGAAAAAAAGAAAATGACGATGAAGAAGATGATCAAGATTCGTTAGATAATACAGCGATTTAGCAAAAAATATCTACACATAGTTGCGTATTTTATAAAAAAACCTGCTTGATAGTGCTTTCACTATTAGCAGGCTTTTTTATTATGACTAATTTTCAATATTTTTAGCTTGCAAACATTGCAGAAGTTGTGTTATAATCATGTTAATTATGCAGATAGCGGTGTGTTTGGTATGTCACAAAAGA